>DASTFJ010000158.1:0-155534 GCA_035708745.1 Thermomicrobiales bacterium | reverse complement strand
GATCTTGCCACGCTCGGATATATAGCGGCGCAGGCGTGGAAGGTCCTTGTAGTCGACCTGTTTCACATTGTCCATGCAGAACTGGCATACCTTGCGGCGCGATCCGAAGCGGCCACCGCCGCCGAAGCGCCGTCCGCCGCGCGGCCGCTCGCCGCCTTCGCCCGGAGGGCCATCGGGACGGGGCCCTCGCGGGGCAAATCGGCTTGGGCGCTCACCGCCCTCGGCCGCTGGTCCAGACGAGGGAGCACTAACAGTTGGGGGTGTTTTTTCCTGCGTATCGGTCACGGAAGTCTCCTGAAATATGAGTCGTAGAATCGAAGATTAGAACGGAATGTCGTCGATATCGTTGCCGGAATCGGGAAGGTCGTCGAGCTCGTTACCCGAGCCACTCCCCTGCTGTCCGCGACTGCCGCCACCGAAGGATCCTCCGCTGCCAGCCGATGAACCAGCGCCAGCCCCGCCGCCGCTGTAGGAACCACCCGAATCACCATCTCCCCGGTTGCCGACCAGAAAGACTTCGTTCGCGCTGATATCCAGCGACGTTCGCTGTTGACCGTCGTTGCCGGTATAATCGCGTGCTTCGAAGCGACCAGAAACGAAGACCTGACGACCCTTCGCAAGATATCCCTGCTGCGCCAAGCGGTCCAAGGTTTCGGCGAGCTGACCCCATGCCGTCACGCGAAACCAGTTTGTGCGCTCCTGTTGTTGTCCGCTTGCATCGCGGAACCGGTGGCTAACCGCGACGTTAAGCGCAACATTCATTTTTCCGTTCGGGGTGTAACGAGTTTCAGGATCGCGTCCCAGATTTCCGACGATGGTGATCGTGGCTGGCATATCTATTCCTCCTCAGATGCGGCGACCTCGGCGACTTCGACGACTTCGGCGACTGGTTCGGTAACGGTTTCCGCTGGGACAGCAGCTTCGGCCACTGGCTCAGCAGCGGGTTCGGTAGCCGGCTCGGCGGTAGCTTCGGCTGGTGCGGCTTCAGTCGCGGCTGCGACCGGCGATTCGGAAACTTCACCACCCTCAGCAGCTTCGCCCTCAGCGACGACCTCTTCTTCCTCTTCGACAAAGATCGGTTCGCTGTCGAGTTGGAGCAGCAGGTGGCGAATGATTCGCTCATTCAGGCGAATCTCGCGTTCGATGTTTTCGATGCCTTCGGGCTGGATTTCGAAGTGATAGAGCGTATAGAAGCCATCACGAAGATCAGCGCTGTTATGCCGGATCGGGTAGGCCAGGCGGCGGCGCCCCCAGGGGGAGTCGTTGCTGCTGCGAAGCACGCGGCCACCGGCCGCGGTGACATAGGTCGCAATTGCATCAGCCGTCTCGACCAGTTCCTCGGGTGTACCGTCGGGAACCGAGATCGACATCAATTCATAAAAACGTGCGCTTGTTTCGGTGCGCAAGGAGAAGCCCCTTTCTCTGGAGCCGCCCCGCCCATGACCGATGCGCGTTGCGCCGGCGTATCGTCGAGCGAAGCAGAAAGGCATAGTTCTCCGGCCAAATCCGGAGGACAGAAGATTATAGCCCGAAGCTGGAAAATCCACAGAACGCCGTCGCCCGGGCGGGCGGTTCGGCAAACCGAACCGCCCAGCTTTTCACAAAAGCAATAAATTCTGCGCAAGGCGTACGCTCCACTCCGGTCGGGATGACGAAAAGAACGGCGTGCCGCTCGGGAGGACAGAGCAAGCCCCTTCGAAAGTGGGACGGCCGTTCGCG
Organism: Thermomicrobiales bacterium; assembly: GCA_035708745.1. Lineage (GTDB taxonomy): Bacteria > Chloroflexota > Chloroflexia > Thermomicrobiales > UBA6265 > JAMLHN01. Next base: position 153,815 of record DASTFJ010000158.1, on the reverse strand, counting down.
AGGCGCGGGCTCTTCTTTCGAGACTACTCTAGCGATGCGCGGAGCGGGGGTCGAGGGCATCGCGCAGACCATCGCCGACAAAATTGATACTCAGCACGGCCAGGGCAATCATCACGCCGGCCGGGATCCACAGCCAGGGCATGTTTTGGAGAACCGCGGCCGATTGGGCGGTGTTGATCATATTCCCCCAGCTCGGAGTCGGCGGTTGCACTCCGAGCCCAAGAAACGAGAGGCCCGCTTCGGTCAGGATCGCGGCGGCGACGCCAAAGGTCGCTGCGACCGTGATCGGTGCAATGGTGTTCGGCAGCAAATGGGCGAAGATCACGCGGGTGGGTGACGCTCCGAGCGCCCGCGCCGCCTCGACGAATTCCCGTTCGCGCAATTGCAGAATCTGGCCACGGACGAGGCGGCAGATACCGGGCCAGGTCAGCAGGCCGATGACGATCATGACGTTGTAAATGCTGGGACCGATGATGGCGACCGCCGCGATGATGATGATCAGGCTTGGGAAGCACATAACGGCATCGGTGAAACGCTGGATGGTCGAATCGATCCATCCACCGAAATAGCCAGAGATGCTGCCGAGCACCATGCCGATGGCGACGTAGATCGTCACCGAAACCAACCCGACGGAGAGCGACACCCGGGCGCCGTAGATCACCCGGCTCAGGACATCCCGGCCAATGTCGTCGGTTCCGAGCAAATGGGCTCTGCTGGGACCCTGTGCCGTTGCAAAGAGATCGACTGCATTTGGATCGTAGGGAGCGAGCACAGGAGCGAAAATCGCGATGAGCGCCAATGCGAGCACAACGATGAAGCCGGCAAGCGCCAGCCGGTGCCGCATGAATGCCCGCATCCGTGGATAGCCGCGGCCGGCGAAGGTTCGGTTCGTCCAGACCTGTGGCGGCGTCTCTACCAGGACCTGATCGCTCATTTGAATCGAATCCTGGGATCGGCGATGCCGTAGCAGAGATCGCTGATGAGGTTGCTGATGAGCACCATGAAGGCCGTCACCAGAATGACGCCGAGCACAAGCGGATAGTCGCGAGCGTTCACGGCCCGCAGAGCCAGCAACCCCATGCCGGGCCATTGGAAGATCGTTTCCGTGATGACCGCGCCGCTGAGCATCTCTGGCAAGCTCAAGCCAATGATGGTGATGAGCGGAATCAACGCGTTGCGAAAGGCGTGCCGCACGATGACCCATTGCTCGCGCAATCCTTTTGCGCGAGCCGTGGTGACGAAATCCTGCCGCAGGGCTTCGATCATCGACGCGCGGGTATAGCGCATCACGAGCGGAATATGGATCATTGCCAGCGCGGTGACCGGCATGATCATGTGTTGGATCAAATCGCCGACAGATTTTGGCTTACCGAGGGTGCGCATGCCTGAGGTCGGCAACCACTGCAGGTGCACGGCGAAGATGTACATCATCGCCAAACCCAGGAAAAAGATCGGCGTCGAAATCGCCAGGAATCCAAATATCGTCAAGAGGTAGTCCGGCCACGAGTTCGGTCGAAGTGCCGAATACATGCCGAGTGGAATTCCGATCAGCGTACCGAGAATGATCGCGGACGCCATGAGCAGCATCGTTGGACCGATGCGCGCGCCGACTTGTCCGGAAACGGATTGACCGCCGATCAGGGAATAGCCCAGATTGCCGCGCAGGACTTCCTTGATCCAGATGCCGTAGCGGTACACGATCGGCTTGTCCAGGCCAAGCGCCGCCTGACGCTCCTTGACCCAATCCGGCCCGAGCTCGGCGCGAGTGGCGGGATTGATCATGGACGTGACGGGATCGCCTGGCGCCAGATTGACCAGCGTGAAGGCGATCAGCGTCACGAACAGGAGCACTGGCACCGAGATGACGAGGCGCCGTAGAAAATACCGACCCATCGAGGTTCCATTTGCTGTGGCTGCGAACGATGCGAACGGGTGCCGCCAGGGAAACCCCGGCGGCACCCGTTGAGAAAGCTATTCGGCGAAGCTCCACTCCTGGATATTCCACCAGATGTATTGATTCGGCCCAGGCTTGACGCCTTGCAGTTTCTTGTTGATGCCGAAGATCTGGTTGTCTGACCACCAGAAGAGGGTGGGAACATCCTCGTTCAGGATTTTGGCGACCTGATGGTAGATGTCGGTGCGCGTGGGGATGTCGGTGGTGCCACGGCCATCGATGAAGAGCTGATCGAGCTCCTCGTTCGAGTAGTGGGTGGTGTTGCCGCCATTCGGAGTCCAGTTGACCGTCATGTAGTAGCCCGACGAGACGTCCGGGTCGATTCGATAGGAGCCGCCGCCGAACCAGGCCATATCGAAGTCTGGATCGTTGACGACCGCATCGACGTAGGCGGCCGTTTCGAGCGGGACGAGATCGATCTTCAACCCGATGTCGGACATCTGCTGCTGGAAAACTGGGGCGGCAAGCTCCACCGGTTGGTATCCCTTCGACCACGTCAGTCCGATGGATTGCGAGGTGTCGAATCCGGACTCCTCGACCAGAGACTTCGCCTTGTCCGGGTCGAACTCGTAGGTATTCAGGTCGTCGAAGACCGCCCAGTCGGGTCCGATAATCGTGCTGTTCACGATCTCGCCTTGCCCGAGCAGTACCGCTTGCAGGAGCGCCTTGCGGTCGGAGCCATACATCATGGCCTGACGCAGGCGCTTGTCCGGGAAGCGTTCGTTATTGACGGCGGTCTGGAAGACCCCGATACCCGGGGTGTTGACGATATCGATGATATCGCTGGTCGAAAGCCGGTCGGCTTCCTTGGCGGCCATGCGGCTCATCATGTGCAGCTCACCACTCTCGAGCTGGGCAAGCTGGGTGGCAGGCTCGGCCAGCCGCAGGAAGACCTGCTCGATCTTCGGTGCGCCGAGGTGGTAGTTCGGGTTGGCTTTGAATGAGACGTACTGATCGGGCACGTATTCGACGAACTGATACGCGCCGGTGCCGACCGTCGGCGATTGGCTGACGGGCGCCTGGTCGATGTTCGCCGGATCGACATCCTGATAGATATGTTGCGGAATAACCCAGATCAACGAGCTCGAACCCGCGGTGCCGGTCAGGAACGCGACATTCGGCTTGTCCAGGGTGATTTTCAGCGTGTTGTCATCGACTCGCTCGAGACCGGTGACATCGTCGGCCTTCTTGTCGTAGAAGTCAGACGCTCCGGTGATCTGTTTGAGTTTGCCTGCCTGCAGGGCACCGGTCTCGGGGGTCAGCGCCAGCTTATAGGTGAAGATGATGTCGTCGACGGTGAGCGGTTCGCCATCGGTCCAGGTGACACCGGTTCGAATCTTGAAGGTATAGGTAGTCGCATCCTCGGACACTTCCCACGATTCGGCCAGATCGGGCTGGAACGTGAGGTCGTCCTGCACCTTCAGGAGACGGCTGTAGATCAGGTCGAAAATCTGGGTCTGGGTGCCGGTGGAGGCGTGGTACGGCACGAAGATCGGCGCGAACTCAGTTTCGCGTCCGATCTGCAGTGGGGTGCTGCTGTCCTGGGCGCCCACCGAACGAAGGGCGATGCTGGATGCAGCGCTCCCGCCGATTGCAGCCGCGGCGGCCACCCCAGCCGATGACTTCATCAGCGATCGGCGGTTGAAGGTCAATCCGTTCGTCTCAGGTGATCGGGTCATTCGATCGTGCTCCTCACCGTTGAATGGCTACGGGTACTTCTCGAGTGTCGAATCGAGTCCATATCTTCGTCGAACGATCACGCTCCTTCCTCGATCATGGCAATGCCAAGCGAATCGGCCAGCTGGGTCAGCTCGGCCCAAGTCGTAGCGGGAATCGGAATGCCATGTACGCGGCGCTCGTTGGCTGTCCGGCGCTCGATCTCACCAGGCAGCAGCACCTCGGAAAAGCCCTCGGCGGGCGTGGAGTGCGCGATCAGCGCTGCCTGGGCTGCGACTTCGGAGCGAAATTCCGCAGGGGTGGTGAAGCAGGTTGGGTCGATTGCGAGAATAACGGGGCCGTTCGCGCCGCGCGGACCATCGAACCCGGTCGTATCCATGCCGGCGAGTGCGCGTCCAAGCATTTGCGCCAGAATGCTGATGCCGTTGCCCTTGTGTCCTCCGAATGGAAGAATGGCTCCGCCCTCGAAAAAGTCGTCCGGATCGTCGGTTGGTTGGCCGTTCGCATCGACCAGCATGTCGGCGCCGACGCGTTTGCCTTGGGCACGCGCGACGCGCAGCTTGCCCTCGGCGATCGCCGCGGTCGCGATATCGAAGGTGAGCACGTCGTCGTCCGCGCCAATCGGCATCGACCATGCGAATGGATTTGTTCCAAGCACTCGCTGGCGCGAACCGAACGGTGCGACGCCAGGGCCAGCGTTCGACATGGCGATACCGATCATGCCGGCGCGCGCGACCGTTTCGACATAGGGAGAGACGCGCCCGACGTGATAGCAGTTGCGCACTGCCACCGCACCGAGCCCACACTCTCGCGCGAGGTCGATAACAGTTCGGGCGGCAAGATGCATGGCGGGTTGGCCCCAGCCGAGCGAACCATCGACGATCGCGGTCGACCGGTCGCGCTGCAGCAACGCACATCGTGCGTCGGGGATGATGTCGCCGGCCCGAAGAGAACCGCAGTAGCCGGGAAGCCGGAGGACGCCGTGCGAATCGTGGCCGGCCAGATTGGCATCCACCAGCGAGTCCGCGACGAACGCCGCAATATCGCACGGCGTTCCGACCGCTTCGAAAACCGACGTGCCGAACGGCCGGAGTTGTTGATGATCGACTACAGGCATCGTTGGCAACCCGTTGTGGGGACTGTCGACCCAAGTGGTCTCCGCGAGCGGAAAACTGCACAGTTGAGTAGTGTGTCAGACGTCTTACCGCATCGTATCCAACTAACGAAACCTTGTCAAATCAGTTACAGGATCGGGGATCGCGCGTCTGAACACGGCAACGAAACAGCGTTCGCCATCGATCGTTCGGATTGTCTCTCGACACTGGTTGGGAGAGGCGGGATACTTGCCGTCAGGAATGTTCGCGAGTGTCGTTCGAGGAGCATCGGGTGCAAACGAAACCACGGGAGGTCGCCGACTTTTTAGCCGCGCGGGTCAAATCCGCCTCGCCTTCGCCAACGGTCGCCGTCTCCAATAAGGCGCGCGAGCTGAAGGCGCAGGGAATCGATGTCATCGATCTCGGCGGCGGCGATCCCGATTTCATTACGCCCGAGAACATTCGCCTGGCTGCCACCGAGGCCATGAACGCCGGGGACACCCACTATGTAGCCAGCAACGGCACACCGGCGCTCAAGAAGGCGCTGGTCAAGAAATTGCTGGACGACAATCGTCTCGAGTACGACCCCGGTGAGATCATGGTCACGCCGGGCGGGAAGCAGGCGCTGTTCGCTGCGATGCTGGCGACGGTCGAAGAAGGCGTCGACGTGATGCTGCTGGAGCCAGCCTGGGTGTCCTACGCCTCGATGGTCGAGATCGCTGGTGGCCGCGTAGTTCCCGTCTCGCTCGATCCGGATACCAACTTTCGGGTGACGCGTGAGCTGCTCGAAGCGGCAGTCACTCCCGGCACGCGCGGTCTGATGGTCAACTCTCCGTCGAACCCGACCGGGCGCGTGCTGACGCTCGACGAGATTCAGGCGATTTGCGATTTCGCGATCGAGCACGACATTCTCGTCTATACCGACGAGATGTACGAAAAGATCATCTATGGCGGCCGGCAGCACTACAGCATCGCCGCGTTTCCGGGAATGTGGGACCGGACGCTGACGTTCAACGGTCTTTCCAAGGCCTATGCGATGACCGGATGGCGGCTCGGATATGTGGCCGGACCGCGAGCGTTCATCGACGAGATGGGCAAGGTGCAGAGTCACTCCGTGTCCCAGGCAACCTCGTTCGTGCAGGCCGCCGCGGTACAAGCGCTCTTGGGTCCGCAGGAGTCCGTCGGGCAGATGGTGCAGGCGTGGGACCGGCGACGTCACATGGTGACCAACGGTTTGAACAAGGTCAAAGGCATGCGATGCCCATTGCCAGAGGGCGCGTTCTACGCCTTCCCGGATGCGCGTGAGACCGGGATGAGCTCGGTCGATCTGGGCGCGAAGCTTTTGCAGGAGGCGCGGGTGGCTGTGACCCCGGGCATCGCCTTCGGGCAGGCGGGCGAAGGTCATTTCCGCGTTTCGTTCGCCACCGCGGACGAACTGCTGGAAGATGCAATTCAGCGGGTCGGCGACGCGCTCGGCTGGCGCTGACGTTCAGATTTCGACGAAAGGGGTATGAACACTGTGAGTGTTTCCGCTCGATTACAGGAACTCGGTATTGTGCTGCCCGAACCGGCGCGTCCGGTGGCAACCTATGTACGCTATGTGCAGACGGGCAATTTGCTTTTCATTTCCGGGACAGGCCCGGGACCCGAGATTCGCAAGGGCAAGCTCGGCGCCGACATGACCGTCGAGGAGGGATATGCCGCGGCCCGGTCGGTGGGACTCAGCATCCTGGCAACTGCGCAGGATGCGCTGGGCGATCTCGATCGCGTCAAGCGGCTGGTGAAGCTGCTTGGGATGGTCAATGCAACGCCGGATTTCGAAGATCAGCCAAAAGTGATTAACGGCTGCTCCGATTTGTTCGTCGAGGTCTTTGGCGAAGCAGGGTATGGTTCCCGCTCCGCGGTTGGTTTCGTCTCGTTGCCGACGGGGATTCCCGTCGAGATCGAGTGCACGCTCGAAGTCGAGTAAGCCCCGCGCTCGTCCCAATTCGATTTTTTTAACTCAGAGGTGAGTCAGATGCAATCTGATCCTGTTCCTGTTACCCGCGAAGGTCTCGAACGGCTGAAAGCCGAGCTCGAAGAGCTTAAGAATGTACGGAGACCGGAGATCGCCGAGATCGTGGCCGAGGCTCGCTCGCACGGCGACTTACGGGAGAACTCCGCGTACGACGCTGCCCGGCATGATCAGATGATGAACGAGCGCCGCATCGCCGATCTGGACGCGCTCTTCCGCAATGCTGTCATCGTCGATGATCTTCCCACGACGAAAGGCGCGGTCGGGCTCGGCTCGACTGTCACCATTGACTTCGACGGAGAAGAGGAGCAATACACCATCGTCGGCGCGATCGAATCGAAGCCGACGGAAGGCAAGATTTCCAATGTTTCGCCAATTGGGGCCGCGTTGCTGGGCAAGCGCCCAGGACAAACCGCCAAGGTGCCGACTCCGGCCGGCTCGACGACCGTGAAGATTCTGCGGGTCGAGTAGCGTTCGGAGGCCGGAGAATCAGAATCAGGAATCGAAAACGGGGCGCCTGGGCGCCCCGTTTTGCGTTCCCTCGGTTGGTGGATAGCGAATCAGACTGCGGCTTTGAGGGCCTCAGCCTTGTCGGTTTTTTCCCAGGGAAGGTCGAGATCGGGTCGGCCGAAGTGGCCGTACGCGGCGGTCTGCCGGTAAATCGGGCGGCGCAGATCGAGCGTATCGATGATGGCCGCTGGCCGCAGGTCGAAGTATTCGCGCACAAGCTGGGTCAGCTTGTCATCGGAGACGACTCCGGTCCCATTGGTTTCGACCATGATCGAAACCGGGCTCGCGACACCGATGGCATACGAGATCTGAATCTCGAATTGTTCGGCCAGCCCGGCCGCGACGAAGTTTTTGGCCACATACCGCGCGGCGTAGGCGCCGGAGCGGTCGACCTTGGTCGCGTCTTTGCCCGAGAAGGCGCCCCCACCATGCCGGGCCATGCCGCCATAGGTGTCGACGATGATCTTGCGCCCGGTTAGACCGGCATCGGCGATCGGACCGCCGAGGGTGAAGCGGCCGCTGGGGTTGACGAAGTATTTCGTCTTTTTGTCGAGCAGCTCTCCCGGGACCGACTTGCCAATGACGACATCGAGCACGCCTTCTTTGATCTCTTCGTTGTTGACGAAGGGTTGGTGCTGGGTGGAGACGACCACCGTGTCGACCCGAATCGGCTTACCATTTTCGTATTCGACGGTCACCTGGCTCTTGCCATCTGGCAGCAGCCAGGGGAGGATTTCGCTCTTGCGCGCGACCGAGAGCTCGCGGGCAATGCGATGCGAGAGCGCGATCGGCAACGGCATGAGCTCGGGTGTCTCGTTCGAGGCATACCCGATCATCATTCCCTGGTCGCCGGCGCCGATCTGGTCGTATTTGTCGCCGGCGACCGACTTGTCGCGGACTTCCAGCGCCGAACCGACGCCACCGGCGATCTCGGAGCTTTGCGCTTTCAGCGAAACCATGACACCGCAGGTCGCGCAATCGAAGCCGTGTGACGAATCGGTGTAGCCGATGTCCCGGATGACATTGCGCACCAGCTCCGGGATTTCGACATAGGTGCTGGTGGTGATCTCCCCAAAGACCATGATCAGACCGGTCGTCGCCGCGGCTTCACAGGCGACCCGGCTATAGGGATCGTCGGTCAGAACGGCATCGAGCACGGCATCCGAGATCTGATCGCAGAGCTTGTCGGGATGTCCCTCGGTGACCGATTCCGATGTAAAGAAGGTCGATTCGCTCATGGTGTCGTCTTTCTTCTCTCAGCGAACTCATTCGGTGTCGTTGTTGCAGACCTCTGCGCCCGCAGTCGTGAGCCCACGGCAGACACGGCAGTCTGCAACAACGCGCCAAATGGGCGTGCGGTCTAGTGCAGATCCCAGGAGTTCAAATATTTGGACTGCTCGTCGGTGAGCGAATCGATTTCGATGTTCATGGCGGCGAGCTTGAGTCGCGCGATTTCATGGTCGATTTCGACCGGGATCGGATAGACCTTGTTTTCGAGATTCTTGCCCTCGCGCACGAGGTAGGCGGCGGCCAGGGCCTGGTTCGCGAAGCTCATGTCCATGACGCTGGCCGGGTGTCCTTCGGCAGCTGCCAGATTGATGAGGCGCCCTTCGCCCAGCACGATCAGCTTCTGATCGGACGCAATCGCGTATTCCTGCACGAACGGCCGCAGGGTGCGCACGCCTTCGCCGGCCATCTCCCCGAGCGCCTTCAAATTGACCTCGGCGTTGAAGTGGCCGGAGTTCGCCATGATGGCGCCGTCTTTCATCTGCGCAAAGTCGTCCCGGTCGATGACATTGATATTGCCGGTGGCGGTGACGAAGAGATCGCCGCGGGCGGCCGCGCGCGCCATGGTGGTTACCTCGAAGCCGTCCATGGCGGCCTCGAGGGCGCGCACGGAGTCGATCTCGGTCACGATGACTCGGGCGCCCATGCCGCGGGCTCGCATCGAGATGCCCTTGCCGCACCAGCCGTAGCCCGCCACCACCACCGTCTTCCCCGCGAGCAGGACGTTGGTGGCACGCAGGATGCCGTCGATCGTGCTCTGCCCGGTGCCATAGCGATTGTCGAAGAAGTGCTTGGTGTCGGCATCGTTGACTGCCATGATCGGGAAGGCGAGAACGCCGTCATTTTCCATCGCCTGATCGCGGATGATTCCAGTTGTGGTTTCTTCGGTGCCACCGATGACGTCGGGCAGCAGCTCCCTTCGTGTGGTGTGCAGCGTCGTAACGACATCGGCGCCGTCGTCGATAACCAGATTTGGCTTGTGGTCGAGGGCAGCCTGGATATGGCGGTTGTAGGTCTCCGCGTCTTCACCCTTGATGGCGAAAACGGGAATTCCGGCATCGACCAGCGCGGCCGCGACGTCGTCCTGGGTAGACAAAGGATTGCTGGCGCAGAGCACCGCATCGGCGCCACCTGCCTGGAACGCCAGCGCGAGGTTGGCGGTTTCGGTGGTGATGTGTGCACAGCACAGCAGGCGAAGTCCTTCGAACGGCTTCTCCTTGCCGAATTGCTCGCTGATCTGGCGAAGCACCGGCATCTCGCGCGCGGCCCATTCGATCCGGCGGCGCCCGTCCGGCGCCAGCGATGGGTCCTTGATATCGAAATTCATCGGTTTGGTCGACAAGGTTCGCTCCTCTTACTGTGAGATGGCTGCCTGGGAAATTCTGGCGAGCAGGGTAGAAGAAATCGTTCCAGCGTAATCAGGGAACGCCGCGTCGAATCGCTCGACGAATTCCTTGCGGTTGTAATGATGTTCCTGGGTGCCGGTCTGCTCGACCGCGTAGACCGCGGCCAGATTGGCGATGCGTCCGGTCACATCGACGGGAAGGTCCAACAGCAACCCCCGCAAGAGACCGCCGCGGAACGCGTCGCCGGCTCCGGTCGGATCGATCACCTGACGGGGAGGGGCCGGAGGAATATGCGTCGTTTCGCCGTTGACGATGAAATCGGACCCCTTTTCGCCATAGGTAACGACCACGAGCTCTTTCTTCGCCGCGATGTCGGCCACGGACAAGCCGGTCTTGCGTTCGATCATGGCGAACTCGTAGTCGTTGCCGACGACGCACCAGGCGGCTTCGATTCCCTCGGTAAGATCCTCGGCCGAATAGAGGATGATCTGAAACGCTGGATCGAAAATGAGCTTGCAGCTGGAGTCGCCGAGCTGGCGGGTGTGCAGCCGCATGACCTCCGGATCGGTTGGCCCGACGATGCCGAACCGGCAGCTATTGCCAATGTCAGTCAAGTCGATGGCAGCGGTCTGGCTACCCGGGCCGGGATAGAAAGACGCGATTTGGTTGCTCTTGAGATCGGCCATCATGAACGCGGACGCGGTCAGCATGCCATCGTCTTGGATGACGTAGTCCATGCCGATGTCGAGCGCTTCGAATGCGGCGCGATAGGGACCGAAGTCGTTGCCGACCGCGCCGACCAGATGGCTGGACTCTCCCAGCAAGGCGAGGGTGTAACAGATATTCCCCGCGACTCCGCCGCGTTGTTTGCGCAGGGAATCGACCAGAAAGCTGACGGAGATGACGTGCGCTTTTTCGGGGATGATGTGATCGGCGAATGAGCCGCCAAAGCCCATGATGTAGTCATAGGCAATCGACGCGCTTACGACCGCGTTTCGCTCAGCCGCCAAAATCTTCTCCCTGAGCATTTGGACTCTGGACGCACAGAATGACCGCCTCGAGCACGAGACCGCCGGCGGCCGCAGCGAGGATAGCACGGCGGCTGGTCCCGGAGGCGCCGGAGAGCCGGATTCCGCATCGAGAAATCAGGCGCATGGGCTATCGCGCCACTTGGCGGAGCCGAATTTCGACCGGCTCGCCGCCTGCCTCGATCGTTGCGCAATGGGCGCCCTCGCTCGGTCCGGCGCCGTCGGCCTCGAGCGACGCGGCCAGAGTCTCGTTCCGTACAAACTCGGCGAATTCGGCAATGGCCCGGGCAGCTTCTCCGCTGGCGTTGTGCACGATCTCGATCCGATCGTCGATCTGATAGCCGGCCGATTTGCGCGCATCTTGCACACCGCGCACGAAGTCGCGCGCGATTCCTTCTCGCAACAGCGATTCCGTGATCTCGGTATCGAGCACGACCGTGCCGATCTCGCCCTGAGCGGCGGCGTAGCCCGGCCGCTTCACGAGATCGACGAGGATCTCACCGGGTGCGATCGAGACGATGGATCCGTCATTCATAGCCAGCTCGGTCGACTTCCCGTCGTTGACGGCCCCTGCGACCTCTGCCGGATCCATCGCCGATAGCAGGCCACGCACCTCACTGAGCTGCTTGCCGAGGCGCGGCCCGAGCAGACTCAGATTCGGCCGGATGCCATAGGAAACAACCTCGCCCAGCTCGTCCAGCGGGGCGATCGACTTGATATTGAGCTCATCGAGAATCAGATCCTGTAATGACTCGGCGGCGGCATATGCCTCCGGATCGCGGGTGTAGACCAGAATGCCCGCCAGCGGTTGTCGCACCTTGAGATTCGATTCAGAGCGGGCCGAGCGACCGAGGGCGACTACCTCCATGGCGACCGCCATGTCGTGGGAAAGCGTGTCGTCGATCTGGGCTGGATCGCTTTCCGGGAAGTCGGTCAGATGGACCGATGCCGGTGCATTTTCGTCCACGCCGGCCACCAGATTGCGGTACATCTCATCCGCCAGAAAAGGAACGAACGGCGCGAGCAAGCGAGTTGTCGTTACGAGCACGTCATACAGCGTGCGGTATGCAGCCGCCTTGTCCCGATCTGCTTCCGATTTCCAGAAGCGCCGGCGATTGCGGCGGATATACCAGTTCGAGAGTTCTTCGACCACGAAGGTCTCGAGCGCCTGGGTCGCAACTTCCGGCCGGTAGGCGAGTAACGCCTCGCGGACGGACTCGATCACCTGATTGAGGCGCGAGACGATCCAGCGGTCGAGCAGCGTTCGCTCGGCCAGGGGGATCTCGGTGGCTGGGTCGCTCGGGTCGAACCCGTCCAGACGGGCATAGGTGACGAAAAAGGAATACGAATTCCAGAGCGGCAAGATGAAGCGGCGGCGCACTTCGTCGAGTGTTTTGTAGCCGAAGTTCAGATTGTGGCTGGGATTCACCGAGGTGAACTGCCAGCGCATAACATCGACGCCGGCGATCTCGGCGGCATCGTCGAACCAGATGGCGTTGCCCTTGCTCTTGTGCATCTCCTCGCCTTTCTCATCGCGCATAAGGGCGTAGGAAAAGACATTGCGAAAGGCCGGGCGGCCGGTGAGCGCGGTGCTTTGCGCGATCATCGAATAGAACCAATTGCGGAACTGACCGGGGAAGCTTTCCGAGATCATGTCGGCCGGATACCACTTTTCCCAATACGCGCGATCGTGACGGTAATCGAGCGTGGAAAAGGCGACGATGCCGGCATCGAGCCAGGGATTGCCGACGTCCTTGATGCGTGAGACCAGACCGCCGCACGTCGGGCACGCGATCTTGACGTTGTCGATCCAGGGGCGGTGCGGCGTGTGGCCGTCGAATTCGTCCCATCCCTCGACGGCGCGCGCCTTCAGCTCGTCTTCCGAGCCGATGACCTCGAAGGTGCCACAGGCCTCGCATTCGTAGATCGGAAGCGCCAAACCCCAGTAGCGTTTCTTGGAGATCATCCAGTCGTCCATATGGGCGAGCCAGTCGAGCTCGCGTTCGCGGCCGAAACCGGGGACCCAGTTGATCTCCTTGGTCACGCGCATCATTGGCTCGCGGAGCTGATCCATCGAGATGAACCATTCGTCGACCAGCCGGAAGGCGAGGTCGGTGCCGCAGCGCCAGCAGACCGGATAGCGGTGGGTGTATTGCTGGCTGCGATAGAGAAAGCCCCGCTTCTCGAGGTCGCGCATGATCGGCGTAGCGACGTCGTGAACGTATTGCCCGGTCAGCCAGCCGAAGCCATCGAGATAGATACCCGATTCGTTCAGGGGCGCGATGACGTCCAGATCATTGACTTTCGAAAGCTGGAAGTCCTCTTTTCCGGCGCCTGGCGCGATATGCACGATGCCGGTGCCTTCGACCGCGCTGACTTCGTCCCAGGGGATCACGACGTGGCGAACGCCCTCGTTGGCCGGCAGGTCGTCGTACGGGGCGATGAAGGTGAGCCCGAGCAGATCGCTGCCCTTCAGCTCGTCCAGGATTTCGTAATCGCCCTTGATCGCGTTGCCGATCGCGTCCTTGCCGACATAGAAAATCCGGTCGCCCTGCTTCAGCTTGACGTAGGCAAGTTCCGGATTGACCGCGGCGGCGACATTCGCGGCCAAGGTCCACGGGGTTGTGGTCCAGACCATCAGTTCTTCGCCCGGCCGCTCGACGATGGGATAGCCGACGAAGAGGGAGAGGTGGGTGCGGTCCTGATAGCCCTCGGTCACGATCTCGTGCTCGGAGATACCGGTACCGCAGCGTGGGCACCAGGGCATCGAGTCATGGCCCTTGTAGATCCAGCCGCGGTCGAAGCACTGCTTGAGAAAATGCCAGATGGTGTAATTGTTCTCGTCGGACATCGTGTAATACGAGTTGTCCCAGTCCATCCAGTATCCGAGACGAATCGACTGATCGGTGATCCGCTCGGCGTATTTCCAGACGCGCTCTTTGCAGCGGTTGACGAACTCAGCGATGCCGTAGGTCTCGATATCACGCTTGCTTTTGAGACCGAGCTCTTTTTCGACCTCGACCTCGACCCAGAGGCCCTGGCAATCGAACCCGTTCTGGTAGCGCTGCTCCTTGCCGAGCATCGTCTGGAAGCGCTGAAAGAGATCCTTATAGGTGCGGCCCCAACCGTGGTGGACGCCCATCGGATTGTTGGCTGTCATCGGACCGTCGATGAAGCTGTAGCGCTCGGCCGCGCCATCGTTTCGTTTCAGATACGCCTGCATGATTCCTTCCTGAGTCCACCAGGCAAGGATGTCCCGCTCCATGGCGGGAAAATCGGGTTTGGCGACGACGTCCTGAAACCGGCTCATTCGGTTTGAATCCTTTTGGGTGCGAATCGTAGTTATGTCGAAAATCAAAAAAGCCGTCCTTCATTCGAAAGGACGGCCTGAACCGCGGTACCACCTCGATTGGCAACGACGTCATTTCCTGCCGTCGTCGCCCACTTGGGCTGCCGGGATAACGGCCGGCGACCGAGTTGGCTCAGGGGTGATACCGTGCGGACGATCGTTGTACCCGGCTTCCACCTTCCCGAGCTCGCTCGAACGACCGGCGCCGCGGGCGGGTTCCCGTCGAAGCCATTGTCTTCTCGACCGATCAGCCTACCACGAGCGGAATTCCGCGGTCAAAGACGCGGGACGCCGGTTGCCTCGAGCGTGGCGATCAATCGGTCCGGGCGGTGGGTGATGATACCGTCTACCCCCCGGTCGAGCAGGGTGCGGAACTCGCTGGTTCGCTCTGGAGTCCAGGCGTAGATGCGAAAGCCGGCTGCGTGCATTGCCCCGATCAGCGGCGGGGTGCAGATGCGGTAGTAGAGCATCAGCTCGGTGGCATGGCACCACTTGCCGAGGAGCAGGAGGGGAAGGACCTGCAGAAAGCCTTCGACCCAGCCGGCGAGCGTTCGGAACCGCGGCGGTATGCGGGTGACCCAATGACCGCGGCTGAGACCGACCCGCATCTCGGGTATGGCTTTGGCGATGGTCCGCAAGGTGCGGGCGTGCGTGCTCGAAACCGAAACGTCATCTTCCGCGTCGCGAAGCGCGCGAATTGCCAGAATCAGATCGTCTTCGAGCCCGCGAGCTTTCAGATCGAGCAGGAGCGGCGTCTTGCCCTCAGTGATCGCCAGCAAATCTTCAAGCGCGACGACCAGTGGGTCGATCTGCCGGATCTGTTCGAGTGGCATGGAGCGGACCTTGCGCCGGGTCCCGTCGATGAGCAGAACCTGATCGTGCACGAGGAACAGCACCCGATCGAAGTCGCCGGTGACATCGCATTCGATACGGTCGACGCCGAGCTCGATTGCCTTTCTGAATGACTGTTCGGTATTCGCTGGAAAGAAGCCGTCGGCTCCGGCATGGCCGATGACTTCGCAAGGTTTTGTTCGGTTCATCGAGCAGAGCTTCGTTTCTGGATTCGTTGGTAGAGGGAGATGAGGCCGATCAGGTAGCTGGTGCCCAAGAGGTAAGAGACGATCGCATCGCTGGTGAAGTGATGCCCGAGATAGACGCGGCTCGTCCCGACCAGCGCCACCATGCCGGCAATCAATCCCACGACTGCCTTCCGTAGCAAGCCGACCTTGATATGGACGTGCGCCAGGTAGGCGAGGAACCCGTAGACGCCGGTGTAGATGATGACGTGACCGCTCGGGAAACTGCTGCCACCCAGGCGGGCTTTCGCGACGACGATCTCGGGGTGATTCGGACGCGGACGTTTCATCGTTCGTTTGATCCCGCCGGAGATCGCTCCAGTCCCCCATCCCATCAATTGGAACAGGGCCTCCAGCGAGCGTCCGGCGCTGAGCATCGCGGTCGGGATGAGCAGCGGCAGAATCTTGCTTTGTGGGGGAAATCCGGCCCAGGATACCGCATGCATCAATGGAGCGAAGCCAGGCGCTTCGATCTTCTGGATGCGCCGCGTCAGCTTCTCGTCGAGCTCTTGGGTCCGGCCGGATTTCACACCCATGGCGATCGCAGCGGAGGCGGCGATTGCCGATCCGACATAAGCAAATTTCAGGAGTCGACGGGCCAAGGCGTCCTCATTTCATGTCGAGCGGTTGGACGTATAAGCATTTGGATTCGGATCAGGTGGCGGGTCGTCTGGTGGCACTCGCTGCGGCGAGGAGATCCTTCCTTCGTCAGGATGACATTTGGCAGGATGACATTCGGGAATTCTAGCGACAGGTGAGCGTTGCGCAGTAGAGTTCCCGCATGACATTTATGCCTGTTCCGCCCGACACCGCGGGAATTGCAGAAAAACGCCAGGGTGGAGATCCATTCTACCGGCGGCACATGCTTTCGATTGTTGCGTTTTTCATCGGCATGGCGTTTTTGGCCGCACCCTGGTCATTCGAGCTGAAAGCGCACGCGGCGATGCACGGCCTCTGCGCGCAAACCCCAAGCCATTCGTTTTTCTTCGATGGCCGAGCGTTGCCGTTCGATGGGCGCATGACGGGCATCTATGGTGGACTGCTCTCGACTGTCGTGATTCTGGTTGCGCTTGGTCGGCACCGGGCAGCCGGGCTGCCATCGATCGGCGCGGGTGTCGTCCTGCTGGCGTTCGTGGGAGCGATGGCGCTGGATGGGTTCAATTCGCTTTTGACCGATCTGGGGAAATGGCATCCCTATGCACCGTCGAATGAATACCGACTGCTCACCGGCTGGATGGCGGGCATTGGTATCGGAACGGTCATAGTGATGCTGGCGGGAATGACCCTCTGGCGGCGGCCGCGCACACGGGAGCGAGTGATCGCCCATTGGTGGCTGCCTGTGGTAATGCTCTTGCCGCTGGTTCCGGTTCGTTTGCTCATCGGCACCGGTTCCGATCTGGTGTTTTATCCGTTTTCGCTGCTCTTGATGGCGTCCGCCGTCGTTGCTTTCACGACGTTGGTGCTGGTGACCACGCTCATGCTGCTCAATCGCGAAAACCGCTACGAGCGATTCGATCAGCTACGATCGCTGACTGCGATCAGTGTCGCGATCGCGATCGTGCTCATCCTTGCGATCGGAGGCGGACGCTTCTGGCTCGAAGCGGTCACGAACGCTCCGCCGCTCGTGTAGGCTGAAACGAAGCTAAGAGGGATGGGTCAGAGGGCGAATCGTCCGGCTCGACTCCCCGAGACGAGATGGCAGAGACGCACTCCGCTACGACTGGATGTGAGACCAAAGGGCACGGAGTCCCATCGCTAGGACCGAGGGGGGCGGCTTTTCACGTGGCGGTTGCGCTGGTTTCCAGCATGTGGACTCAAGGCAAGCGCTTCCTTCGTCAGGATGACAGTGCTAGAATCCGCAGCGTCAGCCGGTCGCGGACGCCTGTGATCGTGCGATCGCGCGATTTACCTGGATCGGACGAGACAACACTCCCCCATGCGCATTTATCGAAACGTCGGCTATATCGACGCGCAGCGACGCCGCGCCAAACTCATGGCATTCGGCGGTTTTCTCTTGCTGGTCGCGACCTTTCCCGTTGCGTTCTTCATGAGCGGCCGCAGTAACAATTTCATCTTCGTCACCTATGTTTTCCTGGTCATTGGTTTCATCCTCTTCAATCGCGGCATGCAGCGGATTGGCCGCTGGGGGAATAATGCGCGGCATGTGCGCGAGGATTTCGCGCTCGATCATCATCTGAAGGGATTGTCGGATCGCTTCACCTTGATCCACTTCGGTCGTCCGGACAGCAAAGTGATCGATCACACCCTCGTGCATCCGGGTGGCGTGCTCGTGATCACCACGAAGGATTTCCCCGGGCAGGTCACGGTCAATAACGACGTCTGGCGCAAGGGCGGTTCAGTGTTGGGGCGCATGTTCGCGTTCAGCGGACCCCAGGTCGGCAATCCGACGAAGGAAACCGGTCAGTCGCTGGATACGGCCGAGGCCGCATTGCGGGCCGCCGACCTGGAAGCCGATATCGAAGCGGTGATCGTCTTCACGTCTGATACCGCCGAAATCGAGGTCAACGGCTCGAGCGACCCTGTACTGCCGGTCGACGAACTGGAGTACTACGTCCGCGATCTCGAACCCGAGGTCGAGCTCAAAAATGAGGAACGTGAGGCGATCGTGGCGCTTCTGAGCAAGGGCGAGCGCGTAGAAGAGCCGGTCAAGCCCACCACGCGCCGGCCAGTGAAAGTCAAAAAGCGGGCTGCGTCATGACCGGCAACGGTTGGCGCTTCTGTGGGAACCGCCAGTCCGTTGAGAAACTTCGGTCGGCGGTGCAGCGTCGCGCTCCCAGACATGCCTTTCTTTTGAGCGGCATTCCGTCGATCGGAAAGCGGACGCTTGCCGCCCGATTTGCCCAGGCACTGCTCTGCGAGCAACCGGTCGAGGGCAATCCCTGCTTCGAATGCGGGGGCTGCCGCCGGGTTCTGCGCGGTAGTCACCCGGATATCATGCTCGTCTCGCTCGAAGAGCAAAACCGATTGGCCGGTGAGCGCGGCAGTAAGGCTGCCAGCCTGACGATCGAGACAGCACGGTCGATCTCGGCACAGGCGCCGCTGCGGCCGATGAACGGTGACTGGCGGTTCGTGATCGTCGACGATGCGGAGTTGCTGTTGCCGGATGCACAAGAGGCGCTGCTGAAGACGATCGAGGAGCCGCCGCCGTTTCTCGTTTTGTTGCTCATCGCTTCAGATCGTCAGGCGATCCTGCCAACGATCCAGAGCCGCTGTGAATCGTTCGACCTGGGAGCGGTTGCGCTGAGCGAGATCGAGGCATTCTTGCGTGAGACCGGAGTCGAAACCGAAATCGCAGCGGCGGCCGCGGCATTTTCGAATGGCGCACCAGGTTGGGCGATTCGCGCCGCCGCCGATACGTTGCTCATCGAGGAGTCGGCCTCGGTGGTCGAGCAGGCGGCGTCCTGGATCGATTCGACCGACTTCGAACGGGTCGCAACCGCGCTTGCATTGAGCGACGCGATTCCCAAGCAACGGACCGAAACGGTGGCCGTGGTCGAGGCCACTGCTGGGCTGTGGCGGGATTCGTTGCTGGTCAGAAGTGGAAACTCCGATAGAATTGTATATCGGGCCCACTCGGATTTGATCGTTCGACTGGCGGGCTCGTGTGAATTATCTGAACTCCTTACAGCGCTGAGCTCGGTCTGGACCTGTCTGGAAGATGTCCGGATCAATGTGCGACCGAGGCTCGCGCTCGAATCGATGGTGCTTTCATGGCCGAAAATGCCGGCCCGCAACTAGCGGGTGGTGTGGCGGAATCTCCCGTTTCCTTTCCTCGAACTGTCGACGAAGCTCGCTCGATGGCAAAACAGCGTTTCAAGGAGCGTCTGACCAAGGGCGAAAAGGTGGGCGATTGCGCCTGCCACGACGACACCGCCGAGCAGGCTCCGATAGCAAACGGCGGTGGCCGGCATGTAGTCGGCGCTCGATTCATCGACTCCGGGCAGGTTTACTTCTTCGATCCCCGCGATGCTGATTTGCAGACCGGTGACTGGATCGTTGTCGAGAGCAGCCGGGGGCAGGAAGCCGCTCGGGTCGTCATCGCGCCCCATCAGGTCGCGGCCAGCCAGCTCAAGGGTGAGCTCAAGCCAATCGTGCGCAAATTGAGCGAGCGAGACATCCGGCGGATGGAATCGCTTCGCAAGGAGACCGCCAGCGCGATTCGCGTCTTCAGCCATGAGATCCGCGCTCGTCGTTTGCCTATGAAGCCGATCAGCGCCGAATACAACTTCGACGGCTCGCAGCTGACCCTGAATTTTTCGTCGGCCGACCGGGTCGATTTTCGAGAGCTGGCGCGCGATCTCAACCAGAAGCTGAAATGCCGCATCGAGCTGCATCAGGTGTCTGCGCGGGATGAAGCTCGACTCCTGGGTGGTCTGGGTCGTTGCGGGCGTACGCTCTGCTGCTCGACCTGGCTGCCGATGTTCCCCGAGATCACGATGGGCATGGCGAAGACCCAGGATTTGTCGCTCAACCCGAGCAAAGTTTCCGGGGTCTGCGGTCGGCTGCTGTGTTGTCTCTCGTATGAGAACGAGCAATACAAGCAGATGAAGGCCGTGATGCCGAAGCTGGGTCAGAAGACCGAGACGCCGCACGGACCCGGCACGGTCGTCTCGATGCAACTTCTGAAAGGTCTCGTCACCATTTTGCTCGATGCCGGCAACATCGAGGAGACCTTTCCAGCGCGCGAGCTTGGCTTCGGGGAGGTACCTGTCTCGCCGGTCCGGCTCGATCGCAAGCCAAAAGAGCAAGATATTGCGCCGCAGCCAATGGTCGAGACTGTCGAGGCCGAGGCTGCAGTCGCCTCCTCGGTCGCGGTCGAGGAAGTTGAGGCGCCCGCCAAATCTGCCGACGGAGGAACCGCCCGTAGCGGTCGGAAGCGCCGCCGGCGGCGGAACCGCGGGCATGGACAAGAGCATAACCAAAGCCAGAATGCGCAGGGGAGCGAGCACACCGAATGACCATCTATCTGGTCATCCATACGCCGATCGAATCGAAAGAGCATGACGTGAAGCCGCCGACCGATATGGTCGGTCTGGCGACTGCGCACGGCATGGACGGGGCAAACCCTCGCTGGCTGAGGGCCTGGTCTCCCGACCTCTCGGACGATCGCATCTTTTCGTTGTGGGATGCGAACAATGCGGGTGAGATCGTGCTCGTGCTCGAACGATACGGCTTTCTCGATCAGATGGACTACGAAGCGATTCCCGTGCATGAGTGGGGCCCGGCCGAAATCCTCGATGCGATCGCCTCGGTCGGTGACGAATAGCGATGTTCTTGACTGGCTGTTCGGCGGGTTCCCGGCGCTTGCGCGCATAGCCGGCGACCGGACGGTGCGGCCATGCTGCTCGATCTCGAAATACGCAATTTCGCCATTATGGACGAGCTCCGGATCCAATTTGGAACCGGTCTCAATGCACTCACCGGGGAAACCGGCGCCGGCAAATCGATCATCATCGACGCCCTGGGCGCCGTTCTCGGCGAGCGAACTTCAGCGGACATGGTCCGGTCCGGCGCCAAGACCGCATATGTCGATGCCCGTTTCGAGCTCGATGGTTTGGCCTCATCGACCGCCGTCGTCGCGTTACTGGACGAGCACGGAGTCGACCGTGGCGACGGCGAGCTGATTCTCAGCCGAGAGATTCAGGCGGGCGGGCGCAGCACCGCCCGTATCAACGGCCGTACGGTGACCGCCGCCCTGCTCGGCGCATTAGGCCAATTGCTGGTCGATATCCATGGGCAAAGCGACCATCTCTCATTGCTCCGGCCCGCCGCCCAGCTGGCAATTCTCGATCGATATGCGCAGCTCGATGACGAACGAAGCAACATTTCCGAACTTGTCCGCGAATGGCGCGCGGCAAAGGGACGGCTCGATGCCATCGATACCGGCGCGCGTGAGCGTGTGCAACGCATCGACCTGCTGACGTTTCAGACCGAAGAGATTGCCGCTGCCGCCCTCCGACCCGGCGAGGAGGCCGAACTGGAAACTGAGCGGAACCGCCTCGCCAACGCCGAACGCCTGGCGCAGCTCGTTGCGACCGCGGCGGCGTTGGTCGGTGGCGATGACGTCGTGGAGAACTCGGCCGCGGACCAATTGCGCACCGCGACGCGTTCGCTCGGTGACGCCGCGGCGCTTGATGGGTCGCTCGCTGAGCTTTCGGAACGATTGAACGAGGCAGCCGTGCTGGTCGACGAGATCGCGCTCGAGCTTCGGGATTATCTCGACGAAATCGAGGCGAATCCGGAACGGCTGGAATTCGTGCAGGAACGTCTGGAGCTCATCAAATTGCTCAAGCGGAAATATGGTGGCACGGTCGACGAGATCCTGACCTATGCCGAGGAAGCACAGCGGGAGCTGGAAGCGCTCGGTGGCTCGGAACATGACGAATCGATTTTGCGTGAGCGGGTGGATGCGCTCGAAACGAGCATCCTAACGGCCGCGAGCAAACTCACTCGCTCGAGAGCCGGCGCGGCGAAGCGACTTTCCAGCGATGCATCGCTCGTGGCTGCCGAGCTCAATCTGGGCAGCATGATGTTCGATATTGCGGTGCGGCCCAAGACCGGTTCGGCGCCCTTCGACGAGACGGGGGCGGATACGGTCGAATTCATGTTCGCGCCCAACTCAGGCGAAGTGTCCAAGTCGCTGGCGCGGGTGGCGTCGGGTGGTGAGACGGCCCGTATGATGCTGGCGCTCAAATCGGTCCTGGCCGATACCGACCATACCCCCACGCTCGTGTTCGACGAGGTGGATGTGGGAATCGGCGGGCGGTCGGGCCAGATGGTGGGGCAGAAGCTGCAAAAGCTTTCGGGCGGTCACCAGGTCATCGTGATTACTCACTTGCCGCAGATTGCGGCGGTAGCCGAGCATCACTTCAAGATTCGGAAAGATACCGCCAGCGGCCGGACGATCTCGCGGGTGGTTCTGCTGGAGGACGCTGATCGCATCGATGAGATTGCCTCGATGATCGATGGCGAACCGCCCTCGGCCACCTCGCGGAAAGCCGCGCTCGAAATGCTGGAGCGAGCGGCTATTCCCGCCTGAGAGGCGGCATGAGCGCTGCCGTATACTCGGTGCTTCGCGGGGCGAATGAGCGACTCCGCCACTCGATCCCTACCAGGAAGGACAGCCGCCAGATGGGCGTGAACATGAAGATGATTCAGCAAATGCAGAATCGCATGGCGAAGATTCAGCAGGAGCTGGACGAGACCGTCGTCGAGGGGTCTTCCGGCGGTGGCGTCGTCGTCGCGAAGGTCTCTGGCTCGAAGGAGTTCCAGGGGATCAAGATCGACCCGTCGGCGGTCGATCCCGAGGACGTCGAGATGCTCGAAGACCTCATCACCGCCGCGATTCAGGACGCGATGAACAAAGCCACCGAGCTCAGCGCGGACAAACTTGGCGCGCTCACCGGCGGTATGAAAATTCCGGGATTGATGTAATTTGCGATTTGGTTCCGGTGATGCCGACCAACGCTGACACTCCAGTCGAATTCCGCGCCGGAGATATCGTCCGGTTGCGCAAGCCACATCCGTGTGGGGGATTCGAGTGGACCGTGCTCCGCATCGGCGGGGATATCGGTCTCAAGTGCCGAACCTGTAACCGGCGGCTGATGCTCCCCCGGCGCGAGTTGGAACGGCGGCTCAAGTCGTTTGTCAGCCGAGGGCCCGAAATGGTCGATGGCGTCCTTTCAGGCGCGCCAGGGCCCAGCGAGTAGCGCATCGAGTAACGCCATGCGCACGTAGACGCCGTTGCGCGCTTCGTCGAAGTACTTCGCCCGTGGGTCGTGATCGAACGCGGGCGAGATTTCGTCGACGCGAGGAAGCGGGTGCATGACGATGGCGGAGTCTGGCAGGTCGGCCATTGTCTCGTCGTTGACGATGTAAATCCCCTTGTTGCGGGCATAGTCGGCCTCGGATGCGAACCGCTCTTTTTGGATGCGGGTCTGATAGACAACATCGACATCCCGGACAGCTTTGCTCAAATCGGATTCGTCCCGGATCGGGATACCCGCGGATGCCAGCGCTTGGCGGACGTCGTCGCCCATCGTTACCTCGGGCGGGGCGACGAACACCAGCTCGATGCCCGTCGAGCGGGTGAGGAGCATCGCCAGCGAGCGCACCGCGCGGCCATAGCGCAGGTCGCCGACCAACGCGATGCGGAGATCGTCGACCCGGCCCAGCGCGTGCCGGATCGTATAGAGATCGAGCAGCGCTTGGGTCGGATGCTCTCCGGGACCATCGCCGCCATTGATAATCGGCACCGAGGCGACCGCGGCCGCCCGCGCGGCCGCTCCTTGCTCGTAGTGTCGAATAACGATTGCATCGGCGTACCCTTCGACGATCCGTATCGTGTCCTCGACCGATTCGCCTTTGATCGCCGATGAGAACTCGCGCGCGTTTTCGGTGGAGATGACACTCCCGCTGAGGCGCAGCATCGACGATTCGAAGCTGAGGCGGGTGCGAGTGGACGGTTCGTAAAACAGGGTCGCCAGGACGAGTCCATCGAGCCGGTGGTCCGGTTTGGGAAGCAGGCGCATTTCGTCGGCGCGGTCGAAGACGAATTCGAGATCGCCACGCGAAAACTGACTCACTTCGACGATATGCCGTGGCACTGTTCTTCCCTCCGCTCACCGGCCAAAACGCCCGGACCAGTATAGTGAGCGCGCGTTGCCGGGCCGCCGGTTTTGCGGGAAACACGAGGGAATTCGATGACGGTCTCGTTTTTGACCGAACAGGTCGGATATATCCCGGGGGCTGTGAATATCGGCGTCATTCGGGCGAACGGTGATCGGTTCATCCTGGTCGATACCGGTCTGAACGACACCAGCGGGAAGAAAGCGGTCAAGGCGATCCAGGAGCTCGGGGGCACCGTTGCGGCTATCGTCACCACCCATGCACACGCCGATCACTTCGGGGCGAACGCCACCGTCGTGAAGCGAACGGGAGCCCGCGTGTATGCGCCCGCGATCGACGAGGCGGTCATTCGCTATCCAATTTTGCAACCGTCGTTGCTCTATGCCGGCGCCGACCCGCCGTCGACGTTGCGCGGCAGATTCTTGCTCGCGGATGCGTCACCGGTCGACGAGGTCTTCGACGGCGAGGCTCTGGACGTAGAAGGTATGCGGCTCCAGGTGATCACCCTCGCCGGTCATTCTCCGAACCAGAAGGGCATTCTCGTCGACGGCGTGTTCTTCAGCGCCGATGTGGCTCTGCCTGAGTCGGTGTTACAAAAATATCGGATTCCCTATCTCTATGCCGTTGGTGACCATCTGACGGCCATCGAGACCGCCAAGGGGGTCGTGGCCGATTGGACCGTGCCGGGGCACGGCGTTATCGGCCCGAGCATCGGCGATGTCCTGGACCTCAATCGGACGCTCGTGGTCGAGGTAGCTGACCGCGTTCAGGAGTTTGCGAGGACGCCCTCCACAGCGAACGATCTGATGGCGCGGGTACTGGAAAGCTACGGCGCGCCGGTCGCCGATCATGCGTCGTATTTCCTGCTGCATCCGACCATTTTTGCGTTCCTGAGCTATCTGCATGGCCAGGGAGCGCTGGAGAGCGCGGTCGAGAGGTATCAGACGCTCTGGTGGCGAACGTAATCACTAGCCGCCGAGATCGCCCTTCACCATTGCGGTGATCTGATTTCCAAGGCGGACCGAATAGTTGGTGCCCCGGTCCTCGGGATAGATCTGACTCGTATTTGCGAGGTAGAGACCGGACAGCGGGGTTCGGTGATCGGGGATGCGCTCACTGTAGTTCAGGGTGATGATCGGCTGGGCGGCCCGCTCGCGGAAGACCCAGTAGCGGCTGATCCAGTCGCGGTCGAAATCCTTGTTGATCTTACGGAGGTGCGGCATGTATGCGTCGAGCACCTCGCTCTCGGGCATGGTGAAATAGGGATCGTCCGGTTCGAGGTATTTGCTCAGATAGACGTAATGCTTGCCATTGTAATTGCCGGGAGCGACGAAATTGGTGTGCTCGATGATGGCAGTGAATGGCATCGACGGATCGGCGATGTTCATCCAGTAGATATCGGACAGCTTGCGATCCATTTCCAATAAAACGACGACCGCGGCCTCGTAATCGAGTGAAAGCAGCTTCGCACGGTAATCTTCCGGCAATTGTGGCGCCAGCCGCGCAAAGATGGGTGAAGGCACTGATCCGATGATCGCATCGAAGGTCTGAGGAGACGCTCCGTCGACGATGACTGACCAGGTACCGTTCTCATTTCGTTTCAGCTCGCTGGGACCATTTCCCGCAATGAGCGTTGCGCCGGCATTCCGCGCGGCTTCGACCAGCGCGTCGATGATGACTTCGAAGCCGCCGATGGGATAGCCAAGCTTCTCGCCTTCGAGCGGGGAGCGGCGCGATGTCGTTCGTAGCCAGATCTTTCCCCAGAACCAGACCATGGCGATCTGATCGGCATAGCGGCCGAATTTGGCATCGAGCTGCGCGCCGAAGGTGCGGGAATACGCTCGTTCGCCCATAGCTCGAGTCAGCCACTGTTTCGCGGTGACCTTTTCGTACGGTTTCCAGTTCTTGACCCGTTGCAGGTACGCGGTCACCAGACCGACGCGGAGCCGGTCATGGAAGGGGAGAATGGGAAGCGTCAGCAGATCTTTGGCGCCGTTCAACGGGTAGATGGTCCCGTCCGCGAAGTAGCCGACGTTGGACGGAAGCCACGCCAGCCGGTCGCCGATACCCAGCTCATGGATCAGCGCGGTGATCTCGATGTCACTTTGGAAGAGGTGATGGTAGAAGTATTCGAGCTTTCCGCCCTCGACATCGAGACCGCCCGCCTGCCCCCCAAATTTTGGCGCGCGCTCCCAGAGTGTTACATCGAAACCAGATCGAGCCAGCCGATACGCGGCGGTCAGCCCGGCGATGCCTCCACCGACGATGGCGACCTTCTTGCGATCCGACATTTCGATCTCCCCGATTAAAGGACGAGAGCGGTCCGCTGGGGCGAACCGCTCTCGATGTTCGATCTAAGCGATGCGCTAGATAAAGAGCGGCGCAAGCACGAGGGTGATCGTGGCGAAGAGCTTGATCAACACGTGCAGCGACGGCCCGGCGGTGTCTTTGAAGGGGTCGCCGACCGTGTCACCGACCACCGCGGCATTGTGCGCATCGGAGCCCTTGCCGAGCACGTTGCCGTTTTCGTCCTTCAAATTGCCGGCCTCGATGTACTTCTTCGCATTGTCCCAGGCGCCACCGCCGTTGTTCAGGAAGAGCGCCATAAGCACGCCGGCGATAGTCCCGATCATGAGCAGGCCCGCAGCGGCCTCCCAGCCGAGAACCGTGCCTACGATCACCGGGCCGGCTACCGCGAGGACGCCGGGAAGCACCATCTCACGGAGTGCCGAGCGGACCGAGATGTCGACACAGCGGGCGTAGTCTGGAAGCGATGTGCCGGCCATGATGCCCGGATCTGCTTTGAACTGGCGACGTACCTCCTCGATCATATCGCCGGCGGCGTTGCCGACCGCGCGGATCGCCAGCGACGTGAAGAGGAAGACGATCATCGCGCCAATCAGACCACCGACGAATACTTTTGGCTCGGCGACATTGACCACGCGGGCGACTTCGTTGCCTTCGCCCTTGAAGCGGTTGACCTCTTCCAGGAAGGCCGAAAAGAGCAGGAACGCCGCCAGCGCGGCGGTGCCGACTGCATAGCCCTTCGTAAGCGCCTTCGTAGTGTTGCCGACCGAATCGAGCGCGTCCGTGACATCCCGCACACTCTCTGGCTGATCCGACATCTCGACGATACCGCCAGCGTTGTCGGTGATCGGGCCGAAGGTATCCATCGCGAGGATGTACGCAGCCGACATCAGCATACCCATGGTCGCCACCGCGGTTCCGAAGATACCGCCGGAGACCGCTGCATCGGTCGGGAAGTCGACCGACTTCCCAAGGCCGTATGAGCCCAGCAGCGCGGCCGAGATCACGATGGCCGGCAATGCTGTGGTTTCCATACCCACAGAGAGTCCAGAAATCATATTCGTGGCCACACCGCGGCGGGATTGTTCCGCGATTTCGCGCACGGGGCGATAGGTTCCCGCGGTGTAGTACTGCGTGATGAAGAGAAACGCAATTGCGGTAATCAGTCCGATGACGCCGCAGAGTGCGAACTGCCACTGGCCGTAGGGGAGAACCAAGTAGCTGACGGCGAACAAGCCAACGGCGGCCAGTGCCGAGACGACATAGAAACCTCGGTTCAGCTCCCCCATCGGGTTGGCGATCGCGCCTTTCGGCCGGACGGACAACAGACCAATCATCGAGCAGATAACGCCTACTGCGCCGATGAGCAGCGGGAAGAAGATCCAGCCGATCGAGTCCCCGGAAGCACCAGAGAATTTGTACAGGGCCACACCCAGGATCATGGCGCCGATGAATTCGGCCGAAGAGGATTCGAAAAGGTCGGCTCCGCGGCCGGCGCAGTCGCCGACGTTGTCGCCGACGAGGTCGGCAATCACCGCGGGATTGCGTGGATCGTCCTCCGGAATACCGGCCTCGAATTTACCGACCAGATCGGCGCCGACATCGGCTGCTTTGGTGTAGATACCTCCGCCGAGCTGGGCAAAGAGGGCGACGAAGCTCGCGCCGAATGCAAAGCCGACGATCCAGTATGGCGTTTCCGCCACGGTTGCCAGTGGATTCGGTCCCGGCCCCTCGGCGAATTGGTACACCACGAGATAGACCGACGCGACGCCGAGCAACGCGAGTGCGACCACCAGGAAACCCGAAACGGCTCCGCCGCGAAGGGCGACGCTCATCGCATCCGCCAGACTCTTGCGTGCACCGGCGGCCGTGCGGATGTTCGAGCGGACGGCCACGTACATGCCGATAAACCCAGCGATGCCGGACAGCGCCGCGCCATAGAGGAACGAGAGCGAGGTTACCAGCGCGCGGGTCGTCTGATGATCGTTTTCGAAGAAGTAGACGAGCACGCCGAGCACGACCGCGACCACGATGGCAAGGAGGGCAATCGTGCGGTATTGCCGCTTCAGATAAGCGAGGGCTCCCTCGAAGATACGGTCGGAGATGTTCCGCATCTCGGGCGTGCCCGTATCCTTGCGCATCACGTCGCGGGCGAGATAAATCGCGAACAGGACCGCGATGATGCCGATGATGATCACCGGCGCAAGATACGAACGGATATCGTCCAAGTTACCCTCCTCGATTCCCGCGTGCGCGAACCGACGACTGCCGTTTGCAGCGTCGCTTCTCCGATACACACAAAAGTGGCTCTTCGCTACCGGCTACGCGCCAGCTCGAAGAGTCACTACTTGGCCACCGCTCCTATTCGCAAAGTCGACCACTCATTCGAGTAGGCGGCGCGGCCACGAAGTTTACCACCGGTATCTCGCCCTGCCGTTGTCGCAATCTGTCCAGGTGCGAGGGATTAGCGCGACGTCGCCGTGGAGGGCACTCGTCCACGCAGCTGCGCCCACCAACGCTGGAAGTCATGCTCTTCCCAGGAGACGAGGAGCTGACTGGCATTGAAGATCGAGGAATAGGTGCCACTGACGACGCCGATGAGCAGCGCGAGCACGAAGGTGCGCGTCGATTCACCGCCAAAGAGGAAAAGGGCGAGCAAGGTGAAGACCACCGTCAGCGACGTATTCACCGACCGTACGATCGTTTGGGCGAGGCTGTAATTGACGATTCCTTCGAAGGTCGGATCTGACTGTTTGGCCAAATTTTCTCGAATTCGGTCGAACACGACGATGGTGTCGTGTACCGAAAAACCGATGACCGTCAGAATTGCGGTCACGAAGAGCGCGTCGACCTGGACTTTGAAGATCACACCCAGGATCGAGAAGACCCCCAGCACGAGGAGCACATCGTGCAACATCCCGACGATGGCGGCCGCGCCGTAGCGCACCGGCGCCTGGGTATTGCGGAAAGCGAACGCGATATAAAGCAGGATGCCGATCGAGGCGACGAAGACCGCCAGCACCGCGCGCCGCGCGATCTGACCACTGACCGAAGAACCAACCGTCGAAATCTGGAGCTCAGTGAACGGACCGATCTCGGCGGTCAACGCGTCGGCGAGCTCAGTTTTTTCGGCCGAGGGGGTAGGCAGCTCTTCCATGCGGATGATAGCGACGTTATTGTCCCCACCGTCCTCAGACGAGGTTTGAATCACGGTATCGGTGTACCCATGATCGGCCAGCACGTTCTTGACTTGCTCGGTGGTGATGGTCTTGTCGAATTTGACTTCCCAGATGGTGCCGCCGGTGAAGTCGATGCCCAGATCCAGCCCGTTGAAAATCAGCGAGATGACCCCGGGGAGAATCACGATGATCGAGAGGATGTACCACCACTTACGATATGTCGCCAGATGTTCGATCATGAAAGTCCTCTAGTCCGCCGCGCTGGTGCTGGTGCTGGCAGCCGGGCGTTTCGTGCCCAACCACCAGGTGTTGTGAATGTGGGTCGAGCTCAACACCAGCCGCAGGAAGGTGCGGGTGACGTTGTACGCGGTGAACATACTGACCGCCACCCCGATGAAGAGCGTCAAGGCGAAACCGGTGATGATGGTGGCGCCCGTGTACTGACCGAACCAGTAGAGGATGGCCGCGGTGATCATCGACGTGATGTTGGAATCACGAATCGACGGCCAGGCGTGGGCGAATCCCAGCTCAACCGACTGCGATGCAGTTCTGCCAACGCGCAATTCTTCTTTCAATCTGGAGAAAATCAAGATATTCGCGTCAACCGCCATACCAACTGATAGCACGAACCCGGCGATCCCCGCGAGGGTCAGCGTGACGGGGAGCAGCTTGAAGATCGCTAACACCAGCAAGGTATAGATTCCGAGCGCGACGACCGAGAGGAATCCCGGCAAGCGGTAATACACGATCATGAAGAACGCCACGATGCCGAGCCCGATGATGGCGGCCGTCAGGCTCTTGTCGATCGAATCCTGACCGAGGGAGGGACCGACGACGCGACTCTGCACGACTTTCAGCGGCACGGCGAGCGCACCGGCCTTGAGCTGCACCACGAGATTATCGACATCCTTGGGCGCAATTCCTTCGATCTGACCCTGGTCGGAGATGGCGCCATTGATTTGGGGTGAGGAGATGACCGTTTTGTCGATCACGATCGACATCGGTTGGCCGATATGCGTGCTGGTGAAATCGTAGAAATGGTCGGCAGCGCTTCCCTTGAGCTCGAAGCCGACGACCACCTGGCCGAGCGGACCGGTCGCGCGGTATGCGTCTTTCAGATCGGCGCCGCTGATGATCGTGGTATAGACCGGTCCGTCACTCGATGCGTCAGTCGAGCCCGCTACTGGCGACGCCTCAGGAGAGGCTGCGGGCGACGCGACCGGAGAACCACCGGCGGCAGTGGGCGTACCGGCCTCAGTCGAATTGGCATCGCCGAGGGTGGTGTTGACCTTGGTGCCCGGCGCCAGATAGAGCCCGTTGGTATCGATGATCTCGAGCAACGCGGTTTGCCGGACGACTTCGACGGCTTGTTCCGGGTCGGTGACGCCTGGCAGCTCGACAATGATCTGATTGCTTCCGCGGGTCTGCACCACCGGTTCGCTGACGCCGAGACCGCCAACGCGTCGTTCGATGGTGTCCCGCGTTCCCGTGATGGTGTCCTTGTCGACGGACGTTCCGGCTGGTGGATCGGCCTGCAGGAGCACCTGCACGCCGCCCTGCAGGTCGAGGCCTTGCTGAATGGGGTGATCGGCCTTGAACGAGCCAACATCCAGTGTTTCACCTGGAATGGCGACCCAACCGGCGAAAACTGTCAAGAGGAGAACGAATACAAGCGTGATCCAGGGAGAGATTTTCAACGGTTGCACTCCAGCCGCGGCGCTGGCGCTGGCTCAAACGAAACGGCGCGCGACCAAAATAAAGCCCCCGATCATGACAGGGGCCGCTGCGGCGGAGTATAGGGGGTCCGCTTCCGGCGGGTCAATCGAGTATCAGCCGCCCATTCTCGACTTCGACCGCATCGAGATACAGCCCGGTTGTCTCGATGTAGTCCTGCACCCGGCGCGGCACGAGATAATCGATCGGCAGACGTTCGGCTACGCGCTTGCGGATTTCGGTCGACGAAATCTCGATCAGGGGAATATCGACGAATTCGGTCTGGGTTCGCGTGGGCGGCAGCGCCCTCCAGAGCGCCTGCTCGTCGTACGAGCTGTTGGGCCGCTTGCCGACCAGCAGATTGGCGTGCTCGAAGAGCCGCCGCGGCTCATGCCAGAAGGGGAGATCACGGTAGGAATCGCTGCCCATCAGGAAAAAAAGCTCGGTGCCGGGGAATTCCGCGGCCAGCATCCCGAGGGTGTCCGCAGAGTAGTGCGGCCCGTCGCGATCGAGATCGATCGACGTCATTTCGAAGCGCTCATCCGGCTCTATGGCACGCAACAGCATTTCGATGCGATGCGACACATCCGTGATCTGGCGATTCTTATGGGGAGGAAATGCCGCCGGGGCGAAGAGCAGACGATCGAGCCCGGCCGAGCTGGCCGCATACGACGCGAGAATGAGGTGGCCATGATGGATCGGGTCGAAGGTGCCCCCGAAAAAGCCAATGCGGCCTGGAGTGGCGGTCATGATTCGCTGAGCCCAGAACAGCCGGCGAATTTGCCGCTGGTATAGTTGCCCGGTGTTCGAGGGGCCACGCCCGGGGGAGTTGCGCGTTGTTCGACTATCACGTTCACACCGAATTTTCCGTCGACTGTGCAACGTCTATGGCCGCTTCGTGTGTTGCTGCGATCGAAGCCGGTATCACCGAAATTGCCTTTACCGATCACGTCGATCATCAACCCAATGACTTTGGCTTCGGATACTACCGTATCGACGAGTATTTCCGGTCGCTCGAGGATGTGCGTAAGGAATTCGGAGATCGGTTGACCATCCTTGCGGGCGCCGAGATCGATTTCCATACCGACACGTACGACGCGGTGGAGCGCTTCGTCGATGCAAATCTCGAACGCTATGACTTCACGATCGGCTCGGTGCACTATGCGGGCGGAGGTGAGCTCATCTATCCGCCGCTTTACGACTTGCTGACGTTGGATGAGGTCTTCACGCCGTATCTGCTGGAGATCGAGGTGGCGGTGCGGACCGGTTGGTTTTGCTCCATCGGGCACCTGGACATTCCGAAACGCTATCTGCCGAAAGCGAAGCGGCGGTACGAGCCGGCGGACATCTGGCAGCGGCTGCAGCCCGTTTTCCGGGCCATGATCGAATCGTTGGTGGGTTTCGAAATCAACACCTCGGGTATCCGGCAGGCGCCCAAGACCAGCATGCCCGGTCCGTCGATCGTCCGCTGGTATGCCGATGCGGGAGGAAGCCGGATCACTACTGGAACCGACTCGCACACGGATCGCACGATCGGCGCCGGCGTGCCAATCACGCTCGAAATGCTTCGATTGTGTGGTGTGCCGAACGTGATGTCGTTTCGGGA
The DNA here is from genome assembly GCA_035708745.1 of Thermomicrobiales bacterium. GTDB lineage: Bacteria > Chloroflexota > Chloroflexia > Thermomicrobiales > UBA6265 > JAMLHN01. The sequence goes on along the minus strand of DASTFJ010000158.1, from coordinate 121,026 downwards.
TCGAGTCGGAACGCCGGTGCCGATCGACCGACTGCTCGCGCGGCGAGCCGCCTGACCGGCGTGAGATCCCAACGCGGCGGCCGGTCATCCGGGTCAGGCTTGGGAAATCGCCTGCCGGACTGGCAGGACGACTGGAAACCGCAACCCTGGAAGCCCCCCGCGGAGGTCGACGAATACGACACGTCGGGAAATCGCCGGCCGCGCATCAGCCGCGCCGCGATTCAGGCGGCGCAACGCCCGAAGATCGATCGCCGCCGCGAGCAACTGTTTCTGGCCGTCTCACCTTGTGTCACCGGCTTCGCGGCATTGCTCCTGTGGTTCCTCTCGCCACTTCCGGGTGCGGGTTCGATACCCCTGGCCTTCATCGTCCTCGCTGCCGTCCAGGTAATCGGTCATCTGGTCACGCGTGACGACCGGCCGGATGCACTCGCCAAACCCTGGACGATCCACCTGGCCGCCGCGATCGGCTTGTTGCCCATGTTGGCGATTCAGGTTGCGCTCATCCGCGAGCCCTATGTCTCGATCGATAGTGGGTCGTCGTTGCCCGCGGTGCTGGCCACGATGCTGGTGATCTTTTTCACGGTGGTGCTGGCGCTGGTTTCGACGATGCGTTTTTGGACGCGCCCCGATCAAGCGTCGCTCGTCTTCCTGCCGGTCGCATTGTTGATTCCTCAGGCGGTGGGTGATCGCACCGAGATCGGCGTCGGCCAAGCGCTGGGGATTCTTTCGCTCGCGATGCTGCTGGGCGGCCTCGCCACGATAGCCTCGTCGTATGTCGGGATGGGCGTGCGGCTATTGATTCCGCCGGTGGTGCTCGGTATCGAAATCCTGCTGCTTTGGATTGCGGGCCGGGGACCGGTGTTTCATACCACCAGTGGAGGAATCGTCCGACTGCTCTATATCCTCCTGCTGGCGACCGCGGTGCTGCTGGTCGTCAGCGTGCCCATCTTCGCGGTCTGGTTGCGACGGTGGGCGCCGCCATCCGCGGGAGGCATTCCAGCGCGGCCGCGATGATCGCAGCCTGCATGACTTCGGGACGGTAATCCGGATCCTTGAAATCCCAGACCGAGTTTTCCCTCGCCGAGTGAGGAATGCTCCCGGCCCGATCAACAACCTTCCGTGCCGAGGCCCGCACGAGGTCCAGTCGTCGTTTATCTCGCACGATGGTGAACGCCGGCACCGGAGAGCGACAGGATTCCGACGTCTATTGGTGCGACCCACCGTCGAAGCTTTTCTGGATTGCGAACGGCCCAGATCGCTCCAATCGAACCTTGCGTGAAGCCAAACGATACAGCTGTCACCACTTTGCCATTACGGCTGTGCACCACGAGACCGGGGGCGCCATTCACCGGCTCCTCTGAGATTGCCAATCTGCGCATGCGCCGACGAATGCCAACCAAGAGTGCTGCAACCGATTCGGCGCCGTTGTACGGCTCGGTTGGGGCGCTAACCAGGCCACCTCCGTCCACCAGCGCAACAGCGTCAGGGTCGAGCTCCCGCACGAGCTGCGCAACGTCTCCCGTGAGCCATGCGTTTCTGAACGCTCGAACCAGCGATTCGTTCTGCTCCGCCGACATCGGGGCCGCTGCGAGATCGCTTTTCGCCTTGCGGCGAGCCACGGATGCGAGCTGCCTACAGGCGTGCGGCGTCCGATCGAGAACTTGGGCGATTTCGGCGAACTGGTAACCAACCAGATCATGCAACACGAGCGCTATTCGCTCGGCGGGGGAGAGTTGCTCGAGAGCTACGAGGACGGCTGTGCTCAGGGAGTCCTGCAGAGGAACGAACTCGGCCGGATCACCGGCCTGGCGTTCCGCGGACGTAATCGAATTGAAGGCACTCGATGCCAGCGGCTCAGGCAACCAGGGGGCCCACGTAACGCTCGCGCCGAGCTCGGGCCGATCGGGCATAGTCGAGACAAATTCTGCTGACAACCGTCGTCATCCACGCCATCGGGGTTCGGACGTTCGATCGCTGGTTCTCGGTTAAGGAGAACCAGCGAAGGTACGCATCTTGTACGGCGTCCTCTGCCTCGGCCAATGAACCGAGCATCCTGTACGCGATTCCAACCAATCTGACTTGTTCGACCGAATCCACTGTCCTGCCTATGTCGCCGGAGGTGCTCCCTACGTCGATTTGACGAGATTACGACCAAAAGTGTCAGGCGTGCTCAACCTGACATCTCGGTCGTGCGTTTCGTCAAGGTATCGAACGGGCGAGTTTCGGCGTCCGCGGACCAACCGAGACAGGAGGTTATCACTGTGTTTTCCACATTGGACGTCTGTATTGCCCAGATTCTCTGTGATTCGAGGTTGGCGAGCCATTCGGTTTCGAGGGAATCAGGCTCGATGACGATTGCCTTTGGCGAAGTTGAGCAGAGGTGACATGGCGATGTCGAGCACCGAAATATCCATTGTTCTGATTACGGCGATGGCGAATCTGGGTATGGCTGCCGCTGATATGGTCAGAGCACCGTTCATCATGGCGAACTCGGCGGAAGTTGGCGTCAGTGAACGATGGCTGCTGCCGTTAGCCGGAGCCAAAGGCGCCGGTGCAGTTGGGCTGATCGTGGGGCTGCTCGGACCTGAATGGATCGGCGCGCTGGCGGCAGCGGGCCTTGTCGCCTTTTTTGTTGGGGCGCTCGGGGTGCATATACGCGCACGCGTTTTCTACAATCTTGCCTTTCCGGGCGCATTCCTTGGCTTGGCGATCGCGTCGCTGATTGTGTTTCTCGATCGATGACCAATTTGGGCCAACAACGAAGGCCGCGAGGATCGGCCCAAAGCGATTCTTCCTGACTGCTTGGAAACCATGAGGCTCGTACGATTTCGTACGAGCCTCATGTCCCGTCGTTGCTATTGGGAACGTCGAGCGCTATTTTTCCGCGCTGCCGTTGGGCGAAAGGGACTCGTCGATTGGGCGTTCGACCGCGGGGTCGCTGATCGTCACGGAGACGACCACCTCATTCTTCTTGGGCTTCATGACGGTCACGCCCTGCGTGGCGCGGCCGATGAGCGAAATTTGCTCGGCCGGCATGCGGATGACCTGACCGCTGGAGCTCATGAGCATGACCGTTTGGTCGGGACGCACCATCTGGGCCCCCACGAGATCGCCCGTTTTTTCGGTGCGTTTCATCGCTGTCACGCCCTTGCCGCCACGCTTCTGGCGAGGGAAGTTCGTAAGGGACGTGCGTTTGCCAAATCCATTCGCTGAGACGACCAACAGATCCGCGCCTTCGGACGACACCTCCGACGCGAGCACCTGATCGCCCGGGTCGAGTCGAATGCCACGCACGCCGGCAGCGGGGCGACCCATCGGACGCACATCGTCTTCGGAGAAACGTATCGCTTGTCCTCGCTTGGTGGAGAGAACGACATCGTCATGCCCCGAGCTCACGCGAACCCAAACCAGCTCGTCGCCCTCGTCGAGACCAATGGCAATCAAACCATTCGAACGAACCGACTTGAATTGATCGAGCGACACGCGCTTCACCGTGCCCATTCGGGTAGTGAAAAAGAGATAGTTGGCCGGCGAGAAGTCGCGAATATTCAGGAAGGTCGTCACGGTTTCATCGGGCAGCATGCTGATGAAATTGACGATCGGCAGTCCCTTCGCGGTGCGCCCGGCGTCGGGGAGCTCGTGAACCTTGACCTGATAGACCTTGCCCCGGTTCGTGAAGACCAGGAGCGAGTCCATCGTATTGGCGGCCAGAATGTGCTGTACCGCGTCTTCATCGCGCATCGTCAACCCGGTCACGCCCTTGCCGCCGCGCCGCTGCGTGCGATAGACATCAGCGGGAATTCGCTTGACATAGCCGCGATTGGTCATGGTGACCAGCACATCGACTTCAGGAATCAAATCCTCGATGTTGAGGTCGGACGAGATGTCCTTGATGACAGTCCGGCGCTCGTCGCCATATTTCTCCTTCAGCGCGGCGAGATCTTGCTTGATGGACGCCAGCACCTTGTTTGGATCAGCGAGCAGCGCCTCCAGCTCGGCAATAGTTGCCATGATCTCTTTGTATTCGTCCTCGATTCGCTGGCGCTCCAGGCCCGCCAGGCGAGCCAGGCGCATGTCCAGAATGGCGTTCGCCTGAATCTCGGTGAAGCCGAAGGTCCCGATGAGATTGTTGCGCGCGTCTTCGGTCGTCGACGAAGCGCGAATGGTGGCAATGATCTCGTCGATCGAATCGAGCGCCTTGAGCAATCCTTCGAGGATATGGGCGCGGCGGCGAGCTCGCTCCAACTCGTATTCGGCCCGGCGGGTGGTGACTTCCTGCCGGTGGCCGATGTACTCCTGCAGCGCGCGCCGGAGGCTGAGAATGCGTGGTTGTGTGCCGCGTTCCACCAGCGCCAGCATGTTGACGCCGAACGACTGCTGCAGCGATGTGTGCTTGAAAAGGTTGTTGAGCACTTTCAGCGATTGAGCATCGCGCTTCAGCTCGATCACCATGCGCATTCCGGTGCGATCGGACTCATCGCGCAGGTCGCTGATGCCGTCGAGCTTGCCATCCTTGACCAGCTCGGCGATGCGCTCCAGCAACAGCGCCTTGTTCACCTGATATGGCAGCTCGGTCACGATGATCTGGAGGCGGTTGCCGCGGGCCGATTCCTCGACGAACGCTTTGGCTCGAATGACGACGCGACCGCGGCCCGTGGCATAGGCGGCGCGGATGCCTTCGGTTCCGAGAATCGTTCCGCCGGTTGGGAAGTCGGGGCCCGGTACGAACTGCATCAGGTCGTCGATCGTGGCGTCCGGATTATCGATCAGATGCGTGATAGCGTCGCACAGCTCATTGAGATTATGCGGGGGTATATTGGTCGCCATACCGACGGCGATGCCGGCGGAGCCATTGAGCAAGAGGTTGGGAAGCCGGCCAGGCAGCACACTCGGCTGCGTCATGGTTGCGTCGTAGTTTGGAACGAAGTCGACGGTGTTCTTGTCGATATCCAGCAGCAGCTCGTCAGCAATTTGAGCAAGACGTGACTCGGTGTACCGCATGGCAGCTGCGCCATCGCCATCGACCGATCCAAAGTTTCCTTGCCCATCGATCAAGGGATAGCGCAAGTTGAATGGCTGGGCCATGCGGACGAGCGTGTCATAGATCGCGCTGTCTCCATGGGGGTGAAAGTTTTTCATCACCTCGCCGACAGTACCTGCGCTCTTGCGGTAGCGAGAGGTCGAGCGCATGCTCATTTCCCACATGGCAAACAGCACACGCCGGTGTACCGGCTTCAATCCATCGCGGGCATCTGGAAGCGCGCGCTGGACGATCACGCTCATTGCGTAGTCGAGATATGACTGTCGCACTTCGGTATCGATATTCGCGACGCGAACGTTTCCAATATCCACGAATCAAGGGTCCTTTGCAGAGTAGAAAGCAGTCCAAATCGACCCTCAATTCTACCATTTTCTGACGCGAAATTCGAGCGTTTCGAGGCGTTCGGAGACGGCAATTCTCTGCATAAATACTGAAGTTTTGTCTCGAATCCGCCGGCGGGACACTTGGCCGGCCGGGAGCGCTCGAGCAGCCAGCTCGAACGAAAAACGGGAGGCCTCTCGAAGCCTCCCGTTTTCGCATGCTGTGCCTGATGTACAACCGAGATCCGGTCGCGGTTTTAGTCTGCGAGCTTGAATCCGCAATTGGTGCAGAATTTCGCGCCAGGCGCCACTGGAGAGCCGCAATTGGGACAGAAATTGACCTGGCCCGACGAGCCCGCTGCCGGCGCTCCTCCCTGCGCTTTACCGCCACTCTTGCCTTGATTGATAGCATCGGCCATTGCCTGACCCATCGCCATACCTGCCCCGAGTCCCACGCCCGTGGCGGCGGCTCCGCCGCCTCCTGGATTCTGGGCCGCATCGCGCATTGCCTGTGCAGCCTGGAATTGCGTATACGCGCTCATGTCGCCGATGGCGCCCATACCCGAGCGCTGGTCGATGAGCTTCGTCACCTCGTCCGGCGGGGTAATGGCCTCGACCTGGAAGGTGACGATCTGCAGCCCGATTCGGTCGAAATCGTCCGTCAACGATGCCCGCGCCGTTGAGGAGAGATCCAGCATCATGCCCGGGATATCGGTGAGGGTGGTCGACAGATCGCCGAGAATGTCGTTGAAATTATTGATGATGATCGAGCGGAGGAAATCCTCGATATTGGCAATCGAGTAGCCGCCACGTGTTCCGACGATGTAGTTCACGAACAAAGTCGGGTTCGTCACCCGGATCGAGAACGTGCCGAATGCCCGCAGCCGGACCATACCGAGCTGCGAGTCTTTGAAGGTCATCGGCTGAGGCGTGCCCCACTTCAACCCGGTGAACTCGCGGGTGGAAACGAAGAACACTTCGGCCGTAAACGGCGACTTTCCGCCGAAGGCCGCGCCGATCAGGCCACCGAGAAGCGGGATGTTGTTGGTCGACAGCGTATGCCGGCCGGGACCGAAGGCGTCGAGTGCCTTGCCATCGCGGACGAATACCGCCGCCTGGTTCTCCCGAACGACCAGCTGCGAACCGAGACGGAATTCTCCGGAGCCGGTTTCGGGGACACGCCTCACGATCTCGTCCGAACGCTCGTCGGTCCATTGGATCAGATCAAGAACTGCCAATCTGGATTCTCCTGTTGACGAAACCGTGAGGCCGAAGCTTGCCTATTCGTTGGCGCCGGTATCGACCTTGGCCGGGATCTCGGCCGACGGCTTCACGGATTCCTTGAGGGCCGCCAGGCGGTCTTCGATGTCGGAGTCGTAGTCGAGCTCGGCGAACTGTGCGTCGATCGAGTCGTCCTGCATCTCCAGCATGGCAGCCGTCTGCGCTTCCTGACCGCGGATCTTGCGTTCCATGCGATCGAGATCCGACGTCGGGTCCATGGAGGAGAAGTCGGCTGGGTTGAGCGCTCCGGCGACCCGCGCCTGCGCGCGGGCCCGCTTCTGACGCGCCACGAGCGTATCGCGCTGGCTGCGGACCTGATCGTATTTGGCTTCCAGTTGGGAGAGCTGTGATTTCAGTTTGCTGACTGCGTCCTTCTGGGCCGTGAACTGCTGATCGTAGAGCGCGGCATTGTCGGCGTAGTCCTTCTGGCGGCGGAGCGCCTCGCGAGCCAGATCGTCTTTTCCGGCTTCGACCGCGCGCCTGGCTTTGTCGCCCCAGGCATCGGCCAGCTTCTGGGTTTCGTCCCGGTCGTATTCGAGCTCTTTCTCCTGCGCGATCATGGCCGCCACCTGCCTGCGGGCATCGGTGATATTCGATTCCATATCCCGGATGATCTGATCGATCATCTTCTCAGGATCTTCGGCTTGATCGAGTAGATCGTTGACGTTGGCGCGCACCAGACGTGACACGCGATCGATGACTCCCATGAATGTTTCCTCCAGTTTTATCGCCGAGTGGTGTCCGATTCTCGCGAACCTGGGCAAGCGCCCGGCATTTCCTGCCCGAAATGATTATCTCACTTGGCCTGATAGGTTTCGATATCGTCCGCGTGGATGTCTGAGGCGGTGAAGTTCTGGATCACTCTGTCGATGTCGAGCTGAACCACACCCGAATCGGCAGTCCGACCGGTACGGATGATGGCCGGACCGGATCGGGTGCGCTCGTCTGGCACGGAGATCTTTGCTTTACCGGCCGTTTCCGACCAGTCGACGCCGGCGGGTTCGTCTGCCCCGAGCAACCGGTGCGGCGTGTGGGTCGGATCGGTGGAGACCCAGAGCCACATTTGCGGCTTGTTGTCCAACCGGATGAACCGCTCGATGCTCGTTCCAGTGTCTACGTCGATCAACGCTTCGACCAGATGATCGTCGCCGAGAATCGACATCGCGTCGCCCAGGCTGACATCGGGCAGCGCGACCGGCTCTGCCGTCGTTTGCTCTCCTTCAGCGAATGCCCTCTCTGTGGCGGCTGACGGTTCGAGGATCTTCACTGGCTTGGCCGGGCGTCCCTCGGTGATGACGCTGTTGCGCAGATCGAGTCCCGCTTTGAACTTCGCAATTTCCTTCGCAATGACGCCCGCATCACCGGAGGAGCCGGCTTCGAGCCCCTCCACAGCTGTCGTGAGCGCGGTGACCTTGACGAGCAATCCTTCATCGAACAAACGCAGCTGCGCGAGCGCCACCTCATCGACGGGTTTGTCTGAGAAAAGACCGCCATAGCCGTAACTGAGTGAGCGCACGACGTTGGCGGCGTTCCGGAACCCCTGCACGACGGGATCGAGCTCAGTGACCCGTGCGACGTTGCGGTCATTGGCGGCCGCTCGCTGCATCGCCTCGACGCGCGTCGCGTTTTGGTCGAGCTGCTGGGCGATGTCGTTGCGAAGGGCGCGGTCGGAATCGCGCGCTTGCTCTTTGTCCTTGTACCCCGAGTATCCCGGAATACGCCGCAACATCGAATCGGTCGTGTCCTGATAATCGCCCACGAATTCGTTGGTGCGGTCGACGGTGTTGCCGGCCGTTTCGCGGGTGCGATCCGCTGCACCCGACACGCTGTCTTTCACCCAGCTTTCGAGTTGGCCGGCCTTCGCTTCGGCCTTCAACATCGTTTCCCGAAACCAGCTCATTGTTTCGACTCCTTCGTTTGTTCGATCACGAAAGGAAAATCTGCGCTCCGCAATAGGGGCAAGTCACCACGCCTTTGCCAGCAAGTTCCAGTTTGCCACCGCAGTTCGGACAAAATTGCGCTCCTTGCAGCTTCGATGCATCCACGGAATAGAGCATGCCCTTGTTCCAATCGACATACCCGCTGAACAGCCCGCGGCCAACCAGCTCGTTCAGGTTCTTTTCGACCTCGTCCCGGCTCGACTTCAACTCCAGCACCAGATCGGCAATCGAAACCTGACCACGAGTAGAAACTATATCGAGCAAACGGCGCTGCTCGTTGATTTTCGCGAGCTGTTGCTCTTCCATCGCCCCTTTGCGCGTGAAGAAGACGCCCCCGCCTACCAACGGAATGACGACCACTCCAAGCAGCAGGATGAGCCCGAAGATGGCGCCCGATTGCTCGAGCTTGTCTTCGTTCATGCCGGAGATGAGCCACGCCCCGCCAGCGATCCCCAGGATCGCCCCTGCGGCGATCATTCCCAGCCCAATCATTTTTCCCGACGATCTCATTGCCTACCTCGTTCGGAGACGCGACTTCTTTCCCGCTGCACATTGTCGCCAATGGAACGCAAGAACGCGAGGGTTTGTTCCGCGCAGCTCCGCCAGCGAAACATGCGCGCTCGCCTGCGTCCGCGCTCGATCAGCTCCTGGCGAAGCGCATTGTCGTCCAGCACTCGAGCGAGGCCGGACGCAATCGCCTCGGCATCGAACGGATCGACCAGCACAGCGGCGTCCCCGCAAACTTCCGGCAGCGACGACCGGTTGGCGGCGACGACCGGCGTACCGCACGCCATCGCTTCCAGCGCCGGCATCCCGAACCCTTCGTACAATGACGGAAATGCCAAAACGGCGGATGATGAATAGAGTGCAGCGAGCTCGACATCGGGAACATAGCCAATGTGCCGGATTCGGTCATGGAATGGCGATGCGGCGCCCCGTCGCAGGATCTGCTCGTCTTTCCATCCGGGAGCGCCGCACAGGACGAGCTGCAGCGTTTCGTCGAGCGGCGCCAGCCGCTCGAATGCCTGGATCAAGCGGACGAGGTTCTTCCGCGGCTGGATGGATCCGACCGCCAGAATCGCCCGTGGGCTGATAGCGTACTGATCGCGAACGGCGGCAATCGCGTGCTCGGTCGCGGGCGCCAGTGCTTCGCTCACTCCGTGGTGGATAACTCGAATGCGACTGGGATCGACACCGAGTGACTCCACGAGGTCGCGCTTGGTGGCTTCGGAGACGGCGATGAGTCCGGCGGCCGCGCGGGCATTCCAACGAGTCGTCCATTCCAGCTGCTTGCGATGGATAGCCAGGTGAGATTCCGGCTCGACCAGGTAGCCGAGATCGTGGATCGTCACCACCGCGGTGGGATGGGCCGGCGGGACGACATGCGATGGAACGAACAAGAGATCGGGTGGATCGCGTCGCATCTCCGCCGCCAGATTCCGCAAGGTCCAAAAGCGCGGCCCGGGAATCGTAACCGCGGTGCCGGGGATACGCAGAGCCGGCGGCCGCTCGGACGCATTGAGATAGACCTTGATGGTTTCAGGTGGGTCAAGGGCGGCCAGCGCCGAAAGGAGCTCCACCGAATAGCGCTCGGTGCCGGTGAGCCGCGCAACTGTTGCCCGGCTACCATCGATCCCTATGACTCGCGAAGCGCTCGTCAGGTGAGCTCCGACATGAGCGGACCGAGCGCGAACATGATGTCGCCCTTGCAGGCGACCTCGCCATCGACCGTGGCCAGCGCCGAGGCGGTGCCGATCGACCGCCGCAGTTGCGTGAGCTCGACTTCGAGTCGGAGGGTATCGCCCGGCTTGACTTGTCGTTTGAAACGCACATTGTCGATACCGGCGAAAAAGGCGATCCGGCCTTTGTATTCGTCCATGGTGCCGAGCGCAATGCCGCCCGTTTGCGCTAGCGCTTCGACGATCAGCACGCCGGGCATGACCGGATACTGCGGAAAATGCCCCTGGAAGAAATGCTCATTGATGGTGACGTTTTTCAGGCCGACCGCGCGTTTGCCGACCTCCAGCTCGACAATGCGATCGACGAGCAGAAAGGGAAATCGATGCGGCAGAATCTTCTGAATTGCAATCGAATCAAGCATCGTTGGCTGTTCGGCGTCGAGCATGGAATGTTCGCTTTCTAGCGAGCGGCAGTGCTCGCGAATGCGTTGACCGAAACGAGCTGTTCGCGATCGGGTCCAACCCCGACCATGGAAACAGGAGCCCCCGCCAATTCGCCTATGCGGGCGATATAGGCGCGAGCGTTTCCTGGCAGGTCATCGCCGGAACGTATCGACGTAATGTCTTCCAGCCAGCCATCGGCAGGGGAAAGCACCGGTGACACCCGGTCGTAGTCGGCCGAAATGGTGGGGACGAACGAAATGGGCCGATCGTCCAACACATAGCCGACGCCGATCTGAATCGGATCGAAGGCGTCGAGCACGTCGAGCAAGGTGAGCGCGATATCGGTCACGCCATTCAGCCGGGTCACGCGCCGGGCGGCGACGGCATCGAACCAGCCAACGCGCCGCGCACGACCGGTGGTGGTGCCGTATTCGTTTCCGCGCTCCCGAATCCGGTTGCCGGTTTCGTCGAAGAGCTCGGTGGGGAAGGGGCCGCCGCCCACTCGCGAGCTGTACGCCTTGAACACCCCGATGACGCGTTCGATTTGGTTGGGTGCGATGCCAGCGCCCTGGCACGCTCCGGCCGCGGTCGGTGAGGACGATGTGACGAAGGGGTAACTGCCGTAGTCGATATCGAGCATGGCGCCCTGGGCACACTCGACGATGACCCGCTCCCCGGCATCGAGCGCGTTCTGCACGATTTCTTCGGCATGGCCGACAAACGGATAGAGGACCTCCGCCGCTTCGAGCAGCTCCTGGGTGGTGGCGTCCGCGTCGACCGGCTCACTGCCGTAATACCCCTCCAGCAATCGATTGCGCGCTTCGAAATCGCGCTCGAGGCGCGGTTTGACCGAACGTTCGTCGCACAAATCCGCCATGCGCATACCCCGGCGCGAGACTTTGTCGGCATATGCCGGTCCAATGCCCCGCAGGGTCGTGCCAATCGGAGCTTCGCCACGCAGCTGCTCTTCGCCGCGATCGATCTCGGAATGAAAGGGAAGCACGACATGCGCGCGGTCCGAAATGACCAGCGAGGACGTGTCGATTCCTCGTTGCCGCAAGTCGGCCAGCTCGCTGGCGAGCTGGATCGGATCGATCACCACCCCGGCCCCGATAACACAGGTAGTGCCGGGCGAGAGAATGCCGGATGGCACAAGGTGCATTTTGAACACGCCTTGCGCGGTGGAGATGGTATGTCCGGCATTGCTGCCGCCATTCGCGCGGACGACCATGCCCGATTCCCCAGCCAAGGCGTCGGTGATCTTGCCCTTGCCTTCGTCTCCCCACTGGCCACCAAGAACGATTGTTGCTGGCATCCTCTTCCTGTCTCGTAAAGCTCGGAACTGTTCGTCGACCGCGTCAGCCGCGATTTCTGGGTTGCTCGACCGGCGAGCCGCCCTGTTGCCGGAGCGCGATGATTTGCTCTCGCATATTCAGAATGACCTCGACCCCGGCAAGATTGACCCCGAGATCGTTGGTCAGCCGCTCGATCGTATTGATTCGCTCGATGGTTTCTTCGCTGTAGAGGCGAATGTGCTCATCGGATTCCGCCGGTCCGATGAGACCAGCGCGCTCAAGATATCGAACTCGCCGAGTCGTGACGCCAGTCCGGGTCGAAATCGCCTCCAGCGAGACGAACCGCGCCTGAATGAAGCTTTCCTGTCGTTTCGAGGTAGCCATTAGCGATCTCCGGAACGCAAGGTGCGCAGCTCTTCGAGCAGCGATTTCTCACGGTCGGTGAGATTGGTCGGGAGCACGACGTTGGCTCTGGCGAGCAAATCGCCACGCTCGCCAGACTTCGATTTCAGCTTCGGCATACCTTGGCCACGAAGCCGGAAGACGCGGCCCTGCTGCGTCTCGGCGGGAATGGTGAGCTCGACCCGGCCAGTGGGCGTGGTCACTTGGGCTTTGCCCCCCAGCAGGGCTGTTAGCATGGGAACTTCCATGTCCGTGCGCAGATTGTCGCCTTCTCGGATGAATCGCTTGTCGTTGGCCAGCTTGACGATGAGATAGACATCGCCATTCGGTCCGCCGGCGGCGCCGGCGCCGCCCTGACCTGCGACCCGAATGCGTGAGCCGTTGGTGACGCCTGGCGGAATCTTGACCTCGATCGTCTTGATCCGCGGTATGTAGCCCGCGCCATCGCAGGTGGGACAAATCGCGTTCCGCACCAATCCCGTGCCACCGCAGGTCGGGCAGACTTCCTCGGCCTGAACGTCGAAGCGGCGAGTCGTTCCGCGAAATGCTTCGTCGAATGTCACCTCGACTTCGGCGTCTATGTCCTGCCCTCGTCGTGGCCGCGGGGTCGCCCGGGTAAAGGTGTCAGTCCCGCGGCGATTCCCGCCAAAACTGCCAAAGAGCGTTTCGAAAAAATCGGAATGATCGCCGCTCGAACCGAAATCCGCGCTGCTGAATCCGCCGCTGTTTCCCGTGAACCAGGTACCGAAGTCCTCGCTCGATGTTCGTCTGCCGCCTCCGGCATTCTGTGGCTCATCTCCCGTGTAGCCGGCTTCCTTGTAGCGCTGCCATTCCTCGCCGTAGCGATCGTAGAGTTTGCGTTTGTCCGCATCGGAGAGCACTTCATAGGCCTCATTGACCTCTTTGAAGCGTTCTTCGGCGCTGGCATCGCCCGGATTGACATCGGGGTGATGTTTGCGCGCCAGCTTGCGGAAGGCGGCTTTGATCTCGCTCTCATTCGCGGTTCGGCTGATCCCGAGCGTATCGTAATAGTCCTTGAAATCGACCTTAGGCATCTGGCGTTTCCGGCTGCACCGCCGCGGTCCGGCCGGTCTTCGGCCGCCGCATGACGGCCCGCTTCGGCTTTCGTCCCCCTGGGGTTTCCGAGATGACCGCCGGTCGCTCGGCAGCACGTTGGGTCGAGAGATCGTTTGGTCCGCTAGTCTTCCGGTAGACCCATCCCAGACCGATGCCAGCCGGAATGGCAAACGCCAGGCCGATCCAGGGAACAGCGATGGCCAACAAGGTTGTCAAGCCGGCGATACCGTCTTCGATAAGTGAGACCATCGGATTGGCGAGTCCATTTGTTGCCAGGGTAATGCGAGTGCGGCTGATCGACTTATACACATGCACCGCCCCGGCCAGAAGCAAGCCGATGAACATGGCCACGACTTCGTGAATTTCGTTCTTGCCCGAAACCGCGGCCATCATCAGGAACATGCCGGCGGCGGGGCGGATAGGGGAATTGATCAGATCGTTGAGATGGTCGATACGCGGAATTTTGTCGGCGATGAGCTCGATCGTCACGAGAACGAGGAGAATGGCGATTCCCGCGATCGACGAAATGACGTTGTACGGCTGCGGCAGGTCGACCTTGCTGGTGAAGCGATCCGCCAGCGCCAGGCCCAAAATTGGCAGGAACGCATTGAGACCTGCCGCCGCCGCAAGCAGCATTCCGGTCAACGTATTTGTCACGGAATCACCTTGACACGCGCATGCCGCCGCCCACCGCGTACGGCCCGTTCACTATACCAGTTCGTTTCGACACCCCGATAGAAACGAGGGAAGCGGAGTCCCGCAACTCCGCTTCCGAACGATGTCGATCGAATTGTCAGAAATAGGGTTAGATGTTCCCCTTAGAGAACCGAGCGAACCACGGAGACGAGCTTGCCCTGAATCTCGACGTTGTCGGCGCGCGTGTAGATCGGTTCCATAGTGACGTTGGCCGGTTGAAGGCGAATGCGGTCGTTCTCGTAGTAGAACTTCTTGAGCGTCGTTTCCTTTTCGTCCTTGAGCCAGACCGCGACGGTGTCGCCGTTTTCGCAGGTCTCTTGATGACGAAGCAGAACGACATCGCCGTCGTTGATGAGAGAATCGACCATCGAGTGCCCTTTGACCCGCAGCGCGAAGAGATCGTGCCCGCCCTCAGGTAGCAACTCGGCGCTCAGCTCGATCAGCTCGCTGGGCTCTGCCCCCTCGAGATCTTCAGGAACCGGAATCGGGAGACCGGCGGCAATCTGCCCGATAACCGGAATGGTGATCACCCGGCGACGGCCGGGACCACGATTGACCAGCTCGATACCGCGCGAGATATTTCGGTTTCGGCGAATGAGACTATGCGATTCGAGCACCTTGAGGTTGTAGTCGACCACACTGGTAGACGAAATCCCCAACTCGGCTTGAATGTCGCGAATGGTGGGCGGATAGTCGTTCTCATCGAGAAAGTTCTCGATAAAATCAAGAATCGCCTGTTGACGTCGAGAGAGGTCCTTCATACTTTTCTCCAGTGCTGCAGGTCCCAGTGCGGGTGCGGGTTCCTTACGGTGGATTATATGGCGAACGTATGTTCGTGTCAAACGCTCGTTCTCTTTTTGTCAGCGAGGTCACAAAACGCCCGGTTCGGTGACTTGCTGGTCCAGATTCGACATAACCACAGCGAGACCGGAACATGATGGCAAACCAATCGACGTCGCTCGACCTTGCGTTGGACAAACTCGAATTCGATGAGATTCGCATTCGCCTTGCGGCGCAATGCCAGTTCTCGGTTACGACCGAAATGGCCATGGAGCTGGCTCCTTCGACCGATCGATGGCTGGTGGATCGCTGGCAGGAAGCCACCGCCGAAGGCGTCGACGTGCTGACCAACTTCCCCGACATCACGATCGGCGGTGCTCGCGATATCCGCGCGGCGGCTGAGCGCGCGGGCAAGGGGAGCCGGTTGCTACCGCAAGAGTTGATGACGGTCGCCGACACCGCTCGCGCCGCGCGGTTGCTTCGTCGATCGGTTCACCGCCTGCCGGAGGTGAATCAACGATTTCCGCAGCTTCTCGATCTTTCGACCGGGCTGATCGATGCACAAGACCTGGAGGCAACGATCGGCCGGGCAATCGGGCCGGCTGGCGAGGTCCTGGATTCCGCCAGCCCGGCGCTCTCCCGTATTCGTAAGGAGGTGCGTATCGCGCATGGGCGCTTGATGGACCGGCTGAATCGCTTCGTCGGCGGTGGCAGCTCGAATCCCGCGCTGCAGGACGCGATCGTGACCTCGCGGGATGGTCGCTATGTGGTGCCGGTGCGGGCCGACAGCCGCAATCAGGTGCCCGGCGTCGTGCATGACGTCTCGGCCAGCGGACAAACGATCTTTGTCGAGCCGCTGGAGGTCGTCGAGCTGAACAATCGGTGGCGCGAGGCGCAGATCGAGGAAACGCGTGAGGTCGAGCGCATTCTCGATGAGCTGAGCCACGAAACCGGACGTTATTCGAATGAGCTCATGCAGTCAGTCGAGTCCGTTGCCCGTATCGACTTTGCCCTGGCAAAAGCGCGGCTCGCCTTTGCCCTGCGGGCCTCGAAGCCCCTGATCTGGAGTCAGCAGCGCGAGTCTGGCGGCGTCGGCCATCCGACGCAGCGAATACGCCTGCGGCGCGCGCGACATCCGTTGCTCGATCCGGCCACCGTGGTGCCAATCGACATCGACCTCGGTGAGGATTTCCGGGTCCTTCTCATCACCGGACCGAACACCGGCGGCAAAACGGTGACCCTGAAGACCGTCGGATTACTGGCAACTATGGCGCAGGCCGGGCTCTTCATTCCAGCTGACGATCAGTCGATCTTGCCGGTATTTACGTCATTTTTTGTCGATATCGGCGATGACCAGAGCATCGCGCAGAGTCTCTCGACGTTTTCGGCGCACATCGCCTCCGTGATCCATATGCTGCAAGAGGTCGAGCCGACGAGTCTGGCGTTGATCGACGAGGTCGGGTCCGGTACCGATCCGGTAGAGGGTTCGGCGCTGGCGCGCTCGATCATTACCGAGCTGCTCGACCGCGGTCCGCTGGTCATCGCCACGACCCACTATTCCGAGGTCAAGAGCTTTGCGTACGAGACTCCGGGCGTGGAGAACGCATCGGTTGAGTTCGACATCGAAACTCTCAGGCCGACCTTTCGAGTCGTCATCGGCGTTCCCGGTCAATCCAACGCGCTCTCGATTGCGCGCCGGCTCGGTCTGGATGAGCGCGTGCTGGAGCGCGCCTCCACCTATATCGATTCCGAGACGATTCGCACCGACGAGCTGCTGGGCGAGATTCGCGCAATACGCGACCGGGCCGAGCGCGAGCTCCAGGACGCGGAACGCGAGCGAGATGCTGCGCGGCGCATTCGAGCCGAGGCCACCGAGGAGCGCCAAAATGCAGAAACCGAGCGGTTGAACGCCCGGGAGGAAGCACTGATTGCTGCCGAGGCGGAGCTGGCCGATGCCCGCTCGGCCGTGCGGCGACTACAACAGGCGGCTGCCGCTCGTCCCAACGACCGCCCAGAAATCAGTCAACCGCAGGTCGAGCTCGATAAGGCGCTTCGGCAAGTCAAAGACGTACGGCGGAGTCTTTCAGCCAACCGACCCCGGCTACAGGTTGCTGTCATCGCGGTTGGCGATCGGGTCGAGGTGACGACGCTCGGAATGGAGGGCGAAGTCGCCTCCTTGGAGGGCGATTCCGCTGAAGTCGTGATGGGCGGTCTGCGCCTCCGTCAACCGCTTTCCGCTTTGAAACGGCTCGGCGGCCCGCGTCAGGAACCGGCGCGCCGGGTTTCGATCGGAACGGGGACCGCGTTCGTACCGATGGAAATCGACGTGCGCGGCGAGCGGGTCGCCGAGGTGGAGGCGGAGCTGGAGCGCTATCTCGACACCGCCTATCGTGCCAATCTGCCCAGTGTTCGCATCATCCACGGTAAGGGGACTGGTGCGCTGCGCCAGGCGGTGCGCCGGCAGCTTTCGTCGCATCCCGCGGTTACACGAAGCGAATCGGGGGGGCATGGTGGTGGAGGCGATGGCGTCACCATCGCGTACCTCAACGAAGATTAAGCAACCGCGACCGCGGCTTCGTTCTCACGGCGGCGCTCCTCGCCCAGCTCGATCTCGTCGAGAATGGCATCGAGCGCCGCCGCCCACGGCTCATCGAGCTCCACGAGGCGCAGGCGGATCGAGCTCGGCGTGATCTTGATAGCATGGCCGAACCGGCCGATCAGCTTGCGCGTATTCATGTTTCCAGTCTCGACCGGCCGGATTACCATCTCTCGCTCCCGCTCGACAATGGACGCAATGCCGAGCCGCTCCGAGCGGATGCGCAGCTGGATCAACGCCAGCAGATGTTCGACCTCGTCCGGAAGCTCGCCAAAGCGGTCTTCCAGCTCGGAGCGGATATCCGCAAGCCCTCGTTCGTCTTCGATTCCGGAGATTGCCCGGTACGTCGCGAGGCGTAGCTCCACATCCTGGATGTACGAAGCGGGTATGAGTGCCGTAATGGGCAGATCCATCGTCACGGCTTCCTGCTCCGGCATGGGCGCTCCCCGGCGGGCTTCCTCGACGGCCTGCGCCAGCAGGCGGAGATACAGCTCGTACCCAACTTCGGCGATGTGCCCGCTTTGCTCGGCGCCCAGGAGATTGCCGGCTCCGCGAATTTCCATGTCGCGCAGCGCGACGCGCATGCCGGACCCCAGCTCGGTCGCTTCCTGGATGGCTTCCAACCGTGCCTCGGCCTCGGGCGAGAGGGGTTTGTGCGGGCGGATCAGCAGGTAGGCGTAAGCTCGATGCGAGCCGCGGCCGACGCGCCCCCGCAGTTGATACAGCTGGGTGAGCCCGAATGTGTCTGCATTGTCGATGATGATCGTGTTGGCATTGGGAATGTCGACGCCCGATTCGATAATGGTGGTGCAGACCAGGACATCGAACTCCCCCTGCACGAACGTCATCATCACCGACTCCAGGACCTCTTCGTCCATTTGCCCGTGCCCGACCCCGATGCGCGCTTCGGGCACCAGCTCGTGGAGGTGTTGCACGACCTTGCCAATCGAGTGAACCCGGTTATGAACGAAGAAGACTTGCCCGCCACGTTCGATCTCCCGAAGGATCACATCACGGATGAGCTGATCGTTCGTCTTGGTTACGAACGTGCGGATCGGCAGCCGCGCATTGGGCGCGGTTTCGATCACGCTGATGTCGCGGATACCCGCCAAAGCGATATGCAGTGTGCGCGGAATGGGGGTCGCGCTCATCGTGATGACATCGACCTCGGTCCGCAGCTGTTTCAGAAACTCCTTTTGCCGGACACCGAAGCGTTGTTCCTCGTCGATGACGACGAGCCCAAGATCCTTGAACCGCACATCGCGCTGTACGAGGCGATGCGTGCCGATGACGATATCGACCGACCCGTCGGCAAGCCCCTTGACGACTTCGCGCTGCTCCTTATCGGAGCGTAGCCGGGAGAGCATCTCGATCCGGACCGGGAAGGCGGCCAGCCGCTGAGTGAATGTGGCGAAGTGTTGCAGGGCCAGAACCGTGGTCGGGACCAGTATGGCCACCTGCTTGCCAGCGTTGACAGCTTTGAATGCGGCGCGCATGGCGATCTCGGTTTTTCCGAATCCCACATCGCCGCAAATCAGCCGGTCCATCGGTTTGTCGGAGAGCATGTCGCCTTTGACATCCACGATCGCGCGGGCTTGATCGGTCGTTTCGATATAGGGAAACGAGGTGTCGAGCTCGTGGTCCCAGATCGTGTCGGGACCGTATTGATATCCCTTGGCGGCATCGCGGGCCGCATAGAGATTGATCAGCTCGTAGGCCATATCGCGAACCGCGCGGCGAACGCGGCGTTTGGTTTTGACCCATTCGCCGGAACCCAACGTACTGAGGGCCGGGGAAAGCCCGCCGGAGGAATAAACCGTGACCCGGTGCGATTGATCGACGGGGACATAGAGCCGCTCACCCTTGGCGAACTCGAGCAGCAGGTATTCGCGCTCGACGCCGCCCTGCTGCATACGAATCAGTCCCTGGAACACGGCGACCCCATGATCGATATGAACCACATGGTCACCCGGTGCCAACGACTCGGCAAACGCGCGAGCTGCTTCCCGGCGTTTTGGCTCGCGCGCGCGGATGGTCTTGTGGAATCCGTACAACTCGAGATCGGTGAGCAGCATCAGCTTCGCGCTGGCGACTTCGAATCCGCCATCCAGGTCAGAAGGAACGATCTCGATGTCACCCGAAGCGAGGGCCAACCGCGGACCTCGGGCATCTCCCTTCGATCGCCGCGGATAGATATCCTGATCTTCGAGAATGTCGGTAAGCCGCTCGATCTGGTCAGTTGCGAGCGCTATCCGCCAGCCAGCCTGCGACCGTTCCGAAACGGTCGCGACGATATCGGCGATGCGCCCGGCGAATTGCGTCGGCACGGTCCATCCCGTGAAAACGACTGACGTCCGCGCGGGTTCATCGACCGCCCCGAATGTCAATGCTTGACGGCGGGAGAGATCGGTCAAAATGTGCTGGAACGAGATGAATGGATCGGGCATACCGCCAGGGAGCTCGCGACTGTTGATGGCAGCGAGGTAGTGGTCGCGAGCATGCTCGTCGCGTTGCGCTCCTGCCAGCTCGACCGTGCCGGGATCGTCCATCACCACCAGCGCATCGTCCGGCAGATGATCGATGATCGTGGTCGGTGTATCGAGCAGATACGGCGCGAAGAGATCGATCGCGGCGGGTGGAATGCCATCCGCGGCGCGATCCAGGGTTCGTTCCAATTCTTCCCGTACTTCGAAACGCAAAGGGGAAAGATCGAGCCGGCGAAACGCCGTCGCGGCCTCACGCAGCTTCCACACCGGAAGCTCCATGGCGGGCAGCAGCGTCAGTGACTCGAGCCGCTCGAGCGACCGTTGCGAGTTCGGGTCGAACAAGCGAATGCTGTCGATCTCGTCGCCGAAGAAATCGAGCCGGGCCGGACCGCTGGCGCCGGGAGAATAGATGTCGATGATGCCGCCGCGGCGCGCAAACTCGCCTACGCGCTGCACGATCGTGACCGGCTCATATCCGACCGATGCCGCCCAGGCGGCGAGATCCGCCTGCCGGACCAGTTCTCCTCGCTGGATTCGACGGGTTTGCTGCGCCAAATCAGCTGCGGACATGACCGCGTGCGTGATCGAGGCCGGGGAAGCAAAAACGATCGCAGACTTCGGTGATGCGGCTATTTGCGATAGCGCAGCCACGAGGTCGGCACTCTGGTCGGTGTCACGCGAAAGCCGCTCGTACGGCAGGGCCGGCGGAGCGGGCCAATGCACCACCCGGCTTGGGTCCGCCAGAAACTCAGAGACGGCCGAGGCGAGCACGATCGACCGATCGGCGCGGCTGCTGACGACGATGACTGGACGTTCGACCACTTCCGAGATCGCCGCGATCACTGCCGGACGCGCGGCGAACGGCAGATCCTCGACCGCGACGTTCGATGCAGACAAAACGAACTCGATGAGGTTCTCGAGTGATGGATTCGACCGGAGGGCAGCAAGGAGATGGGTGAGATTCAAAGGGATATCTCCGGTTGAACGGGGCACGAACCGACCTCCTGACCCCGCATGGATGGGGTCGGTGGCAACCTATAGATTTTACCACTCTCACGCTTCAATCTCCCGTAGAATGACGATTCTTCGTCAGCGAAACCGGGAGCCGGACACTCGTGGGCTGGTTGCGACGCAACGTCATTTTGGTGGCCGCGATTGGGTTGGGCGTCGTGCTCGGCGTTCTGGCGTTGCGCATCTACGACGAGAGCTCGAAGCCAGAAATAATCATCCGCGATGCCGCTCAGGCACGCACCATCTCCGTGCAGGTCAGCGGAGCAGTTGTCTCGCCAGGTGTGTACGATCTCGATCCAGATGCGCGGCTGGGCGATGCACTTCAGGCTGCTGGCGGCGCCGCCCCCGAGGCCGACCTCGCGCAGCTCAATCTGGCCAGGCGATTGACCGACGGCGAAAACGTCGCAATCCCCGCAATTCTGCCCACGCCCGGACCCGGGACGCCCACGGCGACGGATGCCGCGGGCTCGATCGATATCAACACCGCGTCAGCTGACGAGCTCGACACCTTGCCAGGTATAGGTCCGGCGCTGGCCGACGCCATCATCGAATATCGCACCGATCATGGCCCCTTCGGATCGGTCGATGAGTTGGCGCGGGTGCCGGGCATCTCCGCCCGAATGGTCGACGCCATGCGCGACCAGATCTCGATTTGACTGATGCTGGGTCTGGCTCTGGGTGCGGCGTTCCTGACCGGTTTCGGGCTTGGCGCTGCGGCCGTCATCGTGTGGCTCGGCATTGGACTTGTCGCGGCTGTACGGCACAGTCTCCCGCTGGCGCCATTCGCCATGGTTTTGGCGCTGGCTTCATTAGGAGCAGTACACGCCGAGCGACATGAGGCCCGCTCCGCTTCCGCGGTCCTTGCAGGACCCTTCGAAGGCAGAATGCGAGTTTCCGACGGTCCGTATCTCACTTCGCTCGGCCAGCGATTCGTTGGGCGGCCCGAATCCTTCGACGGGCTGCATGTTTGCGCATACGCAGACGCCGCGCCCCGTGCCCTCGCCGGCGATGTTCTCTTTGTCAAAGGGCGCGTCGTCGAGCTCAAGGATCTGTCGGAAGTTGGGCGAGCCGCCATTCGAGCACGTGGCTGTGCGGCGCAGCTCCGAATCGAGTCGATGTCGATCGTGGAATCGGGTGGCGGATTTCGCGCAGAGATTGCCCGGATTCGCGTCGATCTCACTGAATTTCTGATGCGATCCGCGCCGGGTGACACCGGCGCACTCCTGAGCGGCCTGGTGACCGGCGATGACGGCGGGCTCTCGGGGGAGGCCAGCGGCGCATTTCTGGCTTCGGGCACCACCCATATCACCGCAATCTCCGGGGCGAACTTCGCCATGCTGACGCTCTTACTCGGAGTCCTGGCTACTGGAGCGATGCGGCGACATATTGCGTTCGTCCTGGGTGCTTCGATTGTCATCTGGCTCTATGCCGTGATGGTTGGATTGCAGCCGTCCGCCCTGCGCGCCGCCTTGCTGGCGACAGCCGTTCTGGTTGGACGTTATCTCGGAAGGCGTCCAGATTTGTTAACGCTGACGGTGCTGCTGGCGGCGCTACAAATTGCCATTCGTCCGGACGATTTCCACACGCTCGCATTTCAGTTGTCGGTTGCGGCGACTGTGGCTCTGATCATCGTCTTCGATGGGAGCGAACGGGGGACCGATCGATGGTGGGGTACAACCCTGGGACTCAGCGTAGTTGCCGCACAGCTGGCGACGATTCCGATTTTGGCTTGGCACATAGGCACGCTGAGCATCACCGGGCTCCTCGCCAATCTGGTCGTGGGACCAGCGGCCGGCGTCGCGTTTCCAATCGCGCTCGCTGGGGCGCTGGCCGGCCAAACGAACGCGATGCTGGGCGAGCTTATTTTGTTACCGGCGGAATGGATTTGTCGGGGAATCATCATCTTCGTCGAATGGATCGACCGCTATGCACCGGGATCTGTGCAGCTTGGCCAGCCGACGCCAGCCGCAATAGGGATCGTTCTGATTGCGTGCTGGATCGGGATCTTCGCACTGAGCGGCGATATCAGGCGAACCGCGCGCCACGGTTTCGGGATCGTCAAATCGTGGTAACTGCTTCGGACGTCGCCGCGCGATGGCGAGAGATCCCTATTGAGAATTCTGAGGCGATCAAGAGTTGAACGAGGGGCATGGTTGCCCCTATGCTTAGGCGGCTTCGCGAACGCGCGTCGTAGTTGAAGTGCGCCTCCATAGTCTAGCGGCCTAGGACGTCACCCTTTCAAGGTGAAGATCGCGGGTTCGAATCCCGCTGGAGGTACCACGCCGGCGGGAACCGCAGATGCGGCAACGGCGGTGACTCCCGGTAAACTTCCCACAGACAACTGGTTTTCTGGCACACGCCAGCTCGCACGGGCCACCGTTGCCCGACTGGATGCCGCGTGGACATTATTCTGCCCGTCGCTGGACTTGGTACTCGCCTTCGACCGCAAACCTGGAGCAAGCCGAAGCCACTCGTATCGGTCGCCGGGCGGCCGATGCTGGCGCATGTGCTCGACCGGGTCATGCCGCTCGAGCCGCGTCGGCTGATCTTCATCACCGGCTATCTCGGCAACCAAATCGAAGAATGGGTCGAAGCCGAATACGACACCGAAGCTGTGTTCATCGAACAACCGCAGATGCTTGGGCAAACAGACGCCATCATTCGTGCGCGTACGGCGGCCGATCAGGATGCGTTGATCCTGTTTCCTGACATGCTGTTCGAGGCCGATTTCGACGTCATCGCTGAATCGGATGCCGACGTGATCGCGTTCGTCAAGGAAGTTCCCGATCCATCGGCCTATGGCATCGCCGTCGAGGAGCAGGGTCGCGTCGTCCGGCTGGTCGAAAAGCCGAAAGACCCGGAATCGAAAATGGCCGTGGTCGGCATCTACTACTTTCGCAATATGGCCGATCTCTATAGCGCCATTGTCGAACAGTTCGAACGCAAGATTTCTCTGAAGAATGAGTACTTTCTTGCCGATGCGGTGCAGATCATGATCGATCGCGGGCACAAGGCAATCACGGCTCCAGTTTCCGTCTGGGAAGATTGTGGCAACGATATCGCCCTGCTCCAGACGAACCGCTACCTGCTCGACAACAGTTCTGACGGCGACCCCAAGTTCGAAGGCTCCGGCGTTATCGAGCCGTCGTTTATCCACCCCACCGCCAAAATCGAAGCGTCGATCGTCGGACCATACGTCAGTGTCGGGCCAAATGCGGTTATCCAGAATTCCATAGTCCGCGATACGATCGTCGATCAGGGCGCCTGCGTGGCGGAAGCCATGATCGAGGGATCGATCATCGGCAAGAACGCCCGGGTGACCGGGCACGCGGTTTCCGTCAATGTTGGTGACTCGAGCTCGGTGCGAATTTGAGCGAGCAGGACGCCGCAACCGGACGCTGGATCGAGCTCTCGGTCGAGGTCGACCATGAAGCGGTCGAGCCCGTCGTCGAGCTATTCTCGCGCTACGGGTACAACGAAGGGGTCGTGATCGAGGAGCCGTTCACGCAGGATCGCGACGGCGACAATGTCCGCGTCGACATCACGCGGCCCTTTCGCATCCGCACCTTCATCCCCCAGGAAAACTTCGATGCGGCCGCGCTCGAAGCAATCCGCACCGGCATCTGGTATCTCGGTCATCTGCGCGGTACCGGCGAGCTGACGGTGGAGACACGCAACGAGGAAGACTGGGCCAACGCCTGGAAGGCGCACTATGTTCCGGTCAGGGTCGGAACGCGCGTGGTGGTGCGCCCCCCGTGGCAAGAATACGATCCGGTCGAAGGCGATGTCGTGGTGCTGCTCGATCCTGGTATGGCATTCGGAACGGGAACCCATCCCACGACGCAAATCGCGCTGAGGTTATTGGAAACACTGGACCTCGACGGCCGATCGCTACTCGATGTTGGCACAGGATCCGGGATCATCGCTATCGCCGCGGCGAAGTTGGGTGCGAGCACGATCGAGGGCGTCGACATCGACGAAGTGTCGGTGCGCCAGGCGGTCGCGAATGTGGCGCTGAATGACGTCGTCGAAACTGTCACTATCTGGAAATCAAATATGGCCCCAGACGCCGCGCCGATCCGCTCGTACGACATCGTGGTCGCCAATATCATCGCCCGGGTATTGATCGAAATCGCCGATCAGATCGTTCCGGCGGTCGGGCCGGACGGGACGATGGTGTTGAGCGGCATCATCGACTCGAAAGAATCCGGAGTTCTCGAAACCTACACCTCCCTCGGTTTCGAGATGATCGCACGGCAGCAGATCGAGGACTGGATCGGCCATATTTGGCAACGAGCGCCAGTAAACGCGTCATAACGTGGTAGAATCGTCCGTTTGCCGGTCTCCCAGGTGAGCACCGCACACCATTCCGCCTCAACCGAAAACGAGAAGCCGTGGCTCCAAAAATCAGTCAACTGACGAATCGTCGTGTCGATCTGGAACCGGACCAGCCGGGTTTGATCGCAAATGTTGCCGAGGGGTCGCTGGCGGATGAGCTGGGTCTGCGAACAGGTGACAGAGTCGTATCGATCGATGGCCGGCCGGTTATCGATTTCATAGACTTCCAGTTCCACGCCCAGTCAGAATCGGTCTCGCTCGAGGTAGCGCGCGGTGATCAGACCGATCTGCTCGATCTCGACCTGGAAGGCGACGAGTACTGGGGCATTACCTTCGCCGACGCCACCTTCGACGGCGTGCGAATTTGTGAGAATGCCTGTCCGTTCTGCTTCATCAAGCAAATCCCGAAAGGGATGCGGAAGTCGCTCTATGTCATGGACGACGACTTCAGGTATTCGATGCTCTATGGCAGCTTCGTGACCTTGACCAATCTCTCCGATGACGACTGGGAGCGGATCGAATCGGAGCGCATCGGTCCCCTCCATGTGTCCGTGCATGCCACCAATCCGGAGCTTCGGGTTGCACTGGTGGGCAATCCGAAGGGCGCCAAGATCCTCGACGATCTTGCCCGTCTGGACAAAGCCGGCATCGATTTTCATGCCCAGCTCGTGCTTTGTCCGGGAATCAATGACGGAGAGGAGCTCGATCGATCGCTGACGGACTTGAACCGGTTCCAGCGGCTGCGTTCTATCGCCGGTGTACCCGTCGGGCTGACGCGCCACGGCCTGGAGCGGCAAAGTAAACAGCTGCGTAACTCACGAGGTTGCATGCGAACGCTGCCCACGAAGAAGATCGAGGTGCGGCGATACGAGCCTTGGGAAGCCCAGGCGGTCATCGAGCAATCCGAGGCATGGCAACGGCGATTCCGCGCGGAACGCGGGGAAACGTTCTTTTATCTCGGGGACGAGTTCTATTTGATGACCGGACGCGACGTGCCGCCCTCATCCCAATACGACGGCTTCCCGCAGATCGAAGACGGGATCGGCATCACTCGTCACCTGCTGGAAAATCTGTCTGGAGTCATCCGCCGCGCCAAGCCCGAGACGTTGCGCGGCGCTCGGGGCATCGTTGCCTGTGGCACGCTCATTGGCGAGACCATGCGCGCCGCGGTGGGCGAGATGAACGCTCGGCTGGGCACTGATTTCGAGGTTGTCGTGATCGAGAACGAGTATCTCGGCACAGAGATCAATGTCTCAGGCCTTCTGACCGGGCAGGATTTTGCCACGGCGCTTTTGGGGAAGACCGACGGACGTCCGGTCTACATCACGAGTCGGGCTATCTCGGACCGAACCCATACGCTGCTCGACGACATGACCGTTTCCGAACTTTCTCAGGCGATTGGTTCTGACGTGGTGCCCGCGCTCACATTCTCGGATGTGGCTGCTGATCTGCGGCGCCGTGCCCGCATGGCGGCCTGAAATTCGACCAAACCCGATACCATCAACGCGGGCCGTATTGCGGCGCTGCCTCGATGAGCTAGCGATTTCCACCGATGAGACGGCGGACGATGCCGCCACCGAGCGCGGTAACTGAGAGTGCTCCGGTGACGACGAGCGCGTCACCGAGTCGGTACGGACCATTGATTCGCGGCCTTCCCGGGGGCGGTTGATAGGTCCGCATTTTCCACCAAAGCACGACCGTTTCTTTCATGGCTCGAACGATGACCCGGGGGTTGCCACCCGTTGCCTCGCCCGCAATCCTGGGGAAGTGCCGCACGCCAACCTGTTGCAGATTGGCGCCCTGGCGCCGGGCTTTTGCCTGGATTTCGGCATTGATCAATGCGCCGGGAGATGACAGCTCGAGCGAGCGAATCAAATCTCCGTCGAAAACCTTGAAAGCGCAGTCGATATCGCGCAAATGAACCCCGAAGAGCACGCGAACGACCAGATTGAAGGTTTCGGCGAACACCCGCCTGTGCAGATCGTCCTGCCGCATCATCCGAAAACCGGCAACGATCGCGTGTGTCGGAATGAACGGGTAGAGCAGCTCGATATCGGCGATATCGAATTGCCGGTCGGAATCCATGAACATGACATGACGGCCGCTGGACGCCTTGAATCCGGAGGTCAGTGCGCCGCCATAGCCGTGGTTCTTGGCGTGATGGATGGCTCGGACGCGCGGGTCCTCCGCCGCCAGCCGGTCGATGATGGCTCCGGTTTGGTCTTTCGAGCCATCGTCCACAATGATGATTTCGAAGGTATCGAAATAATGCGGGAGCACATCGAGCGCCCGGCGGACAACGGGGTCGATGTTCTGGGCTTCATTGTGAGCTGGAAGTACCAAGGAGAAGGAGCCCATTTGGCTCCTTATCTCCGGTAATATGCGCAAATTCGTTTGTGCGTCGGTGGCCGTCGTCACGTCGACGTCGGCTCGTTGTTTCCAGCGCCCGGCGACTGACCTGCCATGTCAGGGCTGACCTTGTAGACGTCGCCGCGTGCATAGAACGTGGTCGGCCAATCATCGGACAAAACCGTGTTGCCGTCACGGTCATAGACGGTCCGGTAGTAGTCGATATCCAATCCTGGAGCGGCCCATTCGGTTTGCTGGATTGTGCCGGCTGGAAGCTTCGGATCGACCGTTTCCGACGGCTGCAGCGCCTCGGTTGTGTCGCCGTACACCGGATCGGAAATGTCGACCGTGTACCCTAGGTCGGCTCCGTAGATGATGACAAAGACCCGCGGATAGTCCACATACGATTCGACTAGCATCCACGAATCGCTGGGGTTCGAAAATTGGAAGTCGCCACCTCCAAACGGATCGCCCTCGGGTTGCATGATCGACGCGTCGAGGCCGGGCGTCCAATCGTCCATCTCATAGAATCCGAGCCGCCAGCGATGCGGCCAGCCTTCGACGATCGGCATGCCGGCGAAAAACGCCGCACGGAAGACCGTGGTCGACACCTGGCAAATGCCGCCGCCGTAGTCGCGGCCGATTTGCTCGCCGTCGATCACCTGACCTTCGACGAAACCGAGATCCGGACCGATCACACCGATCGAATGATTGAACGAGAATGTGCCGTGGGGCGGAATGAGCGTGCCGTTGAGCAACTGTGCGCCCACCTCGATATTGGTCGCGCGGGGATCGTCGGATCCGTCGAAATTCGATGAACCGACTCCAAGCTTGGTGGTGATGCCGAGCGCGGCCAAGTTCGATCCGTCCACCTCGGGCTTCAGAACGGCAATCGGAATCTCGACTGCGTCGTGGTTGCCGAGGAACGACGCGCTGACTGCCTCGGCCATGGCCTGCGGGCGGAGCTTGGCGCCATCGACGCTGTCTTCGATGGCTTTCAGCTTGTTCCCATCCCAGGCGACTTTGGCGTTGACCGGATCGCTATCGACGCTTGCTTCGAACTGCTCCTGCAACCAGCTGGCGAAACCGTCTTGATCGACCGCAATCGACACCGCATCGGCGCCGGACTTTGCCGGGTCGATGGCCGTCGAGACGAATTGTCCAAAATCGGTCGAATCGATGGTCCAGCTTTGCGAGCCATAGGTCACGGTAACCGGGCTGCTCAGCGCCTGAGTGATGGCTGCTTGTGCGGGTTGCAGATCGGCGGCGTGAACCGAAGGGAGCTTGTCCACGGTCGGTAGCGAATCGGTCGGGGCCTGCATGGTCTGCAGACTTTGGAGCAGAGTCGTCTGGAGTGCCGATTGGTCGACGATCGTGCCGTTCGACTCTTGCGTGATCTGGACTTTCCCGTCAGCCACCGCTAACGAGGCGTCGTGGGGAATCAGGTTGATTTGTTGATCGACCGAAACACTCCACTGATCGAGTGCGGCGGGCTCGATCGAAAGCTGCAATGGGAGATCCTGATCGCCGGACAGACTCGAGATCGCCGAGCCCAGCCGGTCTCGACTCGAATCTTCTCGGCCAATCCCCATCGCCTGATCGATCGAGGCGTCGATGTCCACGGTGACACCCAGATCAGCGAGGGTCGGCGCCCAATGTTGATCGAAGCCATCGAAATAGGCGCGCTGGCTGGTGATTTCGTCGGCTTTTACCTGCAACGCGGCCGTCGCCTCTGCACGGCTCATGCCACCGATATCGACCCCACCAACATGCACCCCGGGGTAGATTTGGTCCGCATAGGCGACCCGGAAGGCAAAGAGCGAGCCGGCGGCCGCGATGGCGACGAGCGCGCAAGCGAGGACGATCCGACTGGCAATATGTCCCAAGGAGCGGGTCGATTGGCCGTCGGAAGGGGTGGTTTTGATCGGCCAAAAGGCGCCAAGGGAAATACCGGGGGATTGAGTCAGGGTTTTCTGTGCCAACGTTGTCGTCCTGATCGCGGCCGGCGCATATCGGGACGCACAGCCCTTCCCACTTACGAAACCGAAGTGGCCTCGCGGCGCAATGCTAGCACATCAGCCGAAGGCGAACGCGCCCAAGTTGCAGGGCATCCCCACAGCTGAGCTCGACCGCTCCGGTGATGCCCCGGCCGTTGACCAACGTGCCATTTCGGCTGCCCAGGTCTTCGATCGTCCAGGTCCCGTCGACCGGACGGAGAAGGGCGTGTTGCGCGGAAACGGACGTATCGTCCAAGGTCACACGCGCGTTTCGAGCACGCCCGAGTGTCGTGACCCCCTGGATGTCGAAGGTCATTCCTTCGGGCACCAGCGACCCTTGCTCGCCAGCTGTTGTCATCAGCTCGGCGCGAAGTTGCGGTTCACGGGGACGTAGAGCGGAGATGACCGGCTGCTGCAGCTCGCCCATGGTCACCCGGATGACGAGGTATAGAAATCCCAGCAATGAGAGCGCGAAAAGCACGCGCACGATCTGGTAGAGCGTATCGCTGGAGAGTTCCATCGATTCAACCGCCGGTCGGGGAAGCTGGCGTCACAGCAGTTCGCGCCAGAACCGGCAGATCGTGGTACCGAACATGATCTGGTCACCCGAATCGACCATCTGCGATCCGGCGACGTGCACCCCGTTCACGAACGTTCCATTCATGCTATTGCGGTCGGCAACGATGATTGCGCCGGCGTTCGATTGCAGCTCAGCATGGAACCGTGAAACCTCGGCGCTCTCGATGACCAGATCGTTGCTCAGATCCCGGCCAATGGTGACCAGCTGTTTGCGGATTGGAAAGACCGCGCCGATGCTGGGACCGCTGCAAATCTCGACGAACCCATTCGCACCGCTTTCATGGCGGCTGGCGATTTCGAACGCTTCGGTCAGTCCAGGATCTTCGTAGCGGACCGGCATCTCATCCGCCTCTTGCACACTCGTTCGAACATCGAAACGCCCTTGTCGGATCGAGTCGTCGGTCTGGAATCGAACCCGCATCATGCCCATCGTCGTCAAGTTGTGCGCCAGCGCGAGCTCCTCCAGCCACTCGGCCAGATCGTCGCCGAGCACCTTCGCATGCTCGCGATATGGTGCGGCGTCCGCGGCATTGAGCAGCACGAGGAAATCGTTCGGCGCGACTTTTCCCCGAACGGTGACTATTCCGCCCGCCATCAGCTCTTTCTTAAGTCGCTTGCCCACCTCCGCGGGTTGGACTGAACGGCGAAAGAGCATGGAAAACGGACGCTCGACGATGAATTCGAGAGAATCTTCGATTTTCGAGAATGGACGGCGCATGATGCTGTCGCGTTATTTCGGTCGTTCGTACAGGTGCGATCTCCAGCGTTCGCAACCAATTCGGGACCCGAGCCGGGTCCGTGCGAGTATAGTGCGAGCGATATTCGCATCCTCGTGGAGTGGCATTCGCGACCGTGGATCATGCAATGAAACCGGCTCAAATCGGCGCTTCGATCTTGACCGCTGATTTGTTGAGTCTTGGCGAACAGATCGCGCTGTCGGAGGCGGCCGGAGTCGATTTCTTTCACCTGGATGTCATGGACGGCATGTTCGTGCCGAATATCACCTTCGGCCCGGTGATGATCGAGACAGTGCGCCGCGCCACGAGCTTGCCAGTCGACGTTCATTTGATGATCGAGGCGCCCGATCGCTACCTCGAGGCGTTCGTCGAAGCTGGAGCATCGACACTCACCCTGCATGTCGAGGCGACGAATCATCTTCAGAGCGCTCTGCAGATCCTGAAACGGCACGGCGTGCGCGCGGGGGTTTCGTTGAATCCAGCGACCCCGCTGATAATGCTGGAGGAAGTTCTTCCGATTGCCGATCAGCTTCTGATCATGAGCGTCAATCCAGGCTTCGGGGGTCAGTCCTTCATCCCGGGTTCGCTGAACAAGATCGAACGAGCGCGCGAGATGATCGAACAGATGAATCCCGCGTGCAACCTCGAGGTCGATGGTGGTATCAAGGCGAGCAACATCGGGCGGGTGCGCTCGGCGGGCGCGGATATGTTCGTGGTTGGCTCCGGCGTCTTCAACGACGATGCGACCGTGAAGGAATCGGTCGCCGCCTTGCGCGCGGCGCTCGATCGCGCGGCAACATCTGGTAATCGCACGCATCAAACATAAGGAAGCAATCGATTTGTCCAGTTCCCTGCAAACCGTTCTCGAACAACCGCTCCGATTCAGCACGGGTGCATTTCAGGCGATCGAATCGACGAACGACGGTCGCTCCGCGGTGCTCCTTCGCGAAGTCTCGCTGATCGATTCTGGCATGACACCCCAACCTGCGACGTTGATGGCGGTCGCGACCGATCGCGCTGAAGGAGCCGGTCCTGAGCGGGCGGAGCGCGCGCTCGAGCGATTCCAAACCTCGGTGGTGGAGGGAACGCAAACCGATATGGCGGCGCGCCTGAAGTCGGCCTTCCGCGCGGCTAATCAGGACGTCTTTGGCCTCGATCCCGGCGAAGTCTCGATGGTCGCCATGGTCGCCCGTGGGAAATACGCGTCGTTTGCCGCGGTGGGCGACAACCAGGCGATCCTGTATCGAGCCGATCGGATCAACCAGATCACCCGCAATCAGCGAGTCGAGCGGACCAATAGCCGTCGCTCCGGGCAACGAACCCTCGACACGAGCGCGGGACCCCAATTTCTTGGCGCTCAGGAACGACTCGAAAGCCGCCTCCCTGCCATTTTCGACATCACCTTGCTCCCCCTGGATGCTGTTGCGCTCCTGAGTGGCGCCGTGGCGGAACAGCTCGCACAAGGTTCGATGACAAGTGCCCTGGTCGTTCCCGGGCAATCGTTCGCGACTGCTATCGAGCGGCGGGTCCTGGCGGAGCATGATCCAGCAGGAGCGGCAACGGTGTTGGAAGTGCTTCCCGCCCGGGAGGCATTGCCCGAACCGCCAGAAGCGGTGCTCACGACGCCGACCTTCCTGCCGTATCTGATCATCGGCATCGTGTTGATCGTCGGCTTGTTGGCGGTGCTCTGGTTCTTCTTCGTTCGGTAGCGGGCATGCCGATCGTCGATGCGCATGTCCATATTTTTCCTGACGAGATCGTGGAGCACCGGGAACGGTTCCTCGAGCGGGACGACTGGTTTCGTCAACTCTACGAAGCGCCTCGGGCCCGATTGGCGACCGCGCATGATCTCATAGAGAGCATGAATCTTTGCGGTGTCGAAGTCTCGATTGCTTGCGGATTTCCCTGGCGTGACCAGGGCCTATGCCAGTACCACAACGACTACATGTTCGAAGCGGCCCGCAGCTATCCGAGCCGCATCGCTTGGCTGGCGATCGTCTCCCCACCGTTTGGCGAGTCCGCCCAGGCGCTCGACCAAGCCTTCGAGACCGGAGCGAGCGGAGTCGGGGAGCTGAATGCTGATGCGCAAGGATTCGATATCGCACGTCCTGCTGAGCTCGAAGCACTGGTCGAGGTCTGTATCGCCCGCGACAAGGCCGCGATGTTTCACATTTCGGAACCGGTCGGCCATGCCTATCCAGGCAAGGGTCTATCGACCCCGGACAAGCTGTTAAGGTTTCTGGCTGCGTATCCCGATTTGCGCGTGGTCGCGGCGCATTGGGGCGGGGGACTGCCGATGTACGAGCTGATGCCCGAAGTGCGCACCGCCGCGGTCAACCTCGTCTATGACTCTGCGGCATCGACCTACCTCTATGATCACAAGATCTTCGAATCGACGGTGGAGCTGGTTGGTGAGGATAAGGTTCTGTTTGCATCTGACTACCCGGTTCTCAGGCAGGGACCGTTGCTCGACGTTGTCAAAATGCGTCCCTGGTCTTCGAAGCAGGCAATGACGAAGGTTCTGGGTGACAATGCCGTCAAGGTCTATGGACTCGAGAGGATGATCGAATGATCGCTGGGTTACGCGGAGCGATCGAAACTAAACGGCCCGATGCGGTACTGGTCGATGTGAGCGGGGTGATCTATCGCGTCGGCACGTCGACCTCGACATTGACCGCGATCGGTGGGACAGGTGAGAGCGTCCGCCTTTTCACCTATCTCCTGGTCCGCGAGGATCAGCTGGCGCTCTATGGGTTTGCGACGCATGACGAGCTGGAGCTGTTCGAGGCGCTCATCTCGGCATCCGGCGTGGGGCCCAAAACCGCGTGCGCCGTCCTTTCCCGCTTCCAGCCGGATCAACTGCGCGAGGCGATCCACCAAGGCAACGCTCAGCTCTTTGCGACGGTGCCGGGCATCGGCGCCAAGACCGCCGCACGGTTGATCGTGGATCTCAAAGGCAAGCTGCCCGAACCGGCCGCGGGATTCAGCGGCGCCAGCGCCGATGAAGATGTGGTCGCCGCCCTGCGATCGCTCGGATACTCGGCCGCGGAAGCAATGACGGCGGCGTTGCGAGCGGAATCGACCGGCGGATTGACGACGGAAGAACGCGTGATCGCCGCACTTCGCATTATCAACGAGGACTAATCGGGCCGAGTCGCCTCCAGTCGCAGCTCGATGGCGCGGGCGTGCGCTCCCAGGCCTTCGGCGGTTGCCAGTGCCACAGCCGCGGGACCCAATCGATTGAGCGTCCGGTCATTCGCTCCGGCCAGATTGATCACTTTGGTGAAATCCCCCACATGAATCGGCGAGAAGAAGCGCGCCGTGCCTCCAGTCGGCATGACGTGGCTCGGTCCAATGACATAATCGCCGAGCGCCTCGGGACTCGATTCACCAACGAAGATGCCGCCGGCGTGCTTGACCAGCGGCACCGCATCCCACGGCTCGCGCAGCAGCAGACAAAGGTGCTCGGGCGCGTAGTCATTCGCCAGCGCGATCGCTTCCTCGACGGTTTCTACAACCGCGATCAAACCGTTGCTGGCGAGCGATTCCCGTGCGATCGATTCACGTTCGAGCTGGGTGACCTGAACAGCAAGCTCAGATTGAACGAGTGTCGCAAGTCGCTCGCTGGTCGTGATCAATAAGGCGCTCGCCATGGCGTCATGCTCAGCCTGCGCCAGCATGTCCGCCGCCGTGAATCGCGGATCGGCGGATGCGTCCGCGACCACCACGGTTTCGGTCGGCCCCGGCAACTGATCGATGGCCACTTGCCCGAAAACCTGGCGTTTCGCCAGCACAACGAAGATGTTGCCCGGGCCGAACAGCTTGTCGACCCTCGGAATCGATTCGGTGCCATAGGCCAAGGCGGCGATCGCCTGAGCGCCACCGATCTGGAATACCCGGTCGACATCGGCGACGAGTGCCGCGGCCAGAATGAGCGGTGAGATCCCCTTCGGCCCTGGCGGGGAGGAGACGAAGATTTCCTCGACGCCGGCCACGCGCCCCGGCACCGCGGTCATCAGGAGCGACGAGGGGTAGACAGCCGAGCCGCCCGGCGCATAGACGCCGATCCGTTCGAGGGGCCGCACGATCTGGCCGAGCGCGCCGTCAGGTCCGAAATCGATCCACGAGGTTCGCTTCTGCTTTTCGTGGAAGCTGCGAATCTGCCGGGCGGCGACGGTCATCGCCTCCTGTAGCTCGGGGTCGATCGAATCGAAAGCGGCCCTCCATTCGCTTTTTGGCACTTCGATGCGGTCGAGCTCGACCCGATCGATCTCGCGCGAGTAGTGGCGGATTGCCTCGTCGCCGCGTTCGCGGACATCCGCAATGATTCGATCGACCACTTGGGCGGCCGTCAGCGGCTCACCGAACACCCGCTGGATTCCGGCCCGTGCTCCCTCGGAGAGCTCCAGCGATTCGAGTCCGCCTTTACGTCGAATCGCTTCACTGGCACGCTCGTATCCGTGGGCAACGCGGATGGAGACAGGTTGACTCATACTCGCAACCGCCCCCCGACTTGCTTCAGCGTTCGCTCGATTTTGCCGCGAACCTTGATCAGGTCATCGTCAGTGAGCGCTCGTCCCGGCGAGGTGAAGGTCAGGCGGTACGCCAGGCTCTTGTTCTCTTCGCCGATCTGAGGTCCTCGAAATTCATCGAAGAGCACGATGCCAGTCAGGAGCGGTCCCGCTCCGTTTCGCAGGGCCGCCTCGACGTCAGCGGCCGGGGACGATTCGGCGACAACGACGGCCAGATCCTGTTCAACCGGCAAGAATCTTGGCGCCGATATTGCTTGCTTTTGGGGTTGCGAGAGCTCGACCAGCGCTTCGGCGTCGATCTCGCCTGCGGCGACTCGGATAGCTTCGATGCCGAAGGTAGCAGCCGTCTCCGGATGAAGCTCGCCGATAATACCGATCACTCGGTCGCCGGCGAGAATTCGGGCGGCACGGCCCGGATGGAGTCCCGGCGCTTCGGTCGGTTCGTAGGTCACTCCGGTCACACCCACCTGGTGTAGCGCCGCATCGACGATCCCTTTGAGATCGTAGAAGTCGATCGACTCATTCGACGCAAAGCGATCGAGCTCGTCTCGCTGTCCCGCCAGGACGATGCCCAGCGTTTGCACTTCGATGGGCAATTCATTTCGTCCATTTGGCAGGTAGACGCGCGCAAGCTCGAACAGTCCTACGCGCCGCTGATGCCTCAAATTCGCGGCGACGCTTTCCAACAGAGCTGGAAGCAGGGTGTTGCGGAGATACGGCCGCTCCGCGTTCAGTGGATTGACCAACTTCAGGAGTGAATCGAGCGGGCGTGGTGTCAGCACGCCGACCAGGTTGTCTTCAGTCGCGAAGCTGGAGAGCATCGTGCCGGACGCGGTGATGTAGGTCACCGCCTCACTCAGGCCCGACGCCGTCAAGACCTGCCGTAGCCTGGTCTGCAGCTGGTAGTTCGGATCGCGTACGACCGGAACAGTCTGACCGACGGGCAGGGTGGCAGGCACCTGGTCGTATCCCAGCACCCGCCCGACCTCTTCGACGATGTCTTCGGGGATCGAAACGTCCTGCCGATACGTCGGAATCGTGACAGTGAGCTGATTTCCGGAAATGACCGGTTGGAAATCCAGATCGGTCAACACTCGCTCGACCTCCGATTTTGGAAACGCCTTGCCGATCAGCCATTCGATACGATCGAACGGCATCGTGAGCGATCGTGGCTGCGCTGGAGCTGGATATACGTCGGAGACTGCGACGATCTCGGCGCCCTGGCAGACTTCCTGGAACAGCTCTAACGCGCGCGCTATGCCGGTGCCGGCCAGGTTCGGATCGACTCCGCGCTCGAATCTCGCCGACGCATCGCTACGCAGCTTCAACAGGCGGGAGGTTCGCCGAACCGACTTCATGTCGAAGTTGGCCCCTTCCAGCAATACTGTCGTCGTATGGTCTGAAACCTCGGTGTCGGTGCCCCCCATGACTCCGGCGAGAGCGATCGACCGGACGGCGTCCGCGATAACCAGCATGCCGGAATCGAGCGTTCGCTCCACATGATCGAGCGTTTCCAGCATTTCACCGTCTTCGGCGCGCCGGACGACGATGCGATTTCCTTGCAACCGGTCATAGTCGAACGCGTGGAGCGGCTGTCCGTATTCGAGCATCACATAGTTGGTCACATCGACCACATTGTTGATCGAGCGGACTCCGGCCTGTTGGAGGCGGCGCGCCATCCATTCGGGCGACGGGCCGATCGTTATACCGTTGATGACCGCTGCGACATACCGAGCGCAGAGTTCCGGCGCTTCGATAGTGACGAGCTCTTCCGACGCAGCTGGGATTCCTGCCAAATCGATTCGAGCGGGTTCGCTCAGCGGTTTGTGATAGAGGGCGCCAACTTCCCGCGCTATGCCCAGGACTGAAAAATCGTGCGCGAGATTCGGCGTGATCTCGAATTCGAGCACGGTGTCGCCAAGGTATTGCTGTAAGGGCAGTCCTACCGGAGCGTCGTGGGGCAGCACCAGGATCCCCTCGTGCTCGTCCGACATTCCCAGCTCTTTTTCCGAGCAGACCATCCCCTCGGACGTGATCCCGCGGATCTTGCCAGGCTTCAGCGTCTTGTATTCGCCCGAGTCGCTATGTCCGTCGATCAGGCGCGCACCGGCCAACGCCAAGACAACCTTTTGCCCGGCCGCAATGTTCGGCGCGCCGGTCACGACCGTCAGGCGATGCTCGCCGGCTTCGACATCGGCCAGCACTAGTCGATCGGCGTCAGGATGCCGCTCGACATTGTTGACATGAGCAGTGAAGACCTTGTCCCAACCGTCGCCTACGATGTCGATTTTTTCGACCTCGAGTCCAGCTAGCGTCAGGCGGCGGGCGAGCTCGGACGCATCGACGCCCGGTTGCACGAATTCATCGAGCCATTTCAGCGGAACTCTCACGCCGCCACGCTCCTCGCACCGGCCGCCCGGGCCGCGAATTGCCGCAGGAATCGAAGGTCGTTGCCAGCGAATGCGCGGACATCGTCGACCCCCTGCCGCATCATGACCATCCGCTCGATACCGAGGCCAAAGGCAAAACCGGAGTACTTGTCGGCGTCGTATCCGACCGCTTCCAGAACTCTGCGGTGGACCATTCCAGCGCCACCCATTTCCAGCCAGCCGGAGTGTTTGCACACTCGGCAACCAGCGCCGTCACAGATTGCGCAGTCGACCGCGAAATCGACGCCCGGTTCGACAAATGGGAAGAAGTCACAACGGAATCGAATCTTGCGGCGCGGTCCAAAAAGCTGGCGAGCAAGCTCCTGCAATACGCCTTTGAGATCAGCCAGAGTGATGTGCTCATCGACGGCGAGTCCTTCGAGCTGATGGAACATCCACTCGTGCGAAGCGTCTTGCGCTTCATAGCGATAGGCACGGCCGGGCACGATCACGCGGACCGGTGGCGAGGTTTGCTCCATGACGCGTGCCTGCATCGGCGAGGTATGCGTTCGGAGCACGATTTCGGCGCCGTCGGATTCGACCAGGAATGTGTCCCAGACGTCGCGAGCAGGGTGATCCGCCGGAATGTTGAGCTGGTCGAAGTTGTAGTAGCCACTTTCGACCTCGCGGCCGAATACAGTCTGGAAACCCATCAACGCGAAGATGTCGCTGAGTTCTTCGATCATCTGGAAAACGGGATGGATCACGCCGATCTGTGGCTCACGCCCGGGAAGGGTGACATCGATTCGCTCGGATTCGAGCCGACTGGTCAGCTCAATGCCTTGTAATTCCGCCTGTCGCTCGGTGAAGAGCGTCGTGATCTCCTGCTTGACGCGGTTCGATTCGCGACCAGCTTCCGGGCGCTCCTTGGCACTCAACGAGCCGAGCTGTCGCATCAGCGTCGTGAGCTTGCCTTTTCCGCCCAGCACTTCGCGCTCGAGCTCGGTCAGCTCGGCCGCTGTCAAGATGCGGGAAATGTCGGCGATGGTTTCCGCCTGGAGTTGTTCGAGTTGTTCGGTGAATGAAGACACGTCGTGTTCACAATCGGTCGAAAACGCGACCCGCACTCAGGGGCGTGGGGTCGCCACGCGGTACCACCCTGATTCGCCGAGGAATCGGCGCGCTCATCGTCCGACCGAAGTCGAGAACTGTCCCGATAACCGGGGGACTGCCGGGGCCGACTACCAGCGATAGATCGCCTTCACCGGCCGGCTCGGGAGGGAATTCGCTCGGGGCGAATCGAGGCGGCTTTCAGCCAGGGCCGCCATCTCTCGTCGATCGCCTGTGGGCTAGTGGTCTCCGTCGTTGCCGCCTGCACAGGGCAGGAACCGCGAGAGTATAGCAAACGGCTCCTATACTCCCAGCGGAATTTATGCGGCCCTCATGGAAGGAATGGCAGGTTGGACTCGATCATCGAATTCGTTTACGGGCGGGAAATTCTGGATTCTCGCGGAAACCCAACGGTCGAGGTCGAAGTCGGTCTCGTTAGCGGCGTGGTGGCGCGCGCATCCGTTCCGTCCGGGGCTTCGACCGGAGCGTACGAGGCGATCGAGCTGCGCGATGGTGACAAGAGCCGTTTCGGTGGCAAAGGCGTTTTGAAGGCAGTTACGAACGTCAATGAAACCATCGCCGAGGAAGTGGTCGGCATGGACGCGATCGACCAGCGCGCGATCGACCAGATGCTGATCGAGCTCGATGGTTCGCAGAACAAAGGCAACCTCGGCGCAAATGCAATGCTCGGCGTTTCGCTGGCAGTAGCCCGTGCGGCCTCAGCTTCGGTGGGTTTGCCGCTTTATCGCTACCTCGGTGGTCCGCAGGCGCGCACACTCCCTGTGCCGATGATGAACATCCTGAACGGCGGGAAACACGCACAGGGCTCCAGCGTAGACATGCAGGAGTTCATGGTTATGCCGATCGGCGCCGAGACCTACGCCGAAGGGCTGCGCTGGGGCACGGAGATTTTTCACGCGCTGAAGTCGATGCTGGTCAAAGCGGGGCTGAATTCGAACGTCGGCGACGAGGGTGGGTGCGCGCCGAGCCTTCCCTCCAACGAAGACGCCATCAAGCTGGTCATCGATGCGATCGAGAAAGCCGGATACCGGCCCGGAGAGCAGGTGTCCATCGCGCTCGATCCGGCATCGACCGAACTCTTCGAGGGCGGAGTCTACAAGCTCGCAGGCGAGGGCCGCACTCTGTCTCCAGCGGAGATGGTCAACTATTGGGTAGATTGGACCGAGCGCTACCCGATCGTCTCGCTCGAAGACGGACTGGCCGAGGACGATTGGGAGAGCTGGAAATCGCTCACCGAAATGATCGGCAAGCGGGTGCAGCTGGTGGGGGACGATCTTTTCGTCACAAACACCGAGCGGTTGGAGCGCGGGATCGACGAGGGCGCGGGCAATGCGATTCTCGTGAAACTAAATCAGATCGGCACACTTACCGAGACGCTGGAAGCCGTCGAGATGGCGCAGCGCGCCGGTTTCGGCGTGGTTATCTCCCACCGCAGCGGTGAAACCGAAGATACCTTCATAGCGGATTTGGCGGTGGCGACCAACGCGGGTCAGATCAAGACGGGCGCCCCGTCCCGCATGGACCGGGTCACGAAATACAACCAGCTGCTCCGGATCGAGGAGCTGCTCGGTGGCGACGCGGTGTACCCGGGAGTATCGATTTTCAAGCGCCGGTAAATGCCACGTGTCTCTTAGTATTGATCGAGCAGGGATGGCGCGGTCATCGACGGTGGTGTGGTCAGGTCCAGGAGATCGAGGATGGTTGGGGCGACCGATGACAGGCTCGCTCCGCTACGGAGCTCGATATGCCGCCACTCGCTGTTGTCTGGCGTCACCAGGATGCAAGGCACGGGATTGGTGGTATGCGCGGTCATAGGACCGCCGGTGACCGGATCGATCTCTTCTTCGGCATTACCGTGATCGGCAATAATCAGTGCCGATCCCCAGGTCGCACGCACCGCGCCGACGACTTGGCCCAAACAACGATCGACTGTTTCGATCGCCTTGACGGCCGCTGGGACGACGCCCGTGTGCCCGACCATATCCCCGTTGGCGAAATTCACGACGATGAAGCGATAGCGACCACCTTCGACGGCATCGACCACGGCCGCGCTCACCGCCTGAGCGCTCATCTCCGGCTGCAGATCGTAGGTGGCAACTTTGGGAGAGGGTACGAGTGCCCGGTCCTCACCCGGAAACGGTTCTTCCCTGCCGCCGTTGAGGAAGAAGGTGACATGCGCATATTTCTCGGTTTCGGCGACGTGAAGCTGTGCGAGACCCGCTTCACTAATGACCTGTGCCAGCGGCCGATCGATGTTTTTCTCCTCGAAGATCACCGTTGCCCGCAGGTCGTCCATGTAGTGAGTCATCGTCAGTAGCTCGATCGAGTCGGAAAGATCGGCCGAACGCTCGAAGCCGGAGAAATTGGGATTGGCAAGTGCCTGGGAAAGCTGCCGTCCTCGATCGGACCGAAAGTTGAAGAAGATCGCGGTGTCTTCGGGTTTGATCGATATGGGGTTTGAGCCGGGTGGAACGATGAGCGAAGGCGGAATGAATTCGTCGGTCGTACCCTCGCGATGCAACGTTTCGACGCACGCCAGGGCCGAGGAAAACTCGCGGCCCTTCCCCTCGACGACCGCCTCGTATGCGGCGCGAGTACGTTCCCAGCGCTTGTCGCGGTCCATGGCGAAGTAGCGCCCGGTTACGGTCACGATACGACCGACGCCCATACGCTGGAATTGATCCTGAATCGAGCGAATGAAATCGCCCGAGGACGTCGGCGAGGTATCGCGGCCATCGGTGAAAGCGTGGACATAAACGCGCTTCATTCCTCGCAGCGCGGCAACCGCGACCAGTGCCACGAGATGATCGCTATGACTGTGGACGCCACCATTGCCGATCAAACCGAGCAGATGAAGCGCCCCGCCGCGCGCTTTGCATTGGTCGATCCCATCGACCAATACGGGTTCCTCCGCGAAGGAGCCGTCTGCGATTGCTTTGTCGATGCGGGTAATCCACTGGTCGACAATATAGCCGGCCCCGATATTGAGATGGCCGACCTCGGAGTTGCCCATCTGTCCCGAAGGGAGTCCGACATCGAGACCGCTGGTTGTGAGCGTGGTACGCGGGTAGTCACGCCAAAGCGAATCCATGACCGGGGTATCGGCGAGCGCGACCGCATTACCGGGACCGTCCGGCGCCAGCCCCCATCCATCCAGAATCACCAGCACCACCGGGCCGGCAGCTATCGATTTATCCATTCCGTAAGCTCCTCGTTCCAGCGTCGCCCTCATGCGTCGAGTGTGCCACGAATGAACGAAGGCGACGGCCCATGCGAGAATGGGCGACGAGCGAATTTGACTGTCTGGTAAAGGAGAAACGATGACGTATCGTGTGACATTGATTCCGGGCGATGGAATCGGGCCGGAAGTTGCCGAGGCAACCCGCTCCGTGCTCGATGCAACTGGCGTTGCATTCGACTGGGACGTCCAACCCGCCGGGATCGAAGCCATGGAAACGCACGGGGATGTGCTGCCTCAGGCTACGCTCGATTCGGTCAAGGCGAATGGTGTTGGTCTCAAGGGACCGATCACCACACCCATTGGCAGCGGATTCCGCAGCGTCAATGTCGGACTTCGTCATGCGCTCAATCTCTATGCCAATCTACGACCCGGCAAGACGATCAAGGGCGTACAGGCGCCATTCGAGCACGTCGATCTGGTGGTGGTTCGCGAGAACCTCGAGGGGATGTACTCCGGTATCGAGTTCGACACCGGCACCCGGGAAGCAACCGAGGTCATCGATTACATCAATGCGCGCAGCAAACGGCAGATCGAGCCGGATGCCTCCCTTAGCATCAAGCTCATCACACCGGAGAATACCGAGCGGATCGTACGCTTTGCCTTCGACTATGCCCGCGCCAACGGCCGCAAGAAGGTGACGATCGTCCACAAGGCGAACATCATGAAGTTCTCCGACGGACTCTTCTTGAAGGTCGCACAGCAGGTCGCCAGTGAGTATCCCGACATCGAATCGAACGACCGCATCATCGACAACATGTGCATGCAGCTCATGCAAAAGCCGGACGAATACGACGTCCTGGTGATGGCCAACCTCTACGGCGATATCGTCAGCGATCTTGTGGCTGGCATGATCGGCGGTCTCGGGGTCGCGCCCAGCGGCAATATCGGCACCGAGGCGGCTGTCTTCGAGCCGATCCACGGATCCGCACCCAGTCATGCGGGGAAGAACGAGGCCGACCCGACGGCCATGATCTTATCCGGCGCGATGATGTTGAGGCATCTGGGTGAACAGGATGCGGCCGAGCGTGTCGAAAACGCGGTTGCTGGTGTCATCGCCGATGGCGACCGCGTCACCTACGACCTGCGAATCGACCGAGATCCGTCGAAGGCAGCCACGACCACGGAGATGACTCAGGCGATTGTGGAGCGGCTGTAGTCGCGCGGCCGAGCTCGGAGTCCGGAGAGATTTGGTCTCTCTGGACTCCGAGCCCTGACGAATCAATCGCAGCTAGTACTTGTCGGGGGTACCCTCACCAATTACCTGGGACAGTCAGGGAGGGGTTCTTTGCCTGTAGTTCGCCGATGAGCGCCTCGACGGCCGGAAAGAATGGCACGTGGGCACTGTCGTCGCGCGAACGAATCACGAGCTGTCGAGGATCCTCTCCGCGAGTCGGCAGGCGAACGTACGTACGATCGATTGCAATCAGATCCTGGGCACGCATGCGACGAGTGCGCGCGAGAGACACGAATTCTAGCGAACCGTCATCTCCCAGGCGAACTTCATATGCCCACTTCCAGACGTATCTTCGGCCGATCATTATGATGACGAACCCGGCCAAAAGGCAGACAGTACCCAGGAAGGCACGCTTACCCGCATCGGGTTGCCCAATATCGGCCGCGGCAACCGCCACCATAAAAAAACCGACGAGCGCAAAGATGGAACCGATAAGCAAAGAGAGAAATCCGCTGTAAATGAGCCGGACCTTCGACCACGTGGAGTAGGTTCGCATCCGCATGTTCAGTCCACTTCGCTACGCGGCTGCTCATATCAAGACCAGTTGAAAGATACGAACGGAGATGCGGACATTCTTCGCTTGACGTTTCCCGGACTACAGGCCATGGCCGAAGTCAGAGTCGAAGTGGTATTCCGTGGCACTCCAAGGCTGCTTCCACGCGTTTGATTCAAAGCGCGAAAGTGCAAAGGGAGCCAGATCCGCTGACCTGGCTTCGCCGTCCAAGATCATTTCGGCCAGAGCGATGCCTACGCCTGGTGCTTTCTTGAAGCCGGCTCCACTGAAACCTGCCGCCACATAGAGGCCATCCACACCGGCTGCGCCGATGAAAGGATGGGCGTCCGGAGTCATGTCGTAAAGCCCAGCGTGCCCGTGCAGATATCGAGCATTTTTCATGGCGGGAATTCTCCGGGCCATCGCCTCGATGGCTTTGGGCGGATAGCCATGGTCGTTGAACAGATTCGCTTCGTTCGGATCGACCTCGTCATGCTGGTCGCCCCCGGCTATGCCAACCAGACTTCTGCCGGGTCCCCACGGGCGAGTGAATATGCCGGCGACCGTATCCAGATAGATGAAATGCGGTTCGAGGAGCTCGATCGGTCGCTGCGCAATGATGA
The DNA here is from genome assembly GCA_035708745.1 of Thermomicrobiales bacterium. Lineage (GTDB taxonomy): Bacteria > Chloroflexota > Chloroflexia > Thermomicrobiales > UBA6265 > JAMLHN01. Next base: position 76,355 of record DASTFJ010000158.1, on the reverse strand, counting down.
CTTGCACGCGAATGGCCGAAATGGGCACCGCCACGCCGGCCGTTTCCATGAGCGCGGTCGACCATGGTCCACCCGCACAAATTACGATGTCGGCAGGAAACGATCCAGCGGATGTCGTTACTCCATTTGCCCGCCCGCCGGTCGTCTGTATGCCGGTGACTTCGATACCTTCCCGAATTGTGGCCCCGGCGCGCGTGGCGGCTTCGATCATCGACGTCGTCGCCTGAATCGAGTCGACATAGCCGCTATCGGGTTCGTATGACACGAAATCGACATCGCCGACGAATGTGCGCGGCTGGAGCTCTGCGAGCTCGATCGCGCTGATTAGGCGAGCATCGATGCCGAGCCGGTTTTGCATCGCAATGTTCTCGCGCATCAGCTCGACGTTACTCGCGTATTCGCCTTTTGTGGCGACGGTCACAACGACCGGCCAGGGCACATAACCACACGAGCCGCCGACGCGTTCGTCCCAATTGCGATACGTCTCCCAACCAAGCTGAGCGAGCCGAGCCTCGGCTTCATTGGTGTAGTGCCGGCGAAGCAGTGCGCCGGTTCGCCCACTGGCTCCGGCGGCGATGACGGATTTTTCGTATAGAGTCACCTGGCCGGCGTTTCGTAGAGCGAGCTGCCAGGCGATCGACCCACCGACGATTCCGCCGCCGATCACAGCAATCTGGGTGTTGCGCATCTTCGTTCCTCACTGCAAGAGCCAGACCATTCTCGCGCCGTTGGCGGCAAGCGAACCATGGCACAATACGGGCATGATTGTGCTGCTCGTATCCGGCTTACTCCCCCACGTATCATGACGACCCCGTTGATCTCATCGCTCGAACGCGCAGTCGGCGCCGGAAATGTCTTCGGCGGATCGTCCGATCTGCTCGTCTACGAGTACGATGGTTCGGTCGATGCCGCGGTCGAAACCGCGAAACCAGCAGCGGTCGTGCTCCCGCGAACGGTCGAGCAGGTAGCCGAGGTGGTGCGCATCGCGCGAGCCAATTCGCTACCAATCGTTCCGCGCGGCGCCGGGACGGGGTTGTCTGGTGGGTCGGTTGCCCAAAACGGGGGCATCGTCATCGCGCTGACCCGTATGGCGAGCATCATCGAGGTCGATTACGAGAATCGCGTGGCACTGGTCGAGCCAGGAGTGATCAATCTCGAGCTCAGCGATTGGGTCAAGCCGGGCGGCTATTTCTTCGCGCCCGATCCCTCCAGCCAGCGCGCCTGCACGATCGGTGGCAACGTCGCCGAAAATTCTGGAGGCCCGCATTGCCTAAAATACGGCGTCACCACGAATCACATTCTCGGTCTCGAGGTGGTGGACCCGGACGGCAAGGTGCGCTGGATCGGCGGAAGAGGCGAAGAACATGCGGGATACGATCTGACCGGCGTGTTCGTTGGTTCCGAGGGCATGCTGGGGATCGTCACCAAGGCGCTCGTCCGCCTTACGCCGAAACCGGAAACGATCTCGGTGCAGCTGGCGGCCTTTCCCACGGTCGAAAGCGCATCGCTGGCGGTGTCGCGCATCATCGGCGCTGGCATTCTCCCGGCGGCGCTGGAAATGATGGACAACCTCACCATCCAGGCGGTCGAGCCGGCGTACCACGCCGGATACCCGATGGAAGCGGGGGCGGTGCTGCTCGTGGAAACCGACGGCGTCACCGAGGACGTCGAGGATATTGCCCGCGAGATCGAAGGCATTTGCAAAGATGCCGGGGCGTTTCTGGTGCGGCAGGCGATCACCGAGATGGAGCGCGATCTGCTCTGGAAGGGCCGCAAGATGGCAATCGCGGCCATGGGGCGGTTGGCGCCGAGCTACTACCTGCATGACACGGTGGTGCCGCGCACGAAGCTACCTCAGACCCTCTCCCAGGTTCAGGAGATTTCGAAGGATTTCGACCTGCCGATCGCAAACGTCTTCCATGCCGGCGACGGCAACCTGCACCCGTTGATGCTCTTCGACCGCATGAACAAGAGCGATGTCGAGAAGGTCGTCGGCGCCAGCAAGGAGCTGATCAAATACTGCGTGAGTATCGGCGGCGCGCTCTCAGGCGAACACGGCATCGGCACCGAAAAGCGCGATTACATGACCCTGGTTTATACCGATGAAGATCTGGCGGCGATGGCCGGAATCAAACAGGCGTTCGACCCGGCTGGCGCCATGAATCCCGAAAAGCTCTTTCCGAAAGGCTACATGTGCGGCGAGGTGCGAGCGCACTACAACGCCGCATTGGCACAGAAATATGGCATCTATCCTCTCTAATCACAGCACCCTTCTCGAAGCCCCGGCAACCCCACGCGAGCTGGCGAACATCCTTGCCGAGGCCGCTGCCAGCGGCAATGCGATAACCCCGGTGGGGGGCGGAAGCAAGCTCGCGTTCGGCAACCCGCTCAGCCGCGATACGATCAAGCTGTCGACCGCCAAACTGAATCGAGTGCTTGCCTACGAGCCTGACGATATGACGCTCTCGGTCGAGGCAGGCGCAACGATGGCGTCGGTTTGGCAAACGCTGGCGGAGCGGGGCCTGACCATCCCGATCGATGTGCCCTTGCCGGAGAGCGAAACAATTGGCGGCCTAATCGCCACCGGACTCTGCGGTCCGCGGCGCTATGGCTCGGGTTCGCTGCGCGACGCGTTGATCGGGATCCAGGCAGCCTACCCCGATGGCACGCTCGGCAACGCCGGCGGCATGGTCGTGAAAAACGTGAGCGGCTTCGACTTGATGCGAATGCACCTTGGCGCGCTCGGAACCCTTGGGGTTGTGGTCAGCGCGAATTTCAAGCTGGTGCCCGCGGCTCGCGCCGAGGCAACGGTCCTCGTGGAGCGCGCAACCTTCGACCAGCTCGAAGGTGACCGGCTTGCCATTCATGTCGGCCGCATTCGCCCCATTGCCTATGAGTCCCGCCGAACTGGCGATCACTGGACCGAATCGATCCGCATCGAAGGTCGCCCGGCGACGGTCGATCAGATGGCCCGCGAGCTCGCAGACCGGCTCGGCGATGCGACCCTGCTGTCTCGGGACGAGAGCAGGCAATTCTGGAATGGCTATGTGCGCACGGAAGCAATTCCGACCGATCCCGAGTTGCTCACTCTGCAAGTGCGTGGCCGGCCCACGGAGATTTCTGCGACGACAACTGCCGCCCTGTCGGCGTTCGCCGACTCCATCGAAGATATTCGCGCTTCACCGGGGTTAGGAACGGTGCGGCTCGTCGTTCGCTCTGGAGCCGCGCGCTCCGGGGACCATATCAATGCCATTGCCGAGCTACGCGCGTCTGGACGCAGCGTACTGCTCCTGAGCGCGCCGCAGGCGGTTCACGCGGGTGTCGAAGCCTTCGGGACGCCTGAATCAAATCTGGAGCTCATGCGTCAGCTCAAACGTCAATTCGACCCATGGTCCGCGCTCAATCCTGGGCGCGTCATTCCGGAGCTCTAGATGTCTGTTCCCACCTCAGCCGAACTGAAGAACGTGGGGGGGATCGTGGGCTTCACGGACGTCGATGCGCCAGACCCTGAGCTGCTCAAAGCATGCGTCCACTGCGGCATGTGCCTGTCGTCGTGCCCTACGTATCGCATTACCGGCCAGGAGATGTCGTCCCCGCGCGGCCGACTCTGGCTGATGAGCGCGGTCTCGCAAGGTCGACTGTCGGTCGACGACGAGCTCTTCCAGGAGCAGATGTACCAGTGCCTCAATTGCCGCGCATGTGAGGCGGTCTGCCCATCCGGGGTGCAATACGGTCCATTGGTCGAAGCTTCCCGGTATCAAATCGAGCAGCGACTGCAGCGACCGGTAAAACAGCGGATTGCGCGGAAGGTGATGCTCGACTGGACCTTTTCCGATATGCGGAAGATGGGCGCTGTCGCCCGCATGACCGCTCTCTATCAATCGACCGGGCTGCAAAAGGTCGCCCGCAAGACCGGTGCGTTGCGGTTGCTCGGCCTCTCCGACATGGAAAAGATGGCGCCGGCCGCCCATGGCAAGCCACTCAAACCGGGCAAGGAACAATGGCGGGCCCGCGATCCGGAACGGGCGGCGTCGCTCTTCAATGGCTGCATCATGGGCACGGCGTTTGGCGACACCAACCGCGCCGCTTGCCGGGTCATGGCTCAAAACGGTGCGAATGTGGACGTCCCGACGTGTCAGGGTTGCTGCGGGGCGCTCCAGGTTCATAGCGGCATGTTCGACATCGCACGCGATATGGCCCGCGCCAATATCGACGCGTTCGAGGCTGAGCCCGATCGCCCGATCGTTGTCACCGCCGCCGGCTGCGGATCGACGCTCAAGGAGTACGGGCATCTGCTCAAGGACGATCCGAATTACGCGAAACGCGCCCAGGACTTCGCCTCTCGCGTGAAGGACTTTTCCGAATATGTTGCCTCGGAGAACCGCGAAACGCCCGGACCGATACGCCGGAAGGTTACTTACCAGGACGCCTGCCATCTCGCGCATGCCCAGCGGATCACTGCGCAACCGAGAACGCTGCTGAAATCGATCCCCGGACTCGATCTGGTCGAAATGCGGGAATCGTCACTCTGTTGCGGAAGTGCCGGAATCTACAACATCCTCCGGCCGGAAATGGCGCGCAAGCTGGGTGAGCGCAAGGTCGGGCACATTCTCGAGACCGGCGCCACCGAAGTGGTGACCGCGAATCCGGGGTGCGCGATCCAGATCGCCTCGCTCCTTCAGGAAGCGGGTTCCAACGTCAAGGTGACCCATATCGCCGATTTCCTCGACGAGGCGTACGCCAACGCCCCGGAGAAAATCGCGGTTTCGGACTAGCTGCGTCTCGTTGTAGCCAGAGTCGCCGCGATCCTGGACAGCGGCTATTCGGCCGCTGGGAATGTCATGCGGGCAATGGTCCGATCGGCAAACCGGTCGATCGAAAACTCGCCCTTGAGATCCGATTCCACCATTCGCTGAATGATACGTAATCCAATTCCAGACTTGGCATTGGGGTCGAAATCTGCCGGCAGTGAAGCGCCGTCGTTTTCGACCTCGATCGTGATGAGGTTGCCAGTTCTCCAGGCGCGAATTGCGATCCGGCCGTGATTCAGCCCGGCGAAGCCATGTTCGATCGAATTGGAAATGAGTTCGTTGAAGAGTAATGCGAGCACGGTCGCTTGCCGGGTCGGAACTGCGACATCGGTTGGCTCGATCGTGAAGGCGACGCTGGTCGACGGTGGAATGAGCGTCACTTTCAGCTCGTCCGCGACCAGCCGGGCGATGGCGTCGATCGTCGCGCCACTGAGGCGGGTTTCGTCACTGAGCAAATCGTGGACCGATGCGATCGCCTGGACGCGACCGATCGCGTCCTGCAAATGCCGCTCGGCTTCGCCCCCTTCGACCTGGCGGAGCTGCAATGACAAGAGGGCGGCCACCGTTTGCAAGTTGTTTCGCACCCGATGGTGCATTTCCTGAAGCAGGGTAGAGGCGGTTTCCACGCTCCGCCGGGCTTCCTCATAGAGCTCCGCGTTTTCGATGGCGATCGACGCGGTATCGGTGAACGCTTGCAACAGTGCGAGATCGTCTTCGGTGACTTCCACGCCCGATTTGAGTCGAACGCACAGTGCCCCCCAACGCTCACGAGCAGAGCTGAGCGGCATGCAATACAAAATGCTCGATCCGTCGACATAATCCATATCGACGGCCCGCGCGCTGCCCGAGTTGATCACGTCGCTTAGCAACGCATCGCGTGATTCCCGATTCGAGACTTGCCGGGTGGTGCCAACGCGATACTCGACCAATGGCGAGGATTCTTCCTCCTTGCCCTGGCTTGGCAGGCGAAAGACCGCGGCCGACTCGGCATTGGTGAGCTCCACCGCCGACTCGCTGACAAAACGCAGCACATCGTTCAGATCGAGCGCCGACGCCACCGTTCGTGAAACGCGCTGCAGTGTTCCCAGCTCGATGATCTTGCGGCGCAAGCGCTCATCGGTGAGGGAATGGAGCTGGGTGTACTCCACACCGATCGCCAGTTCGGCCGCGACATCCTTCAAGAAGACGCGCTCGTCCTCGTCGAAGGTTTGGGGTTCGCGCATCCAGAGCGAAAGGACACCCACCATGCGATCCGGATTGGAAAGCTTCATCGGAATCGACGCCTGCGCCTGGTACCCGCCGTCGCGCAGAGTGGGGGACGGGTACCAATCCGGATTTTCCTGCACGCGACCGGCAAAAACTGCTTTGCCGTCGGATGTGGCCTTCCCGATGATTCCCCGGTCGCCTCGGATCGTCATCGTACCGACCAGAGCTGGATCGAACCCATGTTGTCCGGCCAACGTCAAGCTACTCGTGGGCCGGTCGAAGACGAAGACCGTGATTGCATCTGCCCGGGTGACATCGCGAATGATGTCTATGCTCTTACGGAGATATTCGGTCGACGATGTGGTGATCGTGGCTGCACGGCTGATGCCGTGAAGCGCATTCAGCCGGCGGATGAGCGGAGAGTCGATCGTGTCACGAACGGGACCAACCGGGAAACGCGAGAGCTGCGCCGAAGAATAACCATCCGCGATCGCGGACAACGCCATGCTGATCGAGTCGGATGTGAGAACCGGATTCCGGTCCGCTCCCTCCAGCAGAACGACCAACGCGGCAGACATCGTTTCCTGAAGTGACAGGCTTTGCCGGGCGGCTAACGCGCCTATCGATTGATATTGGAGCCGCACTTCGGTCGCCGGTCGCTCTCCCGGCTGGGCGGCGTCGCGCAAACGATCGAAGAGCTCGTTGGCCTGGCGTTCTGTGCTGATCATAGGGACCGGATTCCCAATCCTGTACTCTTGACCGCCGGCAGTTGTCTGAACGGCCTCGATCGGTCATCGAATGCGGCAACGACGAAGCGACTCGTCCCAACAATTCTACCGGCCAACGCCGGAAGCTCCGGCAGCATCGCCGCCGGCCCGCCGGGGCGGGTCGATTCGACGCCGCGTTGCGGCCGCCATCGTGACCGACCCAGGAGTCGAAGGGAGTTTTGGGCGGCTGATTCGGGCCATGCTGCTGCTGTCGCTCAGCCTGATCCTCGCTCTCGGTGCAGCGGTCGCCGATGTCTATCTTCACCGGGGTATCGAAACGAGCGCTGATCCGCCGTATGTGCAGCAAGTCTCTGGTCGAGGATTGGCGACAAATGTGGATCTCCGCTCGTTCACGGAGGCCCAAATCGAAGCAATCGCCTCCACACTTCGTTCCAATGGCTTCAGTATCGTCCGGCAAGAGTTCGACTGGTCCGAGATCGAAGGGGCCCAAGGAGAATTTGTCTGGGACCACTACGATCCGATCGTGCGGAATCTGAATGACGCCGGCATTCAAATTGTCGCGGTAGTGGAGGGCGCACCGGTTTGGGCCGCCCAGCCAGGTTCGATCGAAGGGGCGATCGCGGCTCCAGCAAATTCGACCGACTTTGCCGCCTTTCTTTCCGCCTTTGTTGGCCGTTACGGCGCGTATATCGACTATGTGCAGGTGTGGGACCGGCCGAACGATCCCGGACAATGGGGAGGCGTCGCAGCGACGCCGGATCAATATGTCGGAATGCTGGCCCCGGCGTTCAATGCGATTCGTACCGCGAGTGCGTCGACCCAGGTGATCCTGGCCGAATTCGCTGAGCGCGACGGCTCGGGAGCGCTCGGCGCCGATCTCCGGTTTCTCCGTGGTGTTTATGACGTCGGCGGCGCGCCGTATTTCGATGCAGCGGCAGTGGCGATCGACGGTGGCGACACGTCTCCTTACGACCGGCGGGTTTCCACCAGCGAACCGAGTCTATCTCGCGCGGAGCTGTTTCGTGAGGCGATGATCGACGAGGGAGACGAGACCAAACCCGTCTGGATTACGCACCTTGGCTGGAATTTGTCGTCGTCGATCGATCGGGAAAAGCAAGCGGAATATCTCGTTGCCGCGATCAAGCGGATCCGAACCGAGTGGCCATGGGCGGGACCGGTGTTTCAGTGGGCATTGCTTCCCCAGCAGGCCGGCGCCGGCAACGAGGGGCGCGCGCTCTTGAATCAGGATGGCACATCGACCGTTTCCTTCGAAGCAGTCACGGCGCTTTCCGATTTCGGTGTGGGGAGCGTGGCTCCCACCGGCTTCGTTCCGATGGATAGCGGGCCCGTCGCATACGGGGGCGCCTGGAACGATCAACACCTCGATGGTCGGATCTTCAAGACGACCAGCGAGGTGGGCGCGAATGCCACCATCACTTTCGAGGGGACCGGAATCGTCGTCTACCTTCGTCGCAGCCCCGACGCCGGGCTGATCCGCGCCACGCTCGACGGAGAACCGCTTCCCGATTGGGGGGACGAAGATGGCGCGTCCTCCATCGATCTCACGTATTACCAGGCGCAGGACATTGCTGTCACACTTGCGTCGAATCTCGAGGACGGGGTGCACAAGCTTTCGTTGACGATGTCCGATCCGGGTCAGCTGACGATCGGGGGAGCGGTCATCTCCCGCGATCCTCCCTTGCGCTGGCCGGTGGTGGTCGCGCTCTTCACCGCGCTCGCCATGGCCGTCGTCGCGCTGAGAGAGATCGCGATGATCGCCGCCGAGCGCGGGGGGCTCATGCGGCGGCGCGATGATTCGGTTCAAGGGCCACAGCTCCCCTCGATGCCGGATTGGCGTCCCATGCCACGCACCTGATGTCGACCGATCGTTGGGATTTGGGCCTCGATCGAATAGCAGGCGCGGTTTGGTTCGCGATGCTACTCCTCGGCATTGTTGCCTGGCACAGCTCTGGTACTCCCGTCGCGGGTGCGGCGATCGTCGCAGCGGTGCCCCTTGCCGTAGCGTCATCTACGGGAGCGCTCTATGCGACGTGCGCCGCGATTCCGCTCATTTTTCACCCGATCCACATCGGAACGCTCACCCTGGGACTGCTGGAGCTCGGGGTCCTGATTACCGCGTTTGGAACCGCCCTTCGGATCGGGTACGAGATAGCGCACGGAAGCGATGCAGAGCTCCGGAAGGCCCTCGGGCCCCTCAAGTTGCAAGTGTTGCCTGTTGGCCTGTTCGCGTTGGGAACACTCTCGCTTGTGTGGATGCCATTCGACTTCCACCGGGTCGAAGCGATGCGTTCCTGGCGTTGGGTGATCTTCGAGCCGGTGTTGCTCTTCGCACTCGCCAGGTTGGCAATCGTCCGGCACGGGCGGGCACCGCTGGCATTGGCCATCTCGGCGCCCGCGGCGTTCGTCGCTCTCGCGGCACTGTGGCAATTGATCGACTCGAGTTCTAGCTTTTCCGTCGATGAAGTCCGCCGGTCGACCGCTACCTATCTTCATCCGAACAATCTGGCGCTCTTTCTGGAGCGCGCTCTCTTTCTGGTGCTGATTCCGGGACTCGTCCTGCGGGGGAGAGCGCGCTGGTTCCTGCTCGGGCTATCGCTCATCATCGTAGCTGGAATCGGGTCGACGTTCTCTCGCGGCGCGCTGCTTGGGCTGACCGCTGGATTCGTTGTCGTGCTGCTGGCTCACCCATTTCGGCGCGGATGGAGGCTGCTCGCAGGTGGGTTGGGACTCGTGACCGTCGCGTTCGGCGCGCTCGCAACCGACCGCTTCACCGGCGCGGGCTCGTCGGGTATCGTCTCAACCAGACGGTATCTTTGGACCGATGCCGTGCACATGGTAAGGGACTTCCCAATCTCCGGCATCGGACTCGATCAGTTTCTCTGGATGCACCAGCAGCGCTATATCGATCCGCGCATTTGGAGCGAGCGCTACGTCTCGCACCCGCACAATCTCCTCTTCGACACTTGGCTGAGCCTGGGAATCGCCGGGGTTGCGTTCTTGTGTGCCGTCGTGCTGGTGGGAGCCTGGGTGATCGCGATGGCGCGCACAGGGCGGTTGAATCTCGATCCCTGGCAGCTGGGGGCGTTGGCCTGCCTGGGCGCCGGTCTCGGTCACGGACTGGTCGACAACGGATACTTCCTGGCGGACCTGGCGGCAACGACCTGGTTGGCGATTGCACTGGCAGCGCCTGAACGACCTGATTCGCTCACGACACATGACTGATCGCATGACTTTCTCGATGCCGCGTCTTGGCTCGAACACGCCCCTGCTCTGTGCGCTTGTGGTGGTGGTTGGGACTTTCGTAGGGTCGCTGGCCTGGCAGACCACCGGACTCGTGTTGATGGTAGTCATTTCCTTCTGGCTCGGTATGCGTCATCAGGATTGGGGGTTGGGACTGCTGGCGATCACGCTGCCGATGCAGACGTTCTTCGAGGTCGGCATCCAGACCAGCTCTGTGACGTTGACGAAGGTTGCAATCTGGTCGCTGCTGGCGGGCTGGAGTATTTCGTTATTGCGCGTGCGCCAGCGCGTGCTCATCGACTTCGTGACAGTCTCGCTTTGCGTTCTGGTCGCGGCGCTGGTTCTCTCCGTCTGGAACGCACGCGATGGAGGCCTCTGGCTGGGTGAGACCTACCGCTGGCTTGCGACTGCGATTGTTTCCTGTTTTGCATTCAACTCGTATCGCCGCGGAGGATCGCCGCTCCCATTCTTGCTGGGGACCTTGTTGGGCGTACTGGGGTCGGTGGCCCTGGCGCTCTGGCAAGTTATCTTCAGCGTCGGGCCGGAATCCTTCGAGGTGCGCGGAATTTTGCGCGCCTACGGCCCGTTCACGCACCCGAACCAGCTTGCGATCTACCTCGAATTGACCGCCCCACTCTTTCTCGCGCTGCTGATCGGACCGCCCGGGCGGCTTCGTACCGACCGCCGTTGGTTTCTCTCTCCGCGGTTACGGCCGCTCTGGCTGCTCGGATGCAGCGCCGCGTGGCTCGGCCTACTGCTCTCACAATCGCGCGGCGGCCTCGTCGGCATGGTCGCGGGTGTGGCGATCGTGCTGGCGCTGGTACGACCAAGTTTTCGGCTCACGATCGTCCGACTGGCACCTATTGGTCTGATCGTGGCAGTCGCAGTTCTCACCATTTCGATCGCGATCGTGGCGGCCGGCGTGAAAACCTTCGCCAATGAGGAAACGCTGGTGACGCCCGCTAATTTCGCGGTGCAGGAACGCCTGTCACACTGGACGGCGGCGGTGGAGATGGCGAAAGCCCATCCGTTTGTTGGCGTGGGCGCCGGTAATTTCGATCTGAACTATCGGGGCTTCACCCAGGAATGGCGATTTCGCATTGGTCGGGGGCACGCGCATAATACCTACCTGCATTTTCTCGCACAATCCGGTGTCGTGGGTTTGACGGCGTATATTGCCATGCTCTTGGGGGTTTCACTCATCATCGTGCGAACGATTCGTATTTTACCCGAGGGCTCACGATTGGCGCTGCTCATCGGCGCCGCGGGGATCACCGCAGCAACTGGAACGCATGCCGTCTTCGAATACGTCCACGTGCTGAGTCTGAATTTACAGCTCGTGGTCGTTTGGGCGATGGCTATTGCCATTGGGACCGAAGCCTGGAACGATCGCGAGCGAAACGTATGAGCGCCGATACGGAGCTCGTCGAAGTGGACGTACCCCAACCCCCGGAGTCCGAGGGTGCTCACATCCCCGATCCGAACGAAAATGACCCGCCGATCGGGAAACCGTCTGCGCTATCGAAAGGATTGCTGCGCCCGCGCACCCTACTGTCGTTCGCGTTCGCCCTGGCGATCCTGGTCTATTTCATCCAGCGAATGGATCTCGATCTCGGGGCGGTCGTCGACAACATCCGCACCGCGAATTTGCTGGTGCTCGGCGCAGCTATCGCGGTCTACGTCGCCACGATCGTGTTGCGAGCAGCGCGATGGCGTTGGATGCTCGCGGTGGCCGGCGCGGGAAATATTCCTGGAACGACTGTACCGCCAGTCGGCTATCTGACCGCCGTTTTGCTCGTGTCCTGGTTTTTCAACTGCATCCTTCCGGCCAAGCTCGGGGACGCCTATCGCATTTATCGCGTCAAAGTCGATGACGGCATTCGCTATTCGATTGGCTTTGGAACCGTTCTCACGGAACGAGTCATCGATCTGATCGTGCTGGTGTTGATGTTGGCAGTATCGGCGGCAGTTGCGTTCCATGGCGACTTACCGTCCGATGCGCGCAATGCGCTCTACGTGGGCATTGGGCTCTCGGTGTTAGCGCTCGTTGGCCTGATCGTCTTGTTCGTCTTGCGAAATCACATCGAGGCCAAACTGCCCATCCGCTGGCGAAATCAGTGGCAGACACTGCAAGAGTCCGTTTTCGTCAATCTCGGTCGCCCCGCGGTTCCCGCCGTCATGAGTGTGGTGATTTGGGGGTTGGAGGCATCCCGTGTTTATCTGGTGGCAAAATCGCTGAACGTGCATCTGGGATTCGAGATGGCCATCTTCGTTGGCCTGATGGCAGCGTTGCTGACCACGCTCCCGTTTACGCCTGCTGGTCTCGGGGTCGTCGAGGTGGCTGTCGTGTCGGTGCTGAAGCTCGCGGACGTGCCAGTCGACCTGGCTGGGTCGGTGGCCTTGCTCGATCGACTCATTACCTACTGGGGGCTGATTGCGGTGGGAGCAACGGTCTATCTCTACATGCTCAAGTGGGGCATCCACCAGCGTTCGAAACCAGCGGATGACTAGCTGATGCGCAGAGATCTGCTGATCGATATCAGCGCGGCGGTCAATCAAAGTGCCGGTATCGGGCGGTATGCCCGCGAGCTGACGCGCGAGCTCATTCCGATGGTCGATGCGGGAACGACCCGGCTCTGGTACGCGGAGGACAATCTTCCGCACGATCCTCAGCTGCCGGAGCGGCCGCCCTGGAGTAGTCTGCCGGCGCGCCGATCGCCCATCTCGCGCCTGAACGTCGACCGGCTGTTCGTGCGGCAGAACGTCCCACTGCATCGATTACTGCGACTCGGAACACCCACCGATGTGTATTCACCTGACTTTACGGCGGCAGCGCCGAAACACTCCCGCACACATGTCACAGTGCACGACCTCGCCTGGCTGCACCCCGAAGCCCAAACGCCCGAGTCACTGGCGCGATTTCTGACGCCGGTTGTCGAACGTTCCATTCGCGCAGCATCGACGGTATTCACGGTGTCCAATGCGATTCGCGAAGAAATCGTCCAGCAATTCGCGGTCCCGTCCGATCGTGTCGTCGTCGCGCCGAATGCTGCCGCGGCTCACTTTCATCGGGCGGAGCCCTTCGGCGATGATGCACTCGTCACATTTGGCCTCCGGCGGCCGTTCTTCCTGTCAGTCGGAACGATCGAACCGCGCAAGAACCTTCCGGTCCTGTTCGAGGCATTGGCGATGCTTCCTCCGTTTACTCAACTCGCCCTGGTTGGCCGTGCCGGCTGTGATGCACCGTCGATTCTGGGACGGGTGGATGAACTGGGGTTGAGCGGCCGAGTCGTCCGGCTTGGGTTTGTGCCAGATGATGCCCTGCCGGGTTTGATGGCCTCAGCGGCAGCCGTCGTCTATCCATCACGTTACGAGGGATTCGGTCTGCCGGTTGTCGAAGCGCTCGCGACGGGCACTCCAGTTGTGGCCGCCAATTTGCCGGTGTTTCGAGAGGTGGGCGGTGACGCTGCAAACTACTTCGACCCTGCCGATCCTGCCAAGCTAGCCGGATTGCTCGATCGTGCGCTCTCATTGTCGAACGCTGAAGAAGTTCGAACGTCACGCATGGATCGAGCGCGGCAATTCGGTTGGACGGAGAGCGCGGCGATCGTCGCACAACGATTGCAGGAGTTCGGATAGGTGGGTGAGGAGACGAACCGGCCCTGGTTCACTGCGTTTCTGGTCGAAACCGACGATCGCCCCGGCTCGGAGGTCGTCTGGTCCGACGCGGTAATCGAACAACCGACCGTGCGAGAGCCGACGCGCACGGAGCGATATTCGGTCATGGCCATCGGCGGTGTGGCACTCGGCGGTATCGTCCTGATGGTCATTGTCCTGATCGTGGGGGTATACATCTCACGGCACTGAGCCAGTCGAACCGGGAGGCAGTCATGTCCGTTGTCGAAGAAACCATGAGCGTTGCGGACTTTCGCGATGTCTTCCAACAGATCCAGTCCGAAGTCGGAAAAACAATGGTTGGGCAGGACGAAGTCATCGAGGAAGTGCTGATCGCGGTCCTTGCAGGCGGTCACGCCCTGTTGGAAGGCGTACCCGGACTGGGCAAGACCATGCTGGTGCGCACCCTGGCCGAATCGCTGGATTTGTCGTTTGGCCGCATCCAGTTCACGCCCGATTTGATGCCGGCCGATATCACCGGCACCAACATCCTGATCGAAACCGAATCGCGCGAACGGCGGTTCTCATTCCAGCGCGGTCCCATCTTTGCGAATCTCGTGCTCGCGGACGAGATCAACCGGGCCACACCGAAGACCCAGTCGGCACTCCTCGAGGCCATGCAAGACCGCACCTGCACTGTTGCCAATGTCGTTCACCCGATGGCCGAACCCTTCTTCGTGCTTGCCACCCAGAATCCCGTCGAGATGGAAGGCACCTACCCGCTTCCGGAAGCACAGCTGGACCGATTCTTCTTCAAAGTGCTGGTGCGATTCCCGAACGAGGACGAGCTAACCGAAATCCTTCGGCGCACGACATCCGCAATGGACGTGTCGGTCGCGCATGTAGCCTCCGGCGAATCGATCCTGCAAATGGGCCAGCTCGCACGCGAGGTGCCGATCTCGAGTGGCGTGAGCGAATATGTCGTGCGGCTCGTGATGGCATCTCATCCCGACAATCCGCGCGCGACGACGACCATCCGGCGCTATGTGCGATATGGCGTCAGTCCGCGGGGCGCGCAGGCGATCGTCCTCGGAGCCAAGATTCGGGCCCTGACGCAGGGCCGCCTCAATGTCGCGTACGACGACATCCGGGCCGTCACGCTTCCAGCTCTACGCCATCGGATCATTCTGAATTTCGAAGCGGAATCGAATGATGTCAGCAGCGACGATGTGCTGCGCGGTCTGCTGGCCGAGGTTCCCGAATCTGCGGCGTAGCGCGTAGGCGCTACAAACACCGCACACGGTGCTGCTGGCGGCGTCCAATTTTCGAGCTGTTACGAGACTGCCGGACCAATCGGCCCTTGCTTGCCAATGATAGTCTGGCCACCCATGTACGGCTGGATGACTTTGGGCACCTCGAAGGTGCCGTCGGCCTGCTGGTAGTTCTCCATAATGGCAATCATGGTGCGCGGCAATGCCATGCCGGAGCCGTTCAGCGTGTGCACAAACTGGATCTTGCCGCCGCCTTCCGGACGGAACTTGATATTTGCCCGGCGCGCCTGGAAATCGAGGAAATTGGAACAGGACGAAACCTCCAACCATTCGTCCACGCCCGGCGACCAGACTTCCAGATCCACCTTGTTGGCCGCGGTGAAGGAGAGGTCTCCCGTGCAGATTTGCAGCAATCGATAGGGAAGCTCCAATCCGATAAGCACGTCCTCCGCCTCGGAAATCAGTTTCGCGTGTTCCTCGATCGATGTGTCGGGATGAACGATCTTGACCATCTCGACTTTATCGAACTGGTAGCCGCGCTTGATGCCACGTACGTCGCGGCCGGCCGAAATCTGCTCGCGACGGAAGCAGGCGGTGTAGGCCGTGTTGTAAATCGGCAACTCGGACTCGTCGAGGATCTCGTCGCGATACATATTGGTGACCGGGACTTCGGCAGTCGGTATCAGCCACTTCTCGCCCTCGATATCGCGGAACTGCGTTTCGGCGAATTTCGGCAGCTGCCCAGTGCCGACGAGCATCTCGGTCAGAACCAGGTAGGGCGGGTAGACCTCGGTGTATCCATGCTTCCTGACGTGAAGATCGATCATCCAGGCGATCAGCGCGCGCTGGAGACGGGCGCCATCGCCGCGCAGCACGTAATTGCGCGTGCCGGCGATTTTGACGCCACGATCGAAGTCGATGATTCCGAGCTCTTCGCCGATTTCCCAATGCGGGCGCACCTGGAAGTCCTTCGTTCGCTCGACATCGACGGTCTTGGTGACGACATTGCCGCGCTCATCCGGAGCGACCGGCACCCCGGCCATTGGCAGGTTCGGCATCTGGAGGAGGAGATTGTAGAGCTCCTCGTCCATGATTCGGACCTGCTCGTCCTTGGCAGCGATGTCGTCGCCCAGCAACCGCATTTCTTCGATCAACGCGGTGCGTCGGTCGGCGTCCCTGGTTCGGCCGACTTCCTTGGACCCTTCGTTACGTTTGGCCTTGAGCGACTCGACATCCGTCACAACCAGCCGGCGCGATTCGTCGAGCGAGAGGATCTCGTCGAGCGGTGCAGTGGCATTGAGCGCGACCAGCGCGCTCCGGATCATGTCCGGTTGTTCTCGAATGAGCTTGAGATCGAGCAAGGTGGCAGCCTTTCCAGGGCAGGCGGACGAACGAAAACGCCGCGCCGGATTTTCTCCAGCGCGGCGATGATGATAAACCGTGGAGTTCTCAGTCCGCGCTGAAGGGAATCGGAATATCGGCTCGGTCCGACGCTTCGATTCCGGGAAGGAACTTGTACCAGGCCTCACTGATGCTTTGTTCCAACCGGCGTTCGATCGCGTAGTAGCGACCTGGCGATGGTTCGAACGGTTGTCGTTTCAAGACCATGCGCGCTTCCTGAAGCGACTTGCCACCTTTGCGATGATTGCACGCACGGCAGGCTGAGGCGAGGTTTTCCCAGGTATGCGGCCCGCCACGATGACGAGGAATGACATGATCGAGTGTCAGGTCGTTCGTTCTCCGGCCGCAATACTGGCACGTGTACGAATCGCGCAGAAAGACCTCACGCCGGGTGAGCTTCACCCGGGCGCGTGGCGCGCGAATCAGGTAGATCAGTCGGATGACGGATGGATACGGAAACGCCTCGTGCGACGTCGAGATCAGCGAATCGTGCGTTTCGAGGATCTCGGCCTTGCCGCCGAACACCAGGACCACGGCGCGCCGCGCGTTGCAAATATTGAGGGGCTCATAGTTTTGATTGAGGACCAGAACTGTTTTGTTCACACGTGCAACTGCTCTCGATGACGCGAAGATAGTGGTCGCCCTCGCACCAGGCAGTCTCGGAATACCCATCCCAGGAGGATTCACGTTCCGACGGCACTGATGGTACGACCGAGGAATACCTGGCGACAAGGCGTGACAGAATGTCGCCTCGTCAACCGGTGGCGACCCCAAAGAGTCTGCCGACTGCCCAGGCGATGCCCATCGTCAACATACCGACCACGACATTGCGCACGATTGCCGGCCATTTCGGCGCATCTCCAAGACGTGCGCTGATATATCCGGTTAGGAATAACGCCACGATCACCGATGCGACACAGACCCAGATCCGAAGTGAATCCGGTGGAAGCGCGATTGCAAGAAGGGGAATCACCGCACCGATGGCGAAGGCAACCAAGGACGCGTACGCCGCGTGCCATGGGCTGGTCAACTCCCCTGGAGTGATGTTGAACTCCATTTCTGTGTGGGCGCGCAGCGCATCGACCGCGGTGAGCTCCCGCGCGAACGCGTGCGCCGTCTCGGAGGAGATACCGCGTTTCTGGTAGTAGGCTGCCAGCTCATCGAGCTCCGCCTCTGGCATGGTGCGCAGCTCTTCGGATTCCTTGGCGATCGCGGCAATCTCGGTGTCGCGCTGGGTGCTCACCGAAACGTATTCGCCGCCTGCCATCGAGAGCGCGCCCGCGACCAGCGCCGCCACCCCGGCCGTCAGAATCTGGGTCCGCTCGGCCGATGCGCCGGCCACTCCGACGACGACGCCAGCGACCGACACGATACCGTCGTTCGCTCCGAGCACTCCGGCTCGAAGCTGGTTGAGCCGGTCGCCGAGCGAACCGGCACGCTCATCGTCCTTGTGTGGAGACATCGCTGCAACGGACCCGGTCGGGTCAACCTTGTCTACTTCCTCAGTCATCGCGCGAAGTCTCCGCGGGAACTGTCGTGTTCTCGGAAATCGAGAGTGCAGCATACCTGAAAGAGGACCGATAGACAGGTCCTCGATCCGAGCGGCGATCCCGCTCGAATCAGGGGGCACCCCATACCTCACTTGTTGGCTTGCCGGTGACTTTGGAATGCAACCTCCAATTTCGGATAACGCTCTAATCGACCTCTAATTCTCACTTTCTATGGTTGATGCATCGGTTGCTCGATGAAGCAGCGAATTCGGAGAAACGACATGTTGTCAATACGAAACGGAACAGCATTAGCAATCATTTTGTCGATTGCATTCGTCGCAATCGCGGTGACCATGCGCGACTCGTTGCCCGGGTTTTCGAGTGGTAGCGCCGGCACGACTCAGCTGGTGGGGAATCAACTGATGCAGAACGCTAACCCGGCTGACACGAATGGCGAAGGCCAAGTCGCAGAAACGCCGAACGCCGGAATCGACTCTAGTGGACCGTTACCGACAACGAGTTGGGACGATGACTCTGCCTATTCCGACGATGACTTCGAAAGCGGCGACGACGATGATGACGACGATCACGGCGGCTACTACGATGAGCACGATGACGACCATGGCGACGAAGATGACGACTAGTGATCGGGAAGCGATCGTCCGGAAAGCGGTGCGGGCTCGCAGTCTGACCGACCCTCTCGGAGCGATGGGGTTCCGAACTCAAGGCCACCGACTTCGGAAGGAGACTCGTTTGCGCAGACTGATGTTCGCAATAACGGCTCTGGGGTTCGCCGGTATCCTGGGGGTCGTCTCTGCGACCGCTCCCGCCCCGTCTGCGCGAATCGAATCTAGTGGCGAAGTGATCGCCGCTTCGAGCCGCCAGTCGCAAGATCCTCGCGTCACTGTCGGTTCCTCGCAACGAAACCAGGAGCAACCGACGCATACGAGAACGCGGGGTTCGTGATGGACGGGCAGCCTGAGCGGAGGAGGTTCCCGGCTATGGGAACGACAATCGAGCTCGTCTTGTGGGGAGTTGATTCTTCGCTGGCAGATGTCGTCGTAACCGAGCTACGAGAGCGCGCGGATCGGTGGGAGCGCATCTTCAGCCGGTTTCGGCCAGACAGCGAGCTTTGCCGCGTCAATCACCACCGTGGGGCGTGGGTCTCCACATCATCGCCGTTTGTTTCGGTCCTGAGAGTGGCGATCGAAGGACACAGCACTACTGAGGGCCGATTCGACCCAACGCTGCTCGATGCGCTCGAGCGGCTCGGCTATGACAGGTCGTTCGAGGAGCTGCACAGTCGCGGCGGCGCGCGCTTCGAAGCGGATGCACGTCCTCCTTTCTCGGATCGCGAACTATGGGAGATCGAGATCGATCAGGACCGCGGCGCCGTACGTTTGCCAACCGGTTTGCGGGTCGATCTGGGTGGAGTTGCCAAAGGGGCATTCGTCGATTCGGTCGATGACCTGGTGGGAGAGATGCCGGGCGCGATCGTCGATGCCGGCGGAGATCTCCGAGCCTGGGGGACACCGGGCGCCGAGGATACCTGGCGAGTTGGCGTACAGCATCCTGGTCAGCTGAGCCTGGATATTGCCAACCTGCTGCTCCCAGCGGGCGAGTCGGTTGCAATCGCAACCTCGAGTACCCGTTCGCGTACCTGGTTTGCGGACGGTAGTCGCCAGAACCATTTGCTCGACCCTCGCGATGGTCGAGCAGTTGCCTGGTCGACCCCGAGTGTGACCACAGTTGCTGCCACCGTCGCGGCGGCTGAAATCGAAGCCAAGTCGATCCTCGTCGCGCTGGCGCGAGGCGAGCGCATGCCGGATACGACCGCTTGCTTCGTACTGGTCGCACATGAGAATGGAAGCTATGAAACGGTCAATCCCCACGCGACTGTCGCGTAAGAACTATCAGCCAATGACGGAGCCAGTACGGTTGCCAAACGCCGCTGGTGGTCTCACAAGCGGGCTGTTTTTGGCGGTGCCCATCGGTTTCGCCGCGATGGTTGCGTATTCGGCGGTCAGTAATCAATCGCTGAGCCCACTGAGCTGGTATCTTGCCCGAGCCACCGGCATCACGCTCTATTTCCTGTTTTGGGGAATCATTGTAGTTGGACTCCTCCAGACGACACGCATCTTCGATCGGATTGCCAGCAAATCGACGTTGCTCAGTTTGCACACGTATTTGAGTCAGCTTGCGTACGCATTCCTGGCGGGACACGTGTTGAGTCTCGTTGTCGATCAGCACCTTCCCTTTTCCTTGGAGCAGCTGTTTGCGCCGTTCAAGGCTCCAACGGCTGAACCATGGACCGGTTTCGGAATCCTGGCGATGTACTTGTTCATCGTTGTTGTTGCCAGTGCTTCGTTGCGAAAATACATTCCGTATCGTGTCTGGCGATTTCTGCATGTGCTGGCCTTTCCGATGTACGCGCTTTCGCTGCTCCACGGGGTGGGTTCTGGCGCCAGCAGCGGCGCGGCGCTAATGCAGGCGATATACCTGCTCACAGCCTCTGGAGTCGCATTGCTCTGCGTGTTGCGGGTGCTCGTCTGGACGCCAGGAGTCCGGCAGCCTCGCGTAGTTTTTCCGGATGAGCCGTTCGATCGAATGGGTGCGCAAGCGAGGCAGCAAGCCATGGCACGCGAGCGTCCCCGATGAACATCTTGATTGTCGAAGACGAACCGAGGCTGGCGGAGTTGATTTCCAAGACCCTTCGCCGCGAGTTTTTTCACACCACCGTCTGCAATGATGGCGATTGCGGGTACGATGAAGCGGCTAGTGGAGCGTACGATGTGATCGTGCTGGACCGGTTGTTACCCGGGATGGACGGCATGTCGCTATTGCGGGAGTTGCGCAGAAACCGGGTCGACACCCCTGTGCTCATATTGACTGCGCTTGGTGATGTGCCCGACAGAATCTATGGACTCCGAGCGGGCGCTGACGACTATCTCGGGAAGCCGTTTGCCTTCGAGGAGCTGGTTGCACGAGTACGCGCTCTGAGCCGCCGTTCTGGCGGCATGGTCGTTGGTGATCTCCAGCGTTTTGGACAAATCGAAATCGATCTGGCGCGGCATGTCGTTACGCGAGACGATCACCCAGTCGAGCTCTCTCCCCGTGAGTTTGCATTACTCGAAACTCTGGTACGACATAAAGGTCAGGTCCTTTCTCGCGACCAGCTTCTTCGCAGGGTGTGGGGACCAGATTCAGACCCAACTGGAAATGTGGTCGACTTGTACATTCATTATCTGCGCAAGAAGCTCGAGCCAGAGCCGTCCGGAGCGCCCTCGCTCATTCGGACTGTTCGCGGCTATGGCTATTCGTTAGGGTAGGCGAAAACTTGTTTCGCGCCATCAGTCGTCGCCTGGCAATACTCAATGCGCTTGTTGTCATCGCGGTGATCGCGATCGTCGGTGTTGCGAGCTACTTCTATCTCGCGCAAAGGATCGAGACGCAAACCAATATGGAACTTCGGAGTCGATCGGCATCCGCGGTCGAACTCTGGACGAACGTTTTTGCCCAGGCCGATGCGAACAACGCCAGTGGCACGCCATCAGCGCTCGCTGATGGAAAACGAGGAACGAACGATGACGACGACGAGGATGACGACCGGGAGGAAGAAAACGAGCACCAGGCACGTGAGCTCCTTCGCAGCGGAGACACCATTGCCTATGGGGTCGATCTCGATGGCAACATAATTTCGACGTTGCGTCCAATCGAGATCGAACATCTCCCCAGGGAGGATTCGATCGAACGCGCACTACAGGGCGAAGTTGTGTTGGAAACAGCGATCGTCGAACACGAGCGGGTTCGGTTGCGAACTGAACCGGTGTATGCGGACGGGCGAATCATTGGCGCGATCCAGGTAGGCATGGGACTCGGACCCAACGAACGCCTGCTCGAGTTTGTTCGTTGGTCAACCATCGGTGGTCTGCTGTTGGGCGTGTTGCTGGCGGTTCCTGCCGGTTGGTGGTTGGCGAACCGATCGATGCGGCCAATCCGGGAAGCATTCGCGCGACAACGGTCGTTCGTAGCCGATGCGGCTCATGAACTCCGTACTCCGCTCACATTGATCCGAGCCGAAGCTGAGTACATGCAGCAGACGCCGGAGCTCGCCCTGTCTGACCGGCACGAAAGCGAAACCGCGATCGTTCGTGAGGTCGACTCCATGGCCAACTTGGTCAGTAGTCTGCTCACACTCGCTCGAATGGACGAACACGCGACGCAGTTTCTCGGAAAGCAAGTCGATTTGTCGGGAATCTGTTGTCGAGGTGCTGAGCGTTTTCAATCACTGGCAGCAGACCGGAATATCTCCCTCGAGCTGGATGCCAACATCCCTGTAACTGTGAGCTGCGATGCGGATGCAACCGAGCAGGTGCTCGCAATTCTGCTGGACAATGCGATTGCATACACCCCAAATGGAGGTCGCGTGCTCGTCCGGACATCCATGCGAGCCGGCAAAGCCGTCATCGAGGTTTCGGACACAGGAATCGGCATCTCGGCCGAAGATCAGCGACGCATCTTTGATCGGTTCTATCGCGCCGATCCCGCCCGATCGCGATCGAGCGGCGGCGCCGGCCTCGGTCTGTCGATTGCAACGGAACTCATGGCAGCTCAACGCGGGAGCATACTCGTCACGAGCGAATTCGGTTCGGGTTCAACGTTCACCCTGCTGTTCGACACATTGCAGGGGCACCACTGATTTTTGGCGCTCAGTCAGCAGCCAACGACACTGGAGCCAGGGTCTCCTTCAAGTAGTGCCCGGTGTATGACGCCGGGTTGGCGGCGATATCTTCGGGGGTTCCGGTCGCGATGATCTGGCCTCCGCCGGAACCGCCTTCCGGCCCAAGATCGATGATCCAATCAGCGGATTTGATGACATCGAGATTGTGCTCGATGACAACGATCGTATTGCCGCCATCAGCCAGGCGTTGGAGGACTCCCAGTAAACGCTCGATGTCGGCAAAGTGGAGGCCGGTCGTCGGCTCGTCGAGGATATAGAGGGTGCGCCCAGTTGCCCGGCGTGAGAGCTCCGATGAGAGTTTCACGCGCTGCGCCTCGCCGCCGGAGAGCTGGGTGGCCGGTTGACCGAGCCGGATATAGCCCAATCCGACATCTTCGAGCGTCTGCAACTTGGTGCGGATGCTCGGAATATTCTGGAAAAAATCGAGAGCTTCCGACACTGTCATTTCGAGCACATCGGAAATCGACTTGCCTTTGAACGTTACCTCGAGTGCTTCCCGGTTATATCGCTTTCCATGGCAGACCTCGCAGGGAACGAAGACATCGGGCAAGAAATTCATCTCGATCTGGATGATGCCTTCGCCCTTGCATGCCTCGCAGCGGCCGCCTTTCACATTGAACGAGAAACGCCCGGGCTTGTATCCGCGCGCCTTGGCTTCCGGCAGAGAGGCAAAGAGCTCCCGGATCGGGGTGAACATCCCGGTGTAGGTCGCGGGATTCGAGCGAGGGGTGCGGCCTATCGGACTCTGGTCGATCTCGATGACCTTGTCGAGATGCTCGAGACCCAGAACTTCATCGTGCGCGCCGGGTCGTTGCCGGGAGCGGTGATACTCCTGCGCCAATCGCGGGTAGAGAATGTCGGTAACGAGCGAGCTCTTGCCGGAACCCGAAACCCCCGTGATCGCGATAAATGTGCCCAGCGGAAAATCGACGGTCACATTCTGGAGATTGTTTTCGCGGCCCCCCACGACGGTGAGCATCTTGCCGCTGCCCTGGCGACGCACGGACGGCATCGGAATCGATCGGGCGCCACTGAGATACTGGCCCGTCAGCGATCCGGACACCCGAGAGAGATCGGAAATCCGTCCTTCCGCGACCACTTCGCCGCCATGGACACCGGCGCCGGGTCCGATATCCACGATCCAGTCGGCCGCGCGCATCATCTCTTCGTCGTGCTCGACCACGATCAGCGTATTGCCGAGATCCCGCAGGCGAAGCAGCGTCTTGATGAGCCGGTCGTTGTCACGCTGATGGAGGCCGATGCTCGGTTCGTCGAGAATGTAAAGCACACCCATCAGGGCCGAGCCGATTTGAGTCGCGAGCCGGATGCGCTGCGCCTCCCCGCCAGAAAGGGTGTTGGCAGAGCGGTTCATTGTCAGATAATCGAGCCCGACATCGACCAGAAATCCGAGTCGCTCGCGCACCTCTTTCATGATCTGCCTGCCGATCAGATATTCACGCTGCGTCAGGACGGCATCGCTGGATTTATCCGGATCGAGCGAGAGCCGTGCCGCCCACGCCTGCGCTTGTCGAATCGGCAGTCGCGACACGTCGACGATATTCATGCCGTCGATCAGGACGAAGAGAATCTCGCGCCGGAGCCGGGTGCCATTGCAGGTCGGGCACGGGTTCGCCGCCATGTATTTGCCTAGCTCCTCTTTGACATAGTCGGAGGAGGAGGTGGCGAAACGGCGGGAAAGGTTCGGAATCACCCCTTCGTAGGGCACCTGATAGGCCTTGATCCGGCCATTGCGCGCCTGGTATTTGACCGTGATCTGCCGGCCCTTGAGCCCGTTCATGATCACGTCGCGAGCCTCCTCGTCGATCGTCTCGTACGACTGCGAGGTGGTAAAGCCGTAGAGCTCGGCGATGGCGTCGAGCTGCGCCGCATACCAGGAATATCCCTCGCCCGCGGCGCTCATCCAGGGCGCGATCGCTCCCTGGTCGAGAGAAAGCCGGGGATTGGGAATGACCAATTCCGGATCGAATTCGAGCTTGACTCCGAGACCAGAACAATCGGGACATGCGCCCTGCGGAGAATTGAACGAAAAGTTTCGCGGCTCGATCTCACCGAGGCTGATCCCACATTCGATGCAGGCGAACTGCTCCGAAAAGGTGATCTCTTCGCCGTCGACCACCTGGACGAGCGCCATTCCCTTGGCAATGCGCAATGCCGTTTCGAGCGATTCGATCAACCGCACTCGCTCGGGACTGTCCTCGGGCGAGACACCCTCATCGAAATTGAGGGCAATGCGGTCGACCACTACTTCGATCGTGTGCTTTTTGGTCTTGGCGAGCTTGATCGGCTCATCCAAATCGGTGACGACGCCGTCGACCCGAACTCGCACGAACCCCTGACGCCGAATTTCGTCCAGCACCGCCGCGTGCTCGCCCTTACGGTCCCGGATGACGGGCGCGAGAATGAGCAATCGGCTCCGTTCCGGCAGCTGGAGCAGCGTCGATGCCATTTGCTGCACTGATTGTTGCTGAATCGGCTTGCCGCAATTGGGACAATGCGGCCGGCCGATCCGCGCAAAAAGCAACCGCAGGTAGTCGTAAATTTCCGTGACGGTGCCGACCGTCGACCGCGGATTTCGGCTGGTGCCTTTCTGGTCGATGGAGATTGCCGGAGAGAGCCCATCGATATGATCGACGTCCGGTTTTTCCATTTGCCCGAGAAACTGACGCGCGTAGGCGGACAGCGATTCGACATAGCGGCGCTGCCCTTCGGCGAAGATCGTATCGAAGGCAAGCGATGATTTGCCCGAGCCGGATAACCCGGTCAGCACCACCAACCGGTCACGCGGTAAGTCGACATCGATGTTCTTCAGATTATGCTCGCGGGCACCACGAACGGAGATCTTGTCCAGGATCGGCGACATACTTTTGCTGTTCCATGCGGGAAAAGGCGAACGTTTGATCGCATCGACGATTGTAGCATGATCGTCAAGCGCGGAGCGACGGTAGAATTGCGAGATTGCGCGGCTTTAAGGAATCTGGAATAGCCCAAGTGACCGACCTCTTGAAAGCAACTGAACTCCCCCCGGCCTTCGATCCGGCCTCGGTCGAAGCCGGTCTTTATAACTGGTGGGACAGCCAAGGCTACTTCGCCCCGATCGACGATCCAGAAGCGGAGCCGTTCGTCATCATTATGCCGCCGCCCAATGTCACGGGTGAGCTTCACGTCGGCCATGCGCTCTTCGTCGCACTCCAGGATCTAATGATCCGCTGGCGCCGCATGCAGGGGTACAGCGCCCTCTGGTTGCCCGGCGCCGATCATGCGGGGATCGCTGGGCAGTGGGTGGTCGAGAAAATCCTGGCCACCGAAGGTCTGACGCGTCACGACCTGGGACGTGAGAGATTCGCTCAGCGCGTCTGGGAGTACATGGATCCGATGCGGTGGCGGATCCGCGAGCAGATGATGATTCTGGGCGCTTCCTGCGACTGGTCGCGACTGGCGTTCACGATGGATCCGCAACCCTCCCGCGCCGTTCGCAAGGTCTTCAAACATCTCTATGACAAGGGACTCATCTATCGCGGTAGCAGGCTGATCTCCTGGTGCCCGCGCTGCATGACGGCGTTGTCCGATCTGGAAGTCGTGCACAAGGACGTGCCGGGGCACCTGTGGCAGCTTGCATATCCCGTCGCAGGAGATCCCGATCGCGAAATCATCGTGGCGACAACCCGGCCGGAAACGATGCTGGGCGATACCGCGGTTGCCGTCCATCCCGGTGACGCTCGCTATAGCGACCTGATCGGCAAACAGGTGCGGCTGCCGATCACGAACCGGCTGATACCCATTGTGGCGGATGACGCGGTCGACATGGCCTTCGGCACCGGCGCGGTCAAGGTGACGCCGGCGCACGATCCGAACGACTTCGAGATCGGCCGGCGAAATAATCTGCCCGCGATCAACATCATGAATCCGAATGGCACAATCAATGCCGAGGGCGGACCGTTCGAGGGGATGACCGTTCCCGCCGCGCGTGATGCGGTCGTGAACCGGCTTCAGCAAGATGGGTTCATCCGCGGCATCACAGAGCATTCGCATCCGGTGGGGCATTGCGATCGTTGCGGCACCGTGGTCGAACCGCTCATTAGCGAACAGTGGTTCGTCAAAATGGACGATCTGGCCGCTCCAGCCATCGCAGCGGCCAAGGACGGGAGTCTGACCTTCGTACCCGACCGGTTCAAGGGCGTCTATCTCAATTGGATGGAGAACATCCATGACTGGTGCATCTCCCGCCAGCTCTGGTGGGGGCACCGTATCCCCGTCTGGTATTGCCAGGACTGCGGCAAGCTGACGGTCAGCGAGGAGGAGACGGTCGACGCGTGCTCCTACTGCGGCGGCCCGGTGATCCAGGACGAGGATGTGCTCGATACCTGGTTCAGCTCGGGACTGTGGCCGTTTTCGACACTCGGTTGGCCCGATCAGACCGAGGACCTCGAGCGGTACTACCCGTCCGACGTCATGGAGACGGGCTACGAAATTCTCTTTTTCTGGGTCGCGCGCATGGTCTTTTTCGGACTCGAGATGATGGGCGAGCTGCCGTTCCATACGGTCTATCTGCATGGCACCGTGCGCGACGCCGTCGGCGCAAAAATGTCGAAAACCAAAGGCAATGTGCTCGATCCGACCGAGCTTACGGCCACTTATGGGGCGGATGCGCTGCGGTATGCCCTCCTCACCCAGAGTGGACCCGGACAGGATTCCAAGCTGCATGTCGGTCAGATCGAGGCGGCCCGCAATTTCATCAACAAAGTTTGGAATGCGACCCGTTTCGCCACGCGCATCTTCGATGAGACGCCGGTGGAGCTCGATGCCGATGGACCGATTTCGCCGGACAGCGATGCTCTGGTCGATCGCTGGATCGTGAGCCGTACAAACGCGGTCATCGCGGAAACGAACGACTTGCTCGAAAAGTTCGCATTCCTCGAGGCCGGACGAGGCTTGCGCGATTTCATCTGGTCCGAGCTTTGCGATTGGTATATCGAGGCCGCCAAGGTGCGCCTGCGCGGTACCGAAGTGGAACGTCGCCAAGTCGCGCAGACGCTTGCCTGGGTGCTCGAGCGCTCGCTTCGTTTGCTGCACCCGATGATGCCGTTCGCGTCCGAGGCGATGTGGCAGGCGATTCCCCATTCGGGCGAGAGCGTGATGGTCGCCCGTTGGCCACGGCCGGCCGAGCGCGATCTCGAGGCAGAGCGAGATTGGGACCGGATCATGGAACTCGTGACCCGCGTGCGAAACATTCGCAGCGAGTCGAATGTCGAACCGGGCCGCTGGATTACGGCTGCGGTGTATGCGCCTGATGGCCGCACCGCCTCGGTCGAAGCCGCTCGCCGGGAGCTTGCATCTCTGGCGCGGATCGCTGACGATCAGCTCACGATCTCTGGGGGCGATCCCGTTGCAGAGCAGGGCGATGTGGTGGTCGCCGCTGGCGATCTGGTTGCGGTCTTGCCGTTGTCCGGACTTGTCGATCTGGCGGCCGAGCGAGAACGATTATCGAAGGAGCTCGAAGAGGCGGTGGCAGAGCGCGGTCGAGCGGAAGCCCAGCTCGGCAACGAGAGCTTCATTGCGCGTGCGCCAGACAAGGTCGTGCAGGTCCAGCGTGACCGGTTGGCCGGAGCGCTCGAGCGTATCGCGCTGCTCGAACGGCGTCTCACCGAAGTCGGTGGTTGAACCCGGTTCGCGGCTCGATCGCGCATTTTTCGACCGGCCAACTGCCGACGTAGCGATTGGATTGATTTCGACGGTGTTGTGGCGCGTGACGCCCGAGGGCGTCACCTCCGGGCGCATCGTCGAGACCGAAGCCTATCTCGATGCGGCCGATCGTGCTTCGCACGCCGCCTGGTCCAAACGTGGTCAGGATGTCATGAAGCGAGCGCCCGGCACGATTTACATCTACCGCTCCTATGGGATGCACTGGATGCTCAATATCGTGGCGCATGCGCCCGAGGCGGTGGGAGCTGTCTTGATTCGGGCCGTCGAGCCGCTCGAAGGTCTCGAGCTCATGGAGCAGCGACGAAGAACGACCGACATTCGGCAACTCTGCTCCGGGCCAGGGAAGTTGTGTCAGGCGTTCGCCATCGATGAGGCGATGCACAAAGTCGATCTCACCACCAGTCATGAGATCTGGATTACGCCGGGCAGATCGCACGGTGAAATCGATATCGCTGTCGGCGAGCGCATCGGCATCACCAAGTCGCCCGAGCTTCCGCTGCGCTTCTTCGAGGTTGGAAGCCGGTTCGTTTCTGCGCATCGCCGGGGTGTTCCGTTGAAGCCGGAGATGCTACCTTCGTCCTGACCGCCCCGTTCCAACTGTCTCGAAACGAACCGAACGTGCCCATTCAACTCCTCGACAACGAAACCATTGGCAAGATCGCCGCCGGCGAGGTCGTCGAGCGGCCCGCGTCGGTGGTGAAAGAGCTCGTCGAAAACGCGATCGACGCTCGCGCGACTCGCATTTCGGTTTCGATCGAGGCTGGAGGCACGCGGTCTATCGAAGTGGTCGACAACGGCATCGGCATCCACGCGGATGAACTGCCCGTTGCCCTGCAACGCCATGCGACATCGAAGCTGACGGCGTTCGAGGATCTGGATGGACTTTTGAGCCTTGGGTTCCGGGGCGAAGCGCTTCCCAGTATCGCAGCGGTGTCGTCGATCCAGGTGCGGTCTCGGACGCAGCACGCGAGCAACGCCGCCTCGATTCGGGTCGATTTCGGTTCGATCGAAGCGGTGCGAACCGACCGCGGCGATGCAGGCACGATCGTCCAGGTGCGCGATCTGTTCGAAAATGTCCCTGCCCGGAGGAAATTTCAACGGCAACCGTCGACCGAAAGTGGACTCATCGTCCGGTTGGTCAGCGCCTATGCATCCGCGTACCCCTCGATCGGCTTTGCGCTCGATGTCGACGGGCGGCGCACGTTCTCGACCAAGGGATCGGGCGATCTGGGCGAGGCAGCCACCGCGGTCTATGGCGTCGACGTTGGACGGGCCGCGGTCGAGCTGGTCGAGCCCGAGCTCGAGGCTCGAGTCGCTGGGGTGGAGATCAGCGGCTGGATTTGCGCGCCCACGGTCACCCGCTCCCATCGCCAGCAGATGGTGTTTTTCATGAACGGGCGCCAAATTCAGAGCCGAACGCTCATGTACGCCCTGGAAGAGGCCTATCACACCTTGTTGATGGTCGGCAGGCATCCGGTGACGCTGGTTCGCATCCAGGTCGAACCTGCTCAGGTCGATGTCAATGTGCATCCGACCAAGGCAGAGGTGAAGTTCGCCGATGAGCGGGCAGTTGCTCGCGCGATCTCGCGCAGTGCCCACGCCACGTTGACTCGTCTCCCGCGCGCGGACCCGCCACGCATCCGCGTCGAGAGCTCGATGCCATTTTCGACTCCATACGCACCCGCGCCGCTGCCCTCCATCGAGCGTCGCACCTTCGAGCAACGGATATTCGCGCCCGAGTCGCCGCATCGTGACGACTCTCCGCCGGTTTCTGAGCTTCCCAGACCCGCTCTGCCGATCTTGCGGGTGTTGGGCCAGGTCGCGGGGACCTACATCATCGCCGAAGGTCCGGAGGGGTTGTACCTGATCGACCAACATGCCGCCCACGAGCGGGTGGTCTACGAGCGGTTCTTGTCACAGATGATCGCGGCGGGGGTCGAGCGGCAACCGATGCTCGATCCGCTGGTTTTCGATCTCTCCCCAGAGGAATCGGCTGTGATCGAGCACTCGATGGAAGAGCTGGCGCAGCTCGGCTTCCAGCTCGAACGGTTCGGACCGAGCTCTCTTCTGATCCGTTCTGTGCCGGCGGTCGCGGTGGGAACGGATATTCAGGCGCGGTTGCGAGACATCTTGCAAGAGCTGGGTGAAGGAGGAGCGGGGAGCTCGTGGCTCGATTCCGTGGCCGTCAGTGTGGCCTGCCATACCTCGATCCGCGCCGGCCAAACGCTCAGCTTGCCGGAGATGCGGGAGCTGGTCGAACAACTGGAGCGCACGCAGCAACCGCGAGCCTGCGGTCACGGGCGTCCCACGATGTTGCGGCTCACCCAGGACGAGCTGGAAAAGCAATTCGGCCGCACCTGAGCTCAGGTCGCGACCGCGTCCCGGCGCATCACCCGAATGAGCACCAGCGTAAGCAACATGATGGCGACCAACAGCAGGATCGACGCCGCGGCCGCCTGCCCCATATTGAGGTTGGTAAAGCCGATCTTCCAGATTCGGAACGAGACCGTCTCGGTTGCGCCGCCTGGACCGCCCGAGGTGAGGATGTAGATCAGGTCGTAGGTCTTCATGGCCGAGATCATACGGATCAGGGCGGCGATGAGAATGACCGGCGCCATCAATGGGATCGTCACCGTTCGCAACACCTGAAATGCGTTCGCTCCATCGACCCGGGCGGCTTCCAGCGGCTCGCGCGGCAACGAAGCCAGCCCAGCCAGCAGGATCACCAGCAAAAGCGAGGTTTCGTGCCAGACATCGACTCCGACCACCGCGGGCATGGCGGACGATTTCTGCGACAGCCACTCCTGCGGTGGAAGTCCGATCTGTCGAAACACCCAGTTGACCGCTCCCAAATCGGGGTGCAGGAGCAATCGCCAGATCAAGCCGACCGCAATCGGGCTGACCAGCAGCGGGATCAAGAGAATGCAGAGATAGATATTTCGAAAGCGCAGCCGCGGCTGGTTGAGCAACATTGCGAGCCCGAATGCGACGACCAGTTCGACGACGACCACCGAAATGGTCAACACAACCGTGTTCTTGATGGCCTGGATGAAGACGTCCATCCCGAGAACATCGCGGAAATTTGCCAGCCGCACCCACGGGCCGATACCGCCTTCGGTCAGATCGTATTGGTGTAGGGCAACGTAGAGCGCATAGACGATCGGGAATCCCACGATCGCAATCAGCGCCAGAATGGTCGGCAAGACCATGCCCCAGCGAAACAGCGCGTTGCCGGTGCGCCCCGTCGAGCCAGCGGCCGCGCGTTCTTCCGATTGTGCGGTCAGCTCCGCGGTGGTCATCTCGAGTAATCCCGCGCGGGCCGGACGATGGTGCATCCGGCCCGCGCTCGCAAGTACGATCTAGAGCAGTTCTTTGAGCTCGTCAGCCGCCGCGTTCATCGCATCCTGCGGCGACGATCCGCCAGTGACCGCGTCGCTTAGGTGGCGGCCCATGATTTCCACCAGCTGCGCTTGTTTGGTCACCCCCGGCAGCCCCTTGCCGGTCGCGATCAGGTCCTTGACTTGCGCCATCCAGGGGAATGCCGCGATGTAGTCCGGGTTGTCATACGGCGCCTTTTGGGCAGCCACGCCGCCACCCAGTGCACGCTTCATGGCGATCTCGGGCGATTCGACCCATTTCAGGAACTCCCAGGCGGCATCCGGATTCGGTGAGCTCACGGGAATGCCCCAGCTCCAAGATCCTGTCAGGCCCGTGCCACCGGGCATCGTAGTGACTGCGCCCTTGCCTTTGACCTGGCTGTCCTCCAGCGTTTCGCCGTCCGACAGCAGGAACAGATAGCTCACCGAGGTCAGGGCCTTCCCTTGCCGCCAGAGCGCGCCCGTGTCATTGAGGTCGGCGTTGGCCGCGCCCGGCTGGGCGCCGTTGTTGATCGCGTCGACATAAAGCTGAACCGCTTGCACGCCAAGCTCATTGTTGATGGCCGGCGCCGACATATCCTCGGTGTAGAAATCCCCGCCGACCGAATAGAGATAGTTGCAGAACTCCATCACGATCGGATCGCCCTGCATTCCTTGCATGGCCGCGCCGTAGAGATTGTCCGGGTCGACCTGCTGGGCGGCGGTGATCATGGCGACATAATCCTCCACCGAGGTGGGCATCACCAGATCGCTGCCGCTGATTTCTTTGTACTGGCCCTTGAATTCGTCGCTTTCGAAAAGATCCGAGCGGTAGAGCAGCCCCATCGGATAGACATACATGGGGACGTAGTAAGTGGTGCCGTCGACTTCGGAGCTGATCTTCAGGACAGCGTCTTCGTAGTTGCTCAGACTCACCGAGCCCGCATTGTCCGCCAGCCGTGGACCCAGATCTTCCATCCAGCCGGCGCGAGCGAACTCGTAGACCCAGTAGAAATCGACCTCGAGGAAGTCGTAGGTGCCATTGCCTTCGCCGGACGCGAGCTGGGAAACCAGCTTGTCGTGCATGACCGGATAGACGACCTTTTCGAACTGAACCTTGATGCCGGTCAGCTCCTCGAATTCAGGGAGCATTTCTTCGATCAGGGTGGTTTCGCGCAGGTCCTCCATCAGGGCGTTCAAAGTCGTTCCCTCGAAGTCACGTGAGAACGACGGCGTAGCGTCTTGCGCTCCCGTCCAGCGTGGCGACAAGCCTGGCATCGACATGCCCAGGCCGGCGGCGCCAAGTTGCAGCAACCGCCGCCGATGGATACCACGATTTCGTCCGAACACCTTGTGCTCCTTTCCGAATCGTTTCCGCCGGCCCAACGCCGGAGGTGTTATTTGACCGCTCCGAAGGTCAGTCCGTGAACCAGATGCCGCTGGATGAACCAGGTCAGCACCACGATCGGCGCCATCATCGAGATGGTGGCAGCGCAAATCGCGCCGACCTGATTGCCTTGCGAGGTCATGAGCGAGGCGAGCGCCACCGGCATCGTGCGCGATTCGCGCCCGGTCAAAATCAACGCGAACAGGAACTCATTCCAGCTCAACACGAAGGCGAAGATCCCGGCCGCCATCAGCCCGGGCACCGCAAGTGGCAGAATGACTTGCCGGAATGCGCGAAATGGCGTGGCGCCGTCGACCTGTGCCGCTTCCTCCAGATCGCTCGGGATCGATTCGAAAAATCCCATCAGGATCCAGACGACGAATGGCAGATTGAACGAGAGATAGATGATGGCCAGCGTGATGCCGCGGTCGAACATCTTGAGCTCGTAACCGCCGATGTCGACAGTCTGCCGCACGATCAAATAGAACGGAATCACAAGCGCGACCGGCGGTAACATCTGCGTGCCCAGAATCGTGAGGGAGAAAGGCGTGCCGCCAGTTCTGAAGCGTGCGATGGAATAAGCTGCCAGCGACCCGACGACCAGGCAGATCGTCGCGCAAACTACCGCGATCCAGAACGAGTTCCAGAGGTTGTGCTGGAATTTCTGTTCGACGAAGAGCTCGCGATAATTGTTAAGTGTCGGCGTAAACGAGAAATCGGCCGGGCGGTAGGCCATGTCGTTCGATGCGAGCGAGCTGCGAAATGTCCAGAGCACTGGCAGCAGAATCGTCAGACTGGCAATGATCAACACCAGGTGTGTAGCGACGCGCCCCCAGCCGATGTCCCGTCTTTTTATGCGAGGCGTCCGCTCGTTCTTGGGTTGGAAAGTCGCCTGCATTCGGCTCACATCCCCGGTGGTTAGTTTTTCACGTCGAACGTGGAAACTTGGTTGCATTGATGATACCAGCGACAGGCAGGCTGGCAGAGCAAGGAGTGATGCGCATGGATAGTCGGCGTCTCGACGGACGGGTCGCACTGGTCACGGGAGCGGGAAACGGCATCGGTCGGGCAATCGCCAAAGCGCTCGCTCAAGCTGGCGCGATCGTTACCGTCACCGACATCGATCTCGATTTCGCGCGGGAAGCGTCCGAAGCCATCGGCGGATCGTTTCCGCTGCAGCTCGACGTCACCTCAATGGACTCTGCGACTTCGGCGGTCACCACAATCGAGCATGAGCTCGGACCGATCGACATTCTCGCCAACAATGCGGGAGTCTCGACCATGGCGCCGGTTTGGGAGTTGACCGAGCACGACTGGGACTTCAATTTCGATGTGAATGCCAAGGGAGTGTTCATCGTCACCCAGGCAGTGATACCCGGCATGATGCAGCGAAAGCGGGGTTCCATCGTCAACACCGCGTCCATGGCCGGCAAGAAAGCAGTTCCGCTCCTGGCCCACTATGCCGCCTCGAAATGGGCGTGTATCGGGTTTACCAAGTCATGCGCGGTCGAGCTCGGACCCTTTGGCATCCGCGTCAACTGTGTCTGCCCCGGCTTTGTGGCGACATCGATGCAGGAGCGAGAGCTCGTCTGGGAATCCGGAGCGCGATCGATGTCGATCGAAGCGGTCATGGAGGAATATGTCGCGAAAACGCCGCTGGGCCGCATGCAGACGCCCGAGGATGTGGCGCGCGTGGTGGCCTATCTCGCGTCGGACGACGCCGAGTTCCTCACAGGAGCGGCGATCGACATCACCGGCGGGGCGAACCTGACCTGAGGATGAACGCTAACGAACCGCGCGCAAACGAGCTTCGGGTTGGTCCGGTTCGTCGAGCTTGATCCA
The DNA here is from genome assembly GCA_035708745.1 of Thermomicrobiales bacterium. Classification (GTDB taxonomy): domain Bacteria; phylum Chloroflexota; class Chloroflexia; order Thermomicrobiales; family UBA6265; genus JAMLHN01. Next base: position 41,525 of record DASTFJ010000158.1, on the reverse strand, counting down.
ACCGTGCCGCAGAGCAAAGATGACCGCCTGGGTCCGGTCGTTGACCGCCAGCTTGCGCAGGATCGAGGTGATGTGATTCTTCACCGTCTGGTCGGAGATGTGCAGCTGGTAGGCAATTTCCTTGTTGCTGTTTCCCTGGGCGACATAATCGAGGATTTCGATCTCCCGCGGCGTGAGCGGCGAAAAAACGCCATTGGCCGACTCGTCGAGCACCGAGAGTTCCTGAAACTGATGGAGCACCCGGGAAGCCACATGCGGGCGAGAGAGCACGCTGTCATTGATCAGATATTCACCAGCGGCAACGCGGCGGAGCGTGCGAGCCAGCTCCTCGGCCTCGATCTCTTTGGAAACATAGGCTGCCGCACCCGAGCGAATGGCCTGGAAAAGCTGCTCGTCATCGAGGATCCGCGTCATGATGACGACCAGGATTTGAGGATGGCGCCGCTTCAACTGTTTGGTCAGCTCCAGCGAATTATCGGAGCGGAGCTGCGCATCGAGCAGCACCAGATCGGGAAGGGCAGTGCCGGCCGCCTCGAGCGCAAGTGACGCCGAAGCAGCCTCTGCCACAACCTGCAAATCCGAATACGTTTCGAGGCCGCTTCGCACTCCCGTTCGGAATAGGGGGTGATCGTCGACGATGAGAACGCGGGTGCGAATCACGGACATCTCTCCAACTCCGCGGAGACACGATCGGCGCCCCAGCCAAGCGCCATATCTAGTATACGTACAGAGTGTACGTATACACAACTATTGAGCCGGCTGTCCAGATTATCGATAGCGACCGCGCAGATCGTTCCATTTCACATGCGCGACATCCGAGAAGTTGGTGATCGTGTCGCCGATGGGGTTCACCTTGCTGCGTTCTCCGAAGGTCCAGGTCACCGGTATGACTTCTGTGTTCAGTCCTAATCGCCGAGCGACCACCAGGAGCTCGACATCGAACGCGGTGACCTTTGGCTGCTCGAAATCGCCGCTCTGGACTCGATAGAGGAGCAAACGCGGTAAGATCTCGTCTCTTGCGCGAGCTGTGAAGAGTTTGAAGCCACATTGCGTGTCATGGATTTCCGGTAGTAACAGAATGCGCACCATGGCATTGAACCCACGGCCCATCATGTGTCGAAAGACCGGTTCTCCAATTCTGGAGGCGGTTTTGCCTTCCCGCGAACCGATCACGACATCGGCGCCTTGCGCGACGGCTTCCCGGAACTCAGCGAGATAGGTTATGGGCGTCGCCAAATCTGCGTCGGTGAACAGCATCAATTCCCCATTGGCATGAGCGAGTCCGAAGAGCACAGCCGCGGCTTTGCCCGCGTGGGCAATCGAATGGACCCGCAACGTCGGGAATTCCGACATGAGGCTGCGGGCGACTGCCGCCGTGTCATCTGTGCTGCCGTCATCGATGAGCAGGACTTCGGAGGGGTAGTCCTGTCCGGCCAGATAACCCATGATGGAGCGTAGGGATCGCTCGATTCGAAACGACTCGTTATAGGCTGGAACGATGACAGACTGCGACAGTCGCTTCGGATGTTCGTTGGTGAAACTGGAAGCAAGCGTCAAGGGTGGTCCTCACGACCGAAGCGCCGGGGCGTTGGAGCCTGAGAGGGCCCGATCGCGAATGCTAGCATAGGGCGACTGACACGCCATTCGGACAAAGAGGACTGTAAACGTGCTCGAGCTCGGTTCCCATGTTTCCGCCAGCGGCGGCGTCGACAAGTCTATCGAGCGCGCTACCACGCTCGAAATGACCGCTTTCCAGATCTTCACGAAGAACGCCAATCAATGGAATGCGAAACCGCTCGACCCGGCGGTAATCGAGCGGTTTCGCGAAGGCATCTCGGCGAATCCATCCATCAAATCTGTTGTTGCGCACGACTCCTACCTTATCAATCTTGCGTCCCCAGACGATGCCGCCTGGAATAAGTCGATCGATGCGCTGCAATACGAGCTGGAGCGCTGCGATCAGCTCGGAATTCCATATCTCGTTTCGCACCCAGGCGCTCATATGGGCACTGGTGTCGATGTCGGCACAGCACGGGTCGCCGCAGCCATCAACATCGTTCAGTGCCGGCTGAAGGACGGCGCCTGCTCGCTCACGATCGAAACGACCGCTGGACAGGGGTCGACGCTGGGCCGCACGTTCGAGGAGATCGCCCAGATCATCGACGGAGTCGACGACAAATCTCGGGTATCCGTTTGTTTCGATACCTGTCATGTTTTCGCCGCCGGCTACGACATCCGCACGCCGGAGACCTATGCAGCGACGATGCAACGATTCGACGATATCATCGGTTTGGATCGCCTGCATGTGCTGCATCTGAACGACTCGGTCAAGGATTTTGGATCGTTTCGCGATCGGCATGCGCACATCGGCCAGGGCATGATTGGCGCCGACGCGTTCCAATTTCTACTGCGCGACGAACGGCTGGCGGGCCGTCCTGGCATCCTCGAAACTCCGAAGGATGACGATATCACCGAGGATCTGATGAATCTGACAATCCTTCGCGGACTCGCCTAGCCTGGACCCATCGGGGGATGATAGATGCGCCTTTCACCGCGATGAGCAACCCCCTTTGGCCGTTCTCAGATGCAGGCGACAGACATCCGGAGACTAGGAGCACCCAGCAATAGGATGCGGACCTGCTGATTCGATTGCGTAGTTGCAGCCCTCAGTGGCTGCCTTGGGCCGCAAACGGCAGCCACGGAGCGCTGCAACGACGGGGGTGGGAGGTTCCCTATTGCCGGATGCCCTAGGTCAAAAATCGCAGGAATTTTCTTGACACGTCAAATTTGGTGAACTTTGCTGAGACTTTTTGACTAACTTTGCACAGATTCCAGTAAGCTGTCTCACCGGTAAGGAATGCAAGAGGTCCCGAACGCTGGTAAGGGACCTCCTGCCTTCGGATCGCACATGAGCCAGCTAGTCGATGACTCGCTGGCTCTCCAACCGATTGATCACCAGCAGGCGCATCTCGGTCATATCCTCGATCGCGTAGCGGATGCCTTCACGGCTGAGCCCGGAGGACTTCACGCCGCCATAGGGCATGTGATCGATGCGATAAGTTGGCACATCGTTGAGAACGACACCGCCGGCTTCGATATTCTCGAACGCATAGAGCGCCCGCTCGAGATTGTTGGTGAACACGCCGGCCTGCAGTCCATAGATCGAATCGTTGACCCCATCGACCGCCTTGCCAAAGGAAGGTACTCTGAACACTGTCACGAGCGGCGCGAATGCCTCACGCGAGCAAACGAACGATTCACGCGGCGCATTCTCGATAATGGTCGGTTGCATGAAGCGCCCTTCGGCCTTGCCGCCGGTCAGCACCGTTGCCCCCGCAGCGACCGCTTCCTCGATCCAATGTTGGCTGCGCGCGGCAGCCTTGTCATCGATCATGGGGCCCAGGTCGGTTTCCCGGTCGAGCGGATCGCCCATTTTCACGCGACTCGTTTCCGCCACCAGCGCTTCGACGAACGCCTCGTAGACCTTCTCGTGAACGAAGACGCGTTGCACCGAGATGCAGACCTGCCCGGCATAGGCAAAAGCCCCGACCCGCACACGCTGCGCGGCGAACGCCAGGTCGGAATCTTCATCCACGATCACGCCCGCATTGCCGCCCAACTCCAGGACGACCTTTTTCATGCCGGCGTCACGCTTCATTTCCCAACCGACATCGGGCGAGCCAGTGAACGACAGCAGCTTGAACCGATCGTCTTCCACCATCGCGTTGCCCACCTCTCGGCTCATGGGCAGCACACTCAGCGACCCCGGCTCGATTCCGATCTCGTCCAATAGCCGAGCCACAAAGAGCATGACCAGCGGATCCTTGGTGGGCGGCTTCAAGACGATTGGATTTCCCGTGGCAATAGCCGGAGCCACCTTGTGCAGCGCGAGATTCAACGGATAGTTGAAAGGCGAGATACCGGCGATCGGCCCGATCGGGAAACGCCGCACGATGCCGAATCGCCCCTTCGATGATGGCAGCAGATCGAGCGGAACGACGTTCCCTTCGATCCGTTTGGCTTCTTCGGACGCGACTTGCACCGTAAAGACGCCGCGGTCGGTTTCGGTTTCGGCGTCCCGGATCGGCTTGCCGGCTTCCTGGGCGATCAGTGCCGCAATCTCGTCGCGATGCTTCTGTAATTTGTCCGCCAGGGCGTCCAGGATCTTCACCCGCTCGAACGCGGGTTGCTTACGGGTGACCTCGAAGGCCCTCTCCGCGGCGACGACCGACTGCTCGAGCTGCTCGGCCGAAGCCAGCCACGTGCGACCGATGATGTCGCCGTTATAGGGATTGGTCACGTCGAGCGGCGAATCGGATTCGACCCATTCGCCCGCCAGATATATCGGGTACTTCTTCGTCACCATTGACCTCCATTCAACAAGAACGGCGGAGCAGTGTGCTCCGCCGCCCCAGATTTCCAATGTCGTCAGTTGCTACTTGGCGGCCGCGTTGACCGGCGGTTCGAGCATGTCGTCCCACCAGCTTGGCGTTTGACCGCCAATGGTCGCCAGCTCAGTCTTCGTATAAACGAGACCGTCGCGATCCTGCACAGACAGCTCGTACTCTTTGCTCATGGTGATGGCGTCCACGGGGCAGACCTGAGCGCAGAGCCCGCAGAACATGCACCGGCCGGAGCGGAGAATGAACTCACCGAGCTCGCGATCGCCTTCCTCCGATGGGATGACATTCATCTCCAGGCAGGAAGTCGGGCAGATACGCGCGCACAATCCGCAGGCGACACACAACGCCTCGCCGCTGTCCGGGTCGGTGCGCAACGACGGCAAACCGCGAAACCGGTCGGCCATATCCCGCTTCTCATCGGGATACTGGATCGTCAGCTTTGGCATGACGGAGCGCTTGAGGGTGACTCCGAACCCTTTGACTTCTTCGAACATACAACGCTCCTGTTGGCTAGTCCGCCGCCATGGAGACGAACGCGGGTGAAAGTGAGGCGAGTCCGTCCGGACCCGGAATGAGGATCGATGCGCCTGGATCGGCATAGGATCGAGCCGGCACGTTCAGTCCATCGCGTTCCAGACGAGCGAAGGTGACGCCGCCATATTCCGGAACGATGGAGCCGATCTCGTCCATCACGCTGGCTACTGGCAACCAGTCGATCTCGTAGCCCATCCGCTGCGCCAGCTCTGACACAATGGCGCCCGTCGAGCGGGCCTCGCCGGCGGCAGGCACTGCCGATCGAACACGCTGTACCGTTCGGTCGTAGCTGGTGAAGGTGCCATCGACTTCGAGCGAAAGCGCTCTCGGCAAGACTACATCGGCCATCTGGGCGATTGGCGAGTCGAATGCGCCGGCGTAGATCAAAAAGTCGAGCTTCGGCAAAGCGGCCAGCAACTCGGGATTGTTTTCGCATTCCTGGGCGAAGGTGCTCTCGATGTACAGCGCCTTGACTTCGCCGACTTCGATGGCTCCGGCGATTTCGTCGACCGCGTACCCGGGTTGCGCCGGCGGCGCCACTCCCCACAACTGCTCGATTTCAGCGCGCGCGCTATCATCCGCGATCGCCCGGCCGCCCGGAAGGAATGAGGGATGAACCCCCATATCGGTGGCTCCCTGGTAGTTGGCCGGTCCCCGCGGCGTTGCCACACCGCCTCCCGGCCGACCGAAGTTGCCAGTCAGAAGTGCGAGATCGTTGCAGACATCGGTGATTTCAGCCGCGTTGTCGTATGAGCCGCTGGTAAGTGCCGATCCCACATGGGCGGCGGTATTGAAGATAACGGACGATGGGTATCCGTCCTCCACTTTCGTGTCGAGTCCGACCCCGCCGGTCGCATAGAGCACGGCAGCGGCTTGAATCTGGTCACCCGACACGCCGGTCGAGCGAGCGACCTTGTCGAGGTCATATTCCGAAAGCGATTCGGTCAACCGAGCGAGCTCGCTCTGGCCGATCCCACCGGCGTTCAGCTTCAGATCTATGATCTGACGGGCAATACCTTTGAGAAGCGTGCCGGTCGAGCCTTCGTTCGGTTTCAGCCAGAGTTTGGCGCGCCAGCCAAGCGGATAGTCGTCCTGCGAGATGACGACGATCTTGGCCTCGCGGTAGATGATCGAATGGTAGAGCCAGTATGAAGTCACCGGTGAGGTTTTTCCGATGTCAGGTCCGACGACCATCGCCGCGTTGACCGAGGTGAACATCTCCTGGAGGTTGTTCGTGCTGGCGACGTCGCGACCCAACGCGGCGCGAACCGAACGCTCGACCGCTACCTGTGCGCCCGTGAGCATGCGGTCGACATTGTTGGTGCCCATCACCGCGCGGGTGAACTTCTGCGCGAGATAGGCGTCCTCGTTCGTGTTGTCGGCACTAATGAGCGCGGCGAATTGATTGCCCTGGTAGTTCGCGAGCACGCCGGCGATCGAGTCGAGCGCATCGTCCCACGTCACCTCGTAACCGAAGGTTCCAGGCTGATTGATGCGCGGGTAGCGCAGCCGATCGGGTGACTGCTGGAGCTCATGACCCCATTTTCCCTTTTCGCAGAGATACCCGTGATTGGTGCCGCGCTCCCAGAGGTTGGTGGCGCGCCGAACAATGCCCTTGTTCGATTCGACATTGATCGTGCATCCGTTGTCACAAAAGCCGCAAATCGTTTCGGTCGTATCCAAATCCCACGGGTGATGCGCGAAATGCCGATCGGTCAACGCGCCGACCGGACAAACGGCGATGCACATTCCGCAATTCGTGCAGAGGGTGTCTTTCAGCTCCAGACCGAAGGCCGGACTGATGGCCGCCTCGATACTGCGACTCGTCGATTCGATCGCGGTGACGCCGATCATTTCGTCACAGACGCGAGTGCAGCGATTGCACATAATGCAACGATCGAACTTGTAGTCGATCGTGTCACTGAAGTGCACGTAGGGATGCGCGAACTTGGGCCGCCGGTAGGGATTCGTATTGACGTTGTTGAGATAGGTGTTGTCTTGCAGATAGCATTCGCCCGACTTGTCGCAGGTCGGGCAATCGAGCGCATGATCGATCAAATACATCTGCAGAATGAACTGCCGCGCGTCCTCGACCGGCTCGGAGTGGGTGAGCACTTCCATGCCCTCACCGAGGGGCGTCGCACACGATTCGATCAGGCCGCCGCGTTTTCCAAGAATCTCGACGGTGCAAATGCGGCACGACCCCCACGGCCGCATCAATGGCTGATAACAGAGGTTCGGCACCTCGATATTCGCCATGCGCGCGGCTTCGAGAATCGTGGTCCCGGCAGGAACGGTCACATCGAGACCGTTGATTTTCCCCGTGACCATTTTGGTTTCAGCTCGGGTCGCCATCCGCTCGATTCCGCCTCGATTTCTCTCGAACGATTGCCCTGAACGACTCCGGCAATCGGTTCGAATACGCGCCTTTTCCGAAGGATTTGGACGGGCGCAAACCGCTCCGCGGAGCGGGCTGACACGATGGCGATTCTACCATAGGGAACTTGTGCTTCCGGGCATCAACTGGCGGTTCCAGCAGGGTCCGCATGCTAAAATTCAGGTCGTTCTCGGCGAATGGCCGAAATGTCGCGAGCGGATAGAGGAATTGGCTGCAACCGGAACCGAGCTCGAATTTCGAACCGTCATCGGTCTCGAGGTCCACGCCCAGGTCTTGACACAGAGCAAGATGTTCTGCAGCTGTTCCGCCGAATATGCATCCGCCACGCCAAACACCCACGTTTGCCCAGTGTGCATGGGTCTGCCCGGCGCGCTGCCGGTGATCAACAAAGCGGCGATCGAATCGGTCGTGCGCACCGGTCTTGCCCTTGGCTGCTCCATCCCTGGATTTTGCAAGCTCGACCGCAAGAACTACTTTTACCCCGACCTGCCCAAGGGGTATCAGATCTCGCAGTACGACCTTCCGCTCTGCCTCGACGGCCAGCTAACGTTCACATCCGAGGGCGTCGAGAAGACCGCGGGGATCACACGCGTCCACATCGAGGAAGACACAGGGCGGCTGCTTCACCGGGAGGAAGCCGGAGAGAGCCTGTCGCTGGTCGATCTCAATCGTTCCGGCGTGCCGTTGATGGAGATCGTCGGCGAGCCGGATCTCACCAGCCCGACCGAAGCGCGCGACTATTTGATGGCGTTACGGCAGATCCTTCGCTATATCGGCGCCTCCACCGGGAATATGGAAGAAGGCGCATTTCGCTGTGACGCGAACATCTCGACTCGCACCACCGATGGCTCCATCGTCGGGGAAAAGGTCGAGATCAAAAATATGAACTCCTTTCGCGCCGTCGAGCGCGCACTCGTCTACGAAGAGGAGCGGCAGCGCGAAGTTTTGTCCCGGGGCGGATCGATACCGCAGGAGACGCGCGGCTGGGTTGACGCCAAGGGCGTCACCGTCAGCCAGCGCACCAAGGAATCGGCGCACGACTACCGCTATTTTCCCGAGCCCGACCTGCCGCCGCTGACGATCGAAGCAACATTTGTCGACTCCATTCGCTCCAACCTCCAGGAGCTTCCGAGGGCCCGCAAAGCACGGTTCATCGAGCAGTACCGGTTAGGTGAATCGGAAGCCGAGCATCTGACCCTGGAGCGGGAGACCTCCGAATACTTCGAGGCAGCCGCCAGCGCGGCCAACCCAGCACAAGCCAAACAGATTTCGAATTGGTTGCTGAATGACGTTTTTGGACTGCAGCGCGAACGCGGTCTGCGGTTCGACCAGTTCCCGATCGAGGCTGCCCAGCTCACCGGTCTGGTGGACTTGGTCGAGAACGGCGTTCTGACCGGCCGGGGCGCAAAGGATCTGCTGACCGGTATGCACCCGGGAGAAGATGTACGTGCCGCCGCCGAGCGGCTCGATCTGATCTCGGTCGGGGATGCCGACGTAATTCGTACAGCAGCTATCGAGACCATCGAGGCCAATCCCGCGGCGGTTGCCGATTACAAGAACGGCAAAAAGGCCGCCATCGGCCGGTTGATGGGAGAGACGATCCGCGCGACTGGGGGGCGAGGCCGCCCCGAGATCGTGCGTGCGGTGTTGGAGGAATTGTTATCCGAGTAGTCCCGTGTCAGCGCGGACAGAATGGGCTGCCCGCTCTGACATTCGACGATGAAGAAGCGGGGAGACCATGTCCGTGCTCGAAGCACCGGTCCGGCCTGATGCGCAGGCTCGGCCACGAGAAATCGACCTCTACCAATCCGCAGTCCGGCAGTTCGATATTGCTGCCGGCATCCTCGATCTCGAGGATGGAATGCGCAAGATCCTTTCGCATTGCCAGCGTGAGCTGATCGTCAATTTCCCGGTGGAGATGGACGACGGTTCGGTGCAAGTCTTTACCGGCTATCGAGTCCAGCACAACAACGGCCCCGGACCCAGCAAGGGCGGTATCCGCTATCACCAGTCGGTCACGCTTTCCGAGGTGAAAGAGCTGGCGATGTGGATGACCTGGAAGTGCGCAGTCATGGGGCTCCCGTATGGGGGCGCCAAGGGCGGCGTCACGGTCAATCCAAAGCTCCTGTCCCAAAACGAGCTGCAGAATCTGACCCGGCGATATACGACGGAAATCCAGGTCATCATCGGGCCGAATCAGGATATCCCCGCGCCAGATGTCAATACGAATCCGCAGGTCATGGCTTGGATCATGGACACCTATTCCATGAACGTGGGCTATTCGGTGCCCAGTGTCGTGACTGGCAAGCCACTGGGTCTTGGCGGCTCACCAGGTCGCAACGAAGCGACCGGCCGGGGCTGCATCTACGTCACCGAGGAGGCTGCCAAATCGGCCGGGTTCACGCTCGATGGCTCGCAGGTGGTCGTCCAGGGCTTCGGCAATGTTGGTTCGGCAGCCGCGCTCTTTGCCCAGGAAGCCGGCGCGAGGGTCATTGCCGTCAGCGATGTGTTTGGTGGTATCTACAACTCGAATGGGCTGGATATCCCCGCGGTCGCCATGTATGTCGCCGAAACGGGTAGCGTCGTCGGATTCCCGAATGCCACGGACATTTCGAATGAAGAGCTGCTCGAGTTGCCGTGCGATATCCTGATCCCGGCCGCGCTCGAGAACCAGATTACGGAAGAAAATGCGCCGCGCATCAACGCGCAGATGATCGTCGAAGCGGCGAACGGGCCCACGACTCCCGACGCCGACCTGATTTTGCGCGATCGCGGAATTTTCCTGGTTCCCGACATCGTCGCCAACGCCGGAGGCGTGACGGTTTCCTATTTCGAGTGGGTCCAGGCTATGCAATGGTTCCCCTGGACAATCGATGAAGTCAACGCCCGGCTGCGAACGATCATGCAGCAGTCGTTTGCCAGGGTCTACGAACAATCGATCTCCCGCCGCGTCGATCTGCGGACGGCCGCGCTGTGCGTCGCAATCGACCGCGTGGCCGAATTCACCCGTCTCCGTGGCATCTATCCATAACCGACGGTGCGCAGAGCGCAGAAAACCAAACGGGCGTCGAGCTTTCTCGACGCCCGTTTTTACATTTGCTTGCCTCTTTGCCGGCTACCGATTCTTTTTCGCCAGCAGCTTTCGAAGATCGTCCTCGATCGAACGGTGTGCGATGGCGATCACGTCGTCGCCCTCTTTCACCTCGGTCGAGGGTGACGGTATGATGAGCTCGCCGGAGCGGATGATGGCCGCGATGATGCAACCCTCGGGCACGGGGAGATCGCCGATTTTCCGATTCGCAATCTTCGAGCCGGCAACCACCTTGGCATCGACGATCGCCATATCCTCATGTATCAGATTCACGAGATGGATGAACGGCTGGTCCGGAATGGCCTGCTCGATCAACGTCAGGATGTAGTCCGTTTGACTAACGGTGATGTCGACGCCCAGCATACGGAAAAGGTATTCGTTCTTTGGGTTGTTGACGCGAGCGATCGTGCGGCCGACATGGAATTTCGTTTTGGCCACCTGGCAAACGACGAGATTGTCTTCATCCTCGCCAGTCACAGCAATGACCACGTCGGCTCGGGCGGCGCCCGCCTGGGCCAATATGGCCGCCTCGGCGCCGTCTCCGGCCACCACGACCGCACCGAACTGTTCGACGAAGAGTTCGGTCTTTTCCGGGTTCTTCTCGATCAGCAGAACCTCGTGCCCCTCGGAAAGCAGGGTCTTGGTGAGGTAGTACCCGACCTTTCCGCCGCCAACGATGATGATGTACATGCTCAGGACTCCAACGGCAGGGCCGTCCTGGTGGAGGCCGACATAACGGAATCGAGTATTTGGGCCGATATCACTGTGGTTGGGCAAACCGTCGTGAGCCCCAGACGTCGATAGGTGTCCTCGCGGACCGGATCGTAGATGCGGCAGATAACCTCTGGCACGGAAAAGATGTTTCGAGCCACCTGCGCCGCCATGATATTGCGGTTATCGCCGTTGGTTACCGCGACGAATGCGGCCGCTTCGGTGATGCCCGCGCGACGCAGGACATCCTCGTCGATTCCGGTGCCAATCAGGGTGCGCCCGCGGAATTCTTCGGGCAAACGCCGGAACGCGCGGGAATTGATATCGATGACGGTTACCTGATGGCCGTTGTGGTCGAGAACGGCCGCAACACGCGCGCCAACCCGGCCGCAGCCCATAATCACTGCCTTCAACGCTCCAGGGCCTCCTGTAGCTGCAAGTCGCTGGCCGAACGAATGAGAATCACATCGCACGGAGCGTTCTTGATGACATACGACGCGGCCTCGCCGGTCACTTGTTTACCGTACTTGATCGATATGGCAGTTGCCATAAGGATCACGTCGGCGTTTTGCTCGATGGCCTCATCGACGATCGCCGCGCCGGACGACCTGGCCTGAAGCAAATCAGTCGAGATCAAGTCGACGGACGTCGGGAGTCGCTGCCGCGTCAGTTGCTCGGCCCGCGCCAGCACATCTTCGCCTCGCGTGACCGCTTCGGGGAGCTCGGCGTCGAGCGGCATGGCCTGTTGCACTTCGACCACATAGACGAGCGTGATGTTGGTTGGGTGGCGTTGCGCCAGCTCACCGACGAGGTCGATCGCCCGGTCGTCTTCGGGTCCGCCTGAAACCGGAATGATGATCCGGTGATAGTGCATGGGCATGCTGAGAAGTGGTGATCCTCCAGAGCGGAAACACTGGCCGCTCGCGACGGCCCAGAAGTATGGATTGAACCTCCGAACTCCGCAACACCGTTGCGAGCAAACCTACCGGCCACGCTCCAGCCGCTTCGCCAGCTCAGCTGGAAGTCCAGCATCCAAAATCGCTCGTTGCGCCGCGACCACGTCATAGCGGAATCGATGCCAGGTGACTCGTTGCGAATCGGTATCGAGCAGTACAACCGAAGCCCGCGGATCATGATCGCGTGGTTGCCCGACACTCCCGGGATTGATCAGCGCGCGCATGCCGGCCAGCGAGTAGGGTACTCCCGGCTCGACCGTCCGCATATGAGACGCCCCTCCGGATTGGAGCTCGACCAGCATCGGTACATGGGTGTGACCGCAAAAGACGACCCGCGCGGCAACGGCTCCCAGCGCGTCGGTGGCGTCATCCAGCGTTTGGACATAATCGCGCGCAGGATCGCGCGGGCTGCCATGGACGAGATAGTGCTCGCCGACCGACGCGGAGGTGAAGCTCGATCGAATGCGGAAGCGGTTTTCCTCGGTGAGCTGCATGCTGGTCCAGCCGGCCGCCTGAGCCGCAAACACGTTGAACCAGCCAATCGGCAACAGGCCGACCGCGGCCAGATCGTGATTTCCGACCAAAGCCGGTTCGGCGCCAGCGCCTGCAAGCAGATCGAGGCATTCATTAGGATTCGCGCCGTATCCAACTGTGTCCCCAAGACTCCAGATGGCGTCATGCACTGGCGCCGACGCGAGCGCGGACTCCAGAGCGGGGAGATTGGCATGGACATCGGAGAGGACCAGAATTTTCATGCCGGAACCGGCTGGTCCGATGTGCGCGCAAGATGGATCAAAAGCGCGCCGACATCGGAGGGCGTGACACCCGCCAGGCGCCCCGCTTCTCCGATCGTATGTGGCGTGTGCAATGCCAATTTGTTCGCTGCCTCGATGCGCAGACCGGGGACGGCCTGATAGTCAAGCGACGCCGGCAACGACCGGTCGTGAAGGGCGGCCTGCCGCGCGACCTCGCGTGATTCCCGTTCAAGAAAAGCCCCATATTTGACTTCCGATTCGATCCTGCCGGGCTCGGTGCGAGAGGCTGAAGGCAGGTCGCCCCCGAGGGCTGTGATGACCGCGGCCACCTGGGCATAGCTTGTATCCGGCCGGCGCAGAAGATCGGCCGCCGACATTGGCTTGCTGACCGGGTCGAGACCGTTCGATGCGAGGACTGTCTCGTGGTCGGCGCGCGGCAGAAGCGAAAAAGCCGAAAGCGTGCCCAGGATCCGGTCCAGCTCAGAACGCTCCGATTTCACGGTCTCGAGTGTTTCGGTGTCGATCACTCCCTGTTGCCATGCGATCTCCGCCAGCCGCTCTCTCGCGGTGTCTGGCCGGAGGAGCAACCGGTATTCGCAGCGCGAGGTCAACATGCGATACGGCTCGTCGAATGGCCGCGAAGCAAGGTCGTCGATCATCACGCCGATATAGGCCTGCGCGCGGCCCAGCACCACCTGCGGTCGGCCCTGCGCGTTGGCCGCCGCATTCATGCCGGCGAGGATCCCCTGGCCGGCAGCCTCCTCGTAGCCGGAGGTGCCATTGATCTGCCCGGCAAGGAAGAGCCCGGCAATCCGCCGTGATTCCAGCGTGGTCGAAAGCTCGATAGGATCGACGGCATCGTATTCAACCGCATATCCGTAGCGCGTCAGGCGAACACCTTCCAAACCTGGCAACGTGCGCAGGGAAGCCTCCTGCACATCAGGCGGTAGGCTCGTGCTCATCCCCTGGACGTAATATTCGGTTGTCCGCCAGCCCTCCGGTTCCAGAAAGACCGGATGACTGTCCTTGCCCGCAAAGCGAGCGACTTTGTCTTCGATCGAAGGGCAATACCGCGGTCCGGTTCCTTCGATTGAGCCATTGAACATCGGCGCGCGATGCAAATTTGCGCGAATGATCTCATGGGTTTGCGGATTCGTAGCCGTCTTCAGACAGGCAAGCTGAGGTCGCCAGGTGGTTCCAGAATCGAGGTGAATCGGAAGTGGCGGCAACCGCAATGGCTCGAGTTGGTCGAGGGCGCCGGCGCGGCTCAACCAGATCGGAAGCTCACTTCCATCCTGCCGCTCGCACGCATCGAAATCCAGGGTCGATCCATCGACGCGGGGCGGCGTGCCCGTCTTCAGTCGTCGCAGCTGAAACCCAAGATCATGCAGACCCGTACCAAGAGCGGAATCCGCCCGGTCGCCCGCGCGCGCTCCGGCCGTACGCGATTCCCCCGAGATGAGCGCTGCCCGGAGAAACGTTCCCGCGGTGATTACGACCGAAGCAGCGGTGACCGATCCGGTAGCTCGACAAACGACGCCAGTGACCTGATCGTTCGACCCGATCACCAGACCGAGCGCTTCGTCTTGCAAGATCGCGAGTTTGGGTTGCCGCTCGAGGGCTTCCTTCATTGCCAGCGAATAGAGGCCCTTGTCCTGCTGCGACCGTGTCGCTTGCACAGCGGGCCCCTTGCTCGTATTCAGCATGCGCACATGCAGCGATGTACGGTCGGCAACCTTCGCCATTTCTCCGCCCATTGCATCGACTTCAGCGACGATGTGCGACTTGCCGGGTCCTCCGATCGATGGATTGCAGGGCATGTATCCAGCCCGGTCGAGGTTTGGTGTGATAACCAGGGTGCGGCAACCTGCCCGAGCAGCGGCCAGGGCTGCCTCGCAACCGGCGTGCCCGGCGCCGATCACGATCACATCGAAGGTTTTCTCGGTGACAGGAAGTACTCGGTCCATGCGGTTGAGTATAGAAGTTGCCGCCAACTTTTCGTCTGACGCACTCGTCCGATTCATGTCATCAGCGGAGTCTTTTAGTACGTTTAGATCAGACCTAATGACCGGCTGGTTCGGATTGGGCCCTACAACGTCAAGTCGTGTACCGACTCCCTTATCAAAGGACGACCATCAATGGCAAACGATCTGGAAACTCGCCTGAAGAACGCGATCGAAAAGGCCCGACCAGTGATCGAAACGCTGGTCGCCGATCTCGAGCGGGAAGCGACCATCATCAGGGAGCGCGATCTCGATCCGCGCAAGCTGGCTGATGAGCCTAAGGTGCAGGATGCGCGCAACGCCGCGGTCGATGCGCTCGAAAACCTGACTACTTTCGCGAAATCGCTCGACTCGATGGTGAAAAGCTACGCGCCGGATATCGACAAGCGAATCGATGTGGACGCGATCAAGGAGCAGCTCGCGGCGGCGCCGGGTCTGGCGCGCTCGCGCGTCGAAAGTTCGAACGGGCACGGTGTGGCCGATCGCCTGAGAGAATCCGGCGAGGAGGCGAAATCGCGCCTGGAAAATACGGCCCACGAGAGTCGCGAACGGGTCGATGAGGCCGCGCAAAAAAGCAAAGAACAGGTCACTTCTGCCGCGCAGAAGGGCAAGGACGGCACAGCCGAGATGCTCGCCGCTTTGGGCTGGGCTGCTGCGGCTGGAACGGTCATCTACATCGTCTTCATGGATGAGAAGCGGCGGCGTCAGGCTAAGTCACTGGCCAAGGCTGCCGGCAATGGACTGTTCGTAGTCGTCAACAGCGCCAGCAAAAAGAGCTAAGCGGATACGCGAGTCGATCGAAACGGGGGTGTGAATGAGACCACACTCCCGTTTTTCGACTCGAATGGCCAAGTGCTATGCGGCGTGTGATTTGACGCGGCCATGGCAATGCTTGAACTTCTTGCCGCTTCCGCATGGGCAGGGAGCGTTGGCGCCGACTTTCTTGCGAGTCACCTGCTGCGGCTTGGCTTCCTCATCGAGGCGATTGACTGTTGTGGCTTCCTCGGTGATGCGTGTTTGCACGGGCTGCTCGACGATGGCCGGCTTCACCCGGAAGATCGTATGGACAGTGTCATGTCGGATGTGACCGGTCAACTGGCCGAACATGCGGAATCCTTCGGTCTTGTAGACCACCAGCGGATCCTTCTGCCCGTAGGCCTGGAGTCCGACGCCCTCGCGTAGCTCGTCCATAGCTGTCAAGTGCTCGACCCAAAGCCGGTCGATGACACTCAGGAGGACATGGCGTTCCACCTGTCGCATCGCTTCAGGTCCGAATCGGTCTTCGACTTCCTGATACGCCTCATCGGCGTCGTCCTGGAGCAGTGCGATCAGGTCCTCATGGGACAAACCGGAAATTTCGTCGACCGTTACTCGCTGGCTGCCGGGTTCGACGGGGAAGAGCGCGTTGTAATCCTCGGCCACACCTTCATAGTCGATGTCACCGCTCCTTTGACTCATATTGCGGTCGACGATCGACTCGAGCTCCTCGGTGACCAGCTCGTCGATCTTGTCTGACATGTCCTCCCCGGACACGATACGACCCCGATCGGCGTAGATCACCTCGCGATGGCGGTTCATGACATCGTCGTATTGCACAACGTGGCGGCGAATATCCGAGTTGTGGCCCTCGACCTTGGTTTGAGCGCTTTCGATCGATTTCGAGATGATCCCGTGCTCGATCGGTGTTTCGTCATCCATACCGAGCCGGCCCATGATGCCCCGAATCCGGTCCGTACCGAAGCGCCGCATGAGCTCGTCATCGAGGGAGAGATAGAAACGTGTCGAACCGGGATCGCCCTGGCGGCCGGAACGACCGCGCAGCTGGTTGTCAATGCGGCGCGCTTCATGCCGCTCCGTGCCGACGATGTGGAGACCGCCAGCTTCGGCGACGCCTGGACCGAGCACGATATCGGTACCACGGCCGGCCATGTTGGTGGCGATCGTGACCATACCCGGTTGTCCGGCACCCGAGACGATCGTCGCTTCGCGCTCATGCTGCTTGGCATTCAGCACATCGTGTGGAATGCCGCGCTGGGTGAGCATGAAGCTCAGACGCTCCGACGCTTCGATCGAAACGGTACCGACCAGCACCGGACGTCCTTCGGCCCGCATCTCCTCGATTTCGTCTATCACCGCATTGAACTTCGCAGTCTCTGTGTTGTAGACGAGATCAGCAAAATCGTCGCGGATCATGGGCCGGTTGGTTGGAATCACCACCACGGGCAGATTGTAGATTCGCAGGAACTCTTCCTCTTCGGTTTCGGCCGTACCGGTCATGCCGGCCAGCTTGTTGTACATCCGGAAGTAGTTCTGGAAGGTAATCGTCGCCATGGTGACGTTCTGCCGCTGGACGCGTACACCTTCCTTGGCTTCGATTGCCTGATGCAACCCTTCGCTATAACGACGGCCGACCATCATGCGGCCGGTGAACTCGTCGACGATGATCACTTCGCCGTCGCGGACGATGTAGTCCTTGTCGAGATGGAAAATCGCCTCAGCTTTGAGGGCTTGCTCCAGGTAGTGCGTCAGGTCGATGTATCGATCGTCGTAGATGCTCTCACCGTCCGGGATGCCGGCGAGCTGCTCGACCCGGTCGACTCCCTCCTCGGTCAGTGTCGCGGTCTTGTGTTTGAGATCGACCTCGTAGTGTCGATCCAGCCGTAGCTGCCGGACGATTTGGGCGAATTGGTAGTACTTGTCGGTGGAACGTTCCGCCTGCCCCGAGATGATCAGCGGGGTGCGTGCCTCGTCGATGAGGATATTGTCGACCTCGTCGACGATTGCGAAGTTCAGCCCGCGCTGCACCTGCTGCTGCGCCGAAACCACCATGTTGTCTCGCAGATAGTCGAATCCGAACTCGTTATTGGTGCCATAGGTAATATCGGCCCCATAGGCTTCCCGGCGTTCTACCGGCCGCAAGAACTCCAGGCGTGGATCGGGCGACTCCCAATCAGGATCGAAGAGAAATGCCTCGTCATGCTGGATACAGCCGATGCTCAGACCGAGCCGGTTGTATACCCGGCCCATCCACTGCGTGTCGCGGCGGGCCAGGTAGTCGTTGACCGTAATCAGGTGCACACCCTCGCCCGTCAGCGCATTGAGCGCGACAGCAGAAGTTGCGGTCAGGGTTTTGCCTTCACCGGTGCGCATCTCGGCGATCTTGCCCTGATGCAACACGATTCCGCCCATCATCTGAACATCGAAGTGCCGCTGCCCGAGCGCGCGCCGCGCGGCTTCGCGCACCGACGCGAAGACTTCAGGCAGCATATCGTCGAGGCTTTCGCCGGCCTGATACCGCGAGGAGTAGACCAGACGAAACTGTTTGAATTCGTCATCCGACGCTTCGAGCATTTGCGGCTCGAGCTCGTTGATTTCTTCGATTACCGGGTAGAGTTTTGTGACATTCTTGTCTTGAGCAGAGCCGAATACCTTTTTCAGCAGTGATCGCATTGGGGTTCGAGCCTTTAGCGTGGTGGACGTCAGTCGAATCGAAATGGGCGGCGCTGCATTCGCCGCACCGGAGAGTATAGCGTCGGGTGGTGGGGTCCCGGTTTCACGAGAAACCCACTCTCGAGTGTTTCCTGCCGATGAACGAGCCAGATGACAGAGCAATTCGACCGAGGAAACTGACGGATCAGGTCTTCGACATCGTCCGCCAGATACCGCGCGGGCGGGTGACTACCTACGGCGACATTGCCCGGGCGTTGGGTGACCCTCGTGGAGCGCGGCAGGTCGGTTGGGCGGTCGCATCTCCACCGGCGGGCCTCGATCTTCCGTTCCATCGGGTAGTAAACAGAGATGGATTTCTGAGCGGCGGATGGGCTTTCGGTCATCCCGAGGTCATGAAACAACGGTTAGTCGCCGAGGGTGTGACATTTGTCGAGGAGTATACGGTCGATATGAAGCGTTGCCGGTGGATTCCCGGTGAGGACTCAACCGCCGCCGACGAAATGAACGATCTCGAGCAGGTCACCTTCTTCGATGACCACATCGGGAAAGGTCGACCGCTTGATGATGTCGCCGTTGCGCTCGACGACAACGAGGCGTTCGTGGAGCTCGCGCCCAGCGAGAAACTCCGAAACCGTCGTCCCCGCGGCTAACTCGATCGACTTTCCATTGATCGTCGCTTCGATCGTCGATTCAGACTGCTTGTCCACGCTTTGCTCCAATGCGGTTCGATAACGTTGTGCCCGGGCATCGATCGTCGCAATCTTCGTCAATGGGCTCATGACCGCCACGCCTGAGGCGCCGGCTTCGAGCACGGTCGGCACCAGCTCGGGCGTGATACCCCCGATCGCCAGCACGGGCGCCGGCGCGGCTTCCGCGATCTGGTGCAAGCGATCGAGGCCGAGAGGCTTCCGCCCGACCTTCGAAGTCGTTTCGAAGACGTGGCCTGCAATGAGATACGAAGCGCCCGCTGAATTTCGAGCGGCCTCGACCGAATGCACGGAACGGCCCACCAACGTTTCTATCCCCAGCTGATCTCGTGCCTCTTCGATGGACGGACCTGTCTCAGGTAGATGGACACCAACTCCTAGCTTGCGCGCCAGCTCGATATTCGAATTGACGATCACGCTGGTATTGGGTCCTGACACCGTCACCATCGCCCGGACAAGCAACTCCAGCGGCAGTCGATCCAGCCCCGGCTCTCGTATCTGAATGAGATCGATTCCAGACCCGGCTGCTGCTTGCGCCAGCTCTGGAAGCGCCGCATCCGATCTGTTTCGGTCGGTAACCCACATCAGCGCCGTTCTATCCCAAAGCGGCATCGATTGCTCCGCGAATGGTTTCGGCCGCGACCCGCGGGTCGTCCGCGCGCAGGACGGCGCTCATCACTGCAACGCCAGTCGCCCCGGCTCGGATCACGCTGGCGACATTCGAAGCATCGATACCGCCGATACCGATCACCGGCAGATCCGCGATCGCAATTCGCCGGCGCAGCATGCTCACGCCGAGGGCTGGCCCCGCGTCGGGTTTCGAGCGGGTACCGAAGACCGGACCGACGCCCAGATAGCTTGCGCCTTCTAATTTGGCCGAGCGTGCCCCTGTGTCGGTATCCGGGGAAAAACCTATCCAGAGATTTGGTCCGGCGATTCGCCGGACCGCCGGGATCGACAGATCGTCGATCCCGAGATGAACGCCATCGGCCCCCGCGGCTAATGCCAAATCGACGCGGTCGTTCATGAAAAACGCAGCACCGTGATCCGTACAGAGCTCCCGCACCCGGTCGGCGGTTTGCAGGATCTCGCGGTCGGTGCCGTTCTTCTCGCGAAGCTGAACCGCGGTGACTCCACCCAGCAACGCGGCTTCGACCGTTTCCAGCAAGCCGCCCGGCGCGTCCTGCGACCCGGCCACAAGATACACCTTGAGATGGTCGCGGAGTCTGTCCTCGTTCACGGCCGCGCGCCGACGACACCTTCGAGCGGGCTGCTAGCCGAAGCGTACGCCTTGCGCGGGATTCTTCCTGCCACGTATGCCTTGCGGCCGGCCGATACGCCTTCGGCCATCGCCGAAGCCATCATTGCCGGGTCGGACGCCAGCGCGACCGCGGTGTTGACCAGGACCGCATCGGCCCCAGCCTCCATGGCCTGGGCTGCGTCAGATGGAACGCCGATACCTGCGTCGACGACGACCGGCACTTCGGCCTGCTCGATGATGATGCGAATTGAATCGATGCTGACCAGTCCCTGCCCGGAACCGATCGGCGACCCTAGGGGCATAACGGTTGCGGTTCCGAGCTCTTGCAGGCGCTGCGCCAAAATCGGATCGGCGCCGATGTATGGCAGGACCGTGAATCCCTCTTTCACCAGGACCTTGGCAGCCTCGAAGGTGCCGATTGGGTCAGGCAGCAGATATTTGGGATCGGGAATCACCTCGAGCTTCACCCAATCGGAGAGCTCGAGCGCCCGCGCCATGCGTGCGATGCGAATGGCTTCCTCAGCGGTCTGGCACCCGGCCGTATTCGGCAGGATCGTGTATTTCGTCCAGTCGATATCCTCCAGCACCGATCGGCTCTTCGGATCGTCGAAATCGATACGTCGCAATGCGACGGTGATGATTTCCGCGTTCGCGGCGCTGAATGCCGCGTTCATCTCTTCGGAGGTCCGGTACTTTCCAGTGCCGAGAAAGAGGCGGCTGTTGAAGCTCTTACCACCGATGGTGAGCTCGTCGTGGGTCGAACTGCCATTGAATTCGAATGACATCGTTTCGCTCCCTTCAGCGAATCGAGCCGGTCGGCTCGAGCGCGAATAGATGATTGACGGGCGAGTGACCGCCGCCAACGCGGTAGCTGGTGCGAAGTGCTTCCGTGAGATACAGCTTTGCGCGGGCGATCGATTCGAGCGGCCCGAATCCAAGGGCCAAATTGGCCGTAATCGCAGCCGAAAAGGTGCAACCGGTGCCATGCGTGTTGTCGGTCTCAATTCGCTCCGCTGAAAGCTCGCCAAACGAGCTCCCATCGAACACCAGATCGATCGGCGCGCCAGGGCGATGTCCGCCCTTGATGACCACGATGCGCGCTCCCAGGTCAGCCAGCGCTCTGGCCGCTTCACGGGCATCTTCGTCACTCTTGATCTCGATACCGGTGAGCGCCGCCGCCTCGTGGTGATTCGGCGTCACGATCGCTGAGGCAGGGATAAGACGGCGTTTGAGGGCCCCGATTGCCTCAGGTGCCAGCAGAAAGTTCCCGCTCTTGGAAATCATCACCGGGTCGACCACGGTTTGAATGCCCCAGGCCTCGATGCGCTCGGCGACGGTCTCGACGATGCGCGCGCTGGAGAGCATGCCGGTTTTGATTGCGCCGGCGCCGATATCTTCCAGCACCGAGTCGATCTGAGCCGCGACGATCTCTTCCGGCACCTCGGCGACCGCGATGACTTCGCGCGTGTTTTGCGCGGTGACTGCCGTAATCGCACTGGTGCCATAGACCCCGTGCGCGGCAAAGGTCTTCAAGTCTGCCTGGATTCCCGCGCCGGCGCCGGAGTCCGATCCAGCGATGGTCAGGGCCTTGGGGACGGCTTGCTCGGCATCGAACGAGGTCACAGACTGCTCCCGAAAAAGAAAAAACGCCGACGGCGGTTGCCATCGACGAGGTCGATCGTTGCCGTCCCTTCGCCGGAATGACCCGGATCAGGTTCGGAGGGTTGGCGGCCTCTGCCGGCCGCGCTCTCAGCGATGCTCGCACCCCTGGCAACTGCCCCAAGGATAGCACGGAACCCCGTTGCTTTACTGAAGGTGTCCGCCACGCCGGTGGTACAATCGGGCCGTCTCCGCGCTCGCGGGATCCATCAATTTCCACGAATCGAAGGGCATAAAGTGAACGTTTTGGACGGGCTTCAAAACATTCGTGAGCGGCTCGTCGAGAACGACGCCCAAGCCGCCACGCTCGATACGGTCGACCTCTTCATCAAGCGGGCGTCACTGCCGGCCGCGAAGAATGCAACGGTGAATTCGCAGCTCCAGCTGGTGCGCATGCTCATGCGCACCGCCGATTCCAACACCAACGTGCGGGTATACAACGACTTCGTGCGTCTGGAGGAGGAGATGGAAGGTAAGGCCGTCGAGGCGGCGGCGCGTCGCGAGGCAGAGGACGCCAAACCGGTTCCCAAGACCAAGAAATTCTACAAAGAGCAAAAGGAGCGCGAAAAGAAGGCGCAAACGGGTGCCTGACGGTCGACACGAACACCATTCGGGAGGGCGCAGATGGTTGCAGAGGTAGGACTCGATCCGCAGACACTCGTGCCGCGGGTCATCGGCCGGTATTCCCCGGTCTTCGTCGATCATGCCCAGGGCATCTACGTCTGGGACCGCGACGGCCGGCGATATATGGACTTCACGTCCGGCATCGCGGTCGTCAACACCGGGCATTGCCATCCGCGTGTGGTCGAAGCAATTCGCGCGCAAGCAGGCAAGATCATTCATGCCCAGCAAAACATCCTGTTGCACGAGCCGATGCTCGATGCCGCCGCGGAGCTGACCGCCACGCTTCCGTCCTCTCTTGACCAGGTCTTCTGGGCAAACAGTGGAGCAGAGGCGATCGAAGGCGCCTTGAAATTGGCAAAGATCGCCACCCGGCGTCCGGCAGTTATCGCGATGCGTGGCGCGTTCCACGGACGCACCCACGCCGCCATGTCGGTTACGTCGTCCCGTGCCAAGGTGCGCGGTCACTACGAGCCGCTGCTGGCGAGTATGTACTACGCGCCGTATCCCTACTATTTCCGCTCGCCATTTGGTTCCGCTCCGGCCGAAGCCGACGACTACTACCTCTCCGAGCTGAAAACCCTCTTCGACACCATGGTCATGCCAGACGATGTCGCGGCCATCCTGGTGGAAACCGTCGCCGGCGAAGGCGGCTATCTGGTGCCCTCGGCCCGCTGGTTGCAGGAGGTTCGTTCGATCTGCGACGAGCACGGCATCATGCTCATTCTCGATGAGATTCAGACGGGCATGGGGCGCACAGGCGCGATGTGGGGTTTCGAGCATTTCGATGTCGTCCCCGACATTATGACGGTCGCCAAGGGGATCGCATCCGGTTTGCCAGTAAGCGCGGTGGTCGCCAGCAAATCGACCATGGACAAATGGCCCCCCGGGGCGCACGGTGGCACCTACGGCGCCAATGCGGTCGGCACTGCCGCTGCGGCAGAGACCCTGCGGGTCATGCGCGACGAGCATCTACCCGAGAATGCCGCTGAGATCGGCGACATGCTGATGCAGGGCCTGCGCGGAATCCAGGCTCATCACCCGGTGATCGGAGAAGTGCGCGGTCTGGGTCTAATGATCGCCGTGGAATTCGTCGACCAGGCGGGCGAGCCAAACGCGGCCGCCGTCTCGAAGGTCATGGCAACATGCCTCGAGGAGAACGTGCTACTGATCAATTGCGGAACCTACGATCAGGCGATCCGGGTGATCCCGCCCCTGGTGATAGACCGCCAGCAGGCCAGCGAATTCCTCTCCATTTTCGAGCGCGCCGTCGCGTCGATCTAGGCTTCGAGACACGAATGCAAAGCGCCCGTCCTGCTTCAGGTGGGCGCTTTCGCTTCTTTCTCGGTCGATCGAACTCAGATGGCGCTGGCGAAGATCTCTTCATCACCGCAGAGATTTGCCCGGTGACCGTCTGCTAGCCGCTCGTACACATGCACGACTGACGTGGCGACGGCCTCCCACGAAAACCGAAGCGCACCTTCCCGAGCCGCACAACTGAAAGCAGCACATTTCTGCGGATCGGTAAGGAGCTCCAGCATCCGGCGGCCATGTTCGGCCCCGTCGCCGATCGGCGCCAGATATCCGGTCCGGCCGTCCTCGACGGTAAAGATCAATCCCCCGGCGCGCGAAGCCACCACGGGAATCCCGCAGGCCATGGCCTCCACGGCTACCAGTCCGAACGATTCATAACGAGAAGGCACGGAAACGACGTCTGCGGCGGAATAGAAAACAGGCAGCCGATCCTGTGGCTGGGAACCCCAAAGTACCAGCCGATCGGCGACCCCCAAGACTCTCGCGCGTTCGACGAGACGAGCGAGCTGCCCAATGGGCTGATGGCGGTCGTCGAGCTCGCCGCCGATCAGATGTACGCGAGCTAGCGAACCCGATGATTTCAGAAATGCGGTGGCCTCGAGCAGTGTATCGAGTCCCTTGATAGGGTCGATACGCCCGACGAACAACACAACGTGCTCGTCCGGACCGATACCCAGCTCCGCCCGGCATGCCGACCGGTCGAGTGGCCGGAAGAGTCTCGTGTCGACGCCTGGCGGAATGGTGCAGATCTTTTCGCTTGGACAGTGTTGCCGCCAGATCAGATCGGCGGCTTCGTCGGGGTTGGCGGCAATGATGCTGTCGGCCAACCCAACCAGCTTGTTTTCGATTTCTGCCCGGAGCGTCGTTTCATGTTCGGATTCAGGCGAGACAATGTTCTTCATATGCGCGGTGGTGTGGAACATCAAGGAAAACGGCGTATTCCAATAGCGTTCGAGCAAGTGCGCGGTCCAGCCAGAGAGCCAATAGTGGGCATGGATTACGTCGTACCGCACACCTGCGCGCAGCGAGTACAGCGCCATCTGTTCGGCAAATTCGGGAAGTAAATCGAAGAGGAGATTTTTGTCGAGGGGAGTGGGAGGACCGGCGCATATCGAAATGAGATTGACGCCTTCACAGATTTCGACGACTTCAGGTGTTTCCGGGTCGGTTCGTCGCGTAAATACATCGACCGGCAGGTCCAAGTGGGCCGTGTGGCAGGAGAGCTCTCGAACATAGACGTTCATGCCGCCCGCGTCTTTGCCACCAAGCGTCGCGAGCGGCGACGTGTGAACCGAAATCGAAGCAACTCGCCGGAGGTGGTCGGTTTCGTATCCGAAAACCGACGGTCCGGCATATGACACGGACGTCATGCTACGCGTACCTCTGAGCCGTTCCGGCTCGCGATCGATTGCAAAATCTCAGCCCGTTACGTTTCGTAAGCGATGCTGTTCGCGCACTATAGCAGGAAGCCAACGAGTGCGCGTCCTGGAATGGTGAGGAAATGCTGAGGCATTTGAGCCCAATGTGCTAGCATGAGAACGCGGAGGAAGCCCGTGTAGCTCAGTGGATAGAGCGCCGCCGTCCTAAGGCGGGCGTCGGGGGTTCGAGTCCCTCCTCGGGCACTGTCAAACGATGGATCCACGGGCCAGGGTGCAAACGGCGATGTCGTTCTGTGCTATCCTCCCATCCGCCTTCGGGGAGTAGCGCAGCCCGGTTAGCGCGCAGCGTTCGGGACGCTGAGGTCGGAGGTTCAAATCCTCTCTCCCCGACCAGCCCGATGGGGGAGTGCATTGCACTCCCCCACGTCATTTCCCGCGAGGTTCCTTCCGGTAGAAATGACCTCAGCCAACCAGCCTCCGAAAAATCAGACGATCAATCCGTATCGCGAGCTGCCCTCGGTATCGGCGCTGCTCGAGCATTTCACGGATCGGAGCTTTGCCGCTGAGCTGCTGACGCAAGTCATCCGGGAAGAGCTCACCATCGCACGGCAGGACATCCAGGAGGGAAAACGTCTCTCCGTCGACGATGTCATCGAGCGATGCCAGGTGGCACTAGCCGAGATCGAGGCCACTCGCTTCGATTCTGTCATCAACGGCACCGGCATCGTTCTGCATACCAATCTGGGTCGCGCTCCGGTCAGCCACGAAACCGCGGCTGCCATGGCGGCCTCGGCGGGATCGTATCTCTCGCTGGAAATAGATCCAGACACCAATCGGCGGGGCGGGCGTATGGACGAGATTTCGCGCCTCATGCGTGTGCTGACGGGCGCTCAATCTACGCTCGTGGTCAATAACAACGCCGGCGCGATCCTCCTATCGCTTGCAGCTCTCTCAGCTGGACGAGAGGTTGTTGTTTCTCGTGGCGAAGCGGTCGAGATTGGAGGTGGGGTCCGCATCCCTGAGGTCGTTCAGCAAAGCGGATGCCGATTGGTCGAGGTTGGCACCACGAACCGAACGTACCTCAAGGATTTTCAGAATGCCGCGGGACCTGATACGTCCGCGCTGCTGAAAGTGCACACCAGCAATTTTCGCGTCGAGGGTTTCACCGCCGGCGTCACCACCGGAGAGCTCGGCGGATTGGCGCGCTCGCTGGACCTACTGTTGCTCGAAGACCTCGGAAGCGGGGCGTTGCTCGATACAAGTCGGTTCGGCCTCAGCCATGAACCGACGGTGGCAGAAGTAATTTCTGCGGGTGCGTCCATCGTCACACTCAGCGGAGACAAGCTGCTGGGCGGTCCGCAGGCCGGCATTATCGCCGGTCGTCGCGACCTCATCGGTCGGATCGAACGACATCCACTGGCTCGTGCGCTGCGGACAGATAAAGTGACGCTCGCTGGGGTCGCAGCGACACTTCGGCATTACCTGCGTGGTGAGGCCGAAACCGAGATTCCAATCTGGTCGATGATCGGCGCGACGATCGAGCAGCTTACCGGTCGAGCAGCGACAGTTGCAGACCTCGTTGGCGCTCAGGCCGTTCCTTCGATCGCATCGGTGGGCGGCGGGTCCTTACCAGGAGAGACGCTGCCCAGTGTGGCACTGAGCTTTTCCTCGAGCCATCCGGATGTATTCGCCCGAGCGCTGCGAACCGGAAGCCCTCGCGTTTTTCCGATCATCCGCGACGACGCGGTTCTGATCGACCTGCGAACCGTTCGACCAGAACAGGACGTCCCGCTCGCCGACGCGCTTGCGTCAGCGCTCGCGCTACTGTCGTGAAAATGGACTTGGCTTCTTCAGGGGCGTGCGCGTCCGCGAATCCCTGAAGTACGGGCTCAACGGCGGATAGGTCCGCTTATGCATGATCGAGAGCCGGTCGTACTGCGCCAGCAAGGTAGGCAATAGCTCCTGATCGCGGGCGGCCTCCGCCGTGGCGATCTCGCTGCGCAGATGCGCCGACAGCAAGTCGTATCGCTCCCGCTCCAACCGCATGAGGGTTTGCAGGACTTCTTCCCGAACTTCACCGGGGAGCTGACTGGGCCGGCTGTCGATCGAGCGCACCAGTGCGATCGCGTGCTCGGCAAGCACGGGATCGAGACTGTCAGTAAAGCCCGCGGCGAAATGTTCGTCTGGCAGTGAGGCGTCGCGCACGATCGACAATAGCGTGCGATTGCGTGAATCCATCACATCATCCGGCGGCACTTCTGAAGTAAGGTCGAATACCAGCGCGCGGTGCTTCAGCAGGAGCGCAAGCAGATGGTCCTCGATATGCAGCGCCCCGGTTTGTTCTTGTTGGACAGGATGCGCACCTCGACGCGAGAATCCAGATGGAGCACTTCGCTGTAGGCGCGCTTTGACCTCTCGAAACGGCAGATCGAGCCGGCGACCAACCAGCTGGGCATAGTGACTCCGGGTCAGCTCATCCGGAACGAGTTGCAACACCGGCGCTAATCGGTCGATCGCGTGGCGCTTCGCGCTCGGGTCCGCGAGATCGACACTCTCCGTAACCTTGGAGATCAGGAACTCAGCATACGGCCGCGCCGAATCGATGACCCCATTCCAGAGCTCGGGGGAGGTGCGAATCAGCTCGTCTGGATCCTTGCCGACCGGCATCTCGGCGACGGTGATCTCCGTGTCGATCCGGCGGGCGATGCGGAAGGCCGTCCGCGGATCGGGAACGAACTCCTCGGTCTGATCGAGTCCGGTGTGGATCGACTCGATCGTGCGCAATGCCGCCATCTGCCCGGCAGCGTCGGCATCCAGCGCGAGCACAATCCGCTTGGTCATCCGCTTGACCAGCTCGATTTGCGATTCGGTCACCGCGGTGCCCATCGTCGCCACCACGTTGCGATGCTCGAACTGGTGGGCAGCGATGACATCCATATAGCCTTCGACGATCACCACGCGGTCCTCGTCGCGAATCGCGTCTTTCGCCAGATCGAGTCCATAGAGGATGCGGCTCTTGTCGAACAGCGATGATTGCGCCGAATTGAGATATTTCGGCTGATCGTCGCCCATGGCGCGCGCGCCGAAACCGACGACCGCGCCGTCGCGGTCACGAATGGGAAAGATCAAGCGATTGCGGAAGCGGTCGTAGTATCCGCCGTTGTCGCGCTCTTGCAGCAGGCCGGCGTCGAACATCGCGCGCGGGTCGATTCCGCGGGCAGCGGATTGCTTGAGCAGGTAATCCCACGAATTCGGAGCGAATCCCAGCCGGAAACGTTCGATGGTGGCTGCGTCGAGACCGCGTTGCGCCAGATACGCGCGGCCCGGCTCACCCGAGGCGGTGTTCAGCAGCACATGGGAAAAGAGCTGCGCGGCCAGCTCATTGAGATCGCGCGATCGAGCGACCGTCGGGTCGGGCGGCGCTGTCTCCGGTCGGGTCGATTCCAGCTCGACGCCCGCGCGCTGGGCGAGCTCGGTGAGGGCTTCGCGGAATTCGACCTTTTGCGAGAGCTCGTAAAAGGTGAAGAGATCGCCGCTCTTGCCGCACCCGAAACAATGGAAATGCTGCGACTCGGGAAAGACCACGAACGACGGCGTCTTTTCCTGATGGAACGGGCACAAGCCCTTGAAGCTCCGCCCCGTTTTTTTCAAATTGACCTTGTCGCCGATGATATCGACAATGTCCAGTCGTTCTTTGATCAGCTCGACGCTATTGGCCGGCATGGCTATCAGTCCCAGTACTTCGGTACATAGAGCTCGCGATACCGGTCGATCGCGAAACGGTCGGTCATGCTGGCCACGTAGTCGGCCACCAGCCGTTCAGGTGGGTCGCCATCGCGCTTTCGGTACTCCTCTGGCATGCGTTCGATGTGCTCCAGGTAGTACGCGCAGAGAGCGGCAATCACGCCCTGGGCCTTGCGGGTGTTGGGGGTGCGGTTGAGAGGATAGTAGACCTGTTCGAAGAGAAACGCACGCATCTCATTCGCCGCGGCCAGGGTGTCTGCGGACATTCGTACCCGCGGCGTTGCGGCATCCACCTCCGAGCTGCGAATCACATCGGTTACCAACGTATCGATTCGTTGCGCATGTGTGCGTCCCAGGCGCTCGACGACGACCGGTGGCAAATGCTCGGTGGAGACGATTCCCGCGCGCTCGGCATCGTCCCAATCGTGATTGATATAGGCAATCGCATCGGCGAGCCGCACCACCTCCCCTTCCAGCGATGCCGACTCGCCGGTGAAGGAGGCACTGAGCTCATCGTCCGGTTTCGAGTGGTGGACGATGGCATGCCGTACCTGATCGGTGAGATTCAGACCGCGACCGTCTTTTTCCAAAAGATCGACCACGCGCAGACTCTGCTCGTTATGACGGAAATTCGGCAGAAATTCGGCGAGCGCCATTTCCCCCGCATGGCCGAACGGCGTATGACCCAGATCGTGCCCAAGGCCGATTGCTTCGATCAGATCTTCATTCAGCCGGAGTGCACGCCCGATCGTACGGGCGATTTGCGTGACTTCCAGGGTATGCGTCAGCCGGGTCCGATAGTGGTCGCCGGCCGGCGCAACGAAGACCTGGGTTTTGTGCATCAACCGCCGGAATGATTTCGAATGCACGATACGATCCCGGTCGCGTTGAAACTCGGTGCGCACCGCGGACGGCTGTTCCGGCCGCGGCCGGGTTGCACGGTCGCTGAAGGTCGCCGCTGGCGCCAGCCAGGCGCGCTCTCGCTCTTCGAGTTGTTTCCGGATCGAGTTCGACCTCGCCATGCCCGGCGCGCCCTAATCGGTAATCAGATCGAGCGGGGCGAGACTTGCCAACAAGCGCTTCTGGCCGTGGCGGGTGAACGAGATGGCGAGCTCCTGGTCGCCACGCCGTTCCTGCACTTCTGTGATCGTACCTTCTCCGAACTTCGGGTGGAAGATCTTCTCACCAACCGACCAGGTACGAACCGCCGCCTTTGGCGGGATCGATGCGGGTCTGAGGGTCGAGGCGGGCAAGCCAGAAAGGGTCTGCGCTCGGCCAACGAGAGAGGTGCCTCCTCTGGGAGAAACGCTCGAGCGACGACCGAGATCTTTGATGTGCTCCTGGGGGAGCGAATCGAGGAATCGGGAGGCGACCCCCGGCTGGTACCGGCCGAAGGTCATCCGGTTGGCGACGTAGGTCAGATAGAGCAGCTTCTCGGCGCGTGTGATGCCAACGTAGAAGAGCCGGCGCTCCTCCTCGATCGCTCCCGGGTCGGTGAATTCTGCCTCCACCGCGCGTGAGACCGGCAGTAAGCCTTCTTCCAGGCCGGTTATGAAGACAACAGGAAACTCGAGACCCTTGGCTGAATGCAGCGTGATGAGGGTTACCCGGCCGGTCGACTCGTCGTCCAGCGAATCGACATCGGCAACCAGGGCGACCTGTTCGAGGTAGGCCGGAAGCGATTCGCCGGGTTCGAGAACGTCATAGCTTTCCATATCGGCGCGGACCTCGAGGACATTCTCCCAACGCTCCAGCTCGTCGTCTTCCCCATGAGCCAGGTGATCGCGATATCCGGTCAACCGCACCACGGAATCGAACAAAGACGTGAGAGGTTCCGACTGCTCGAGCGTTCGCAGCTGATCGAAAACAGAACCCAGCTTGGTTGCCGCGCTGTTTGCGCTGCCACTCAGGAGCGGGGCACCCATCTCGCCATGCGCGAGCGCGATGAAGGCGTCCAGCGCGGGACGGCGATTGACGATCGACCATTGGTCGATCGTCTCCATCGCCTTGGGACCGAGCCCACGCCCGATCGGCATATTTTCCAATACGCGTTCCAGACTGACGCTGTCGGCCGGATTGACGATCAGCTTGAACGCGGCCAGCACGTCCTTGACTTCCTTGCGGTCGTAGAAGCGAACACCGCCGACGATTTGGTAAGGAATCGAGCTGACCCGAAATGCCTCTTCCAGCACGCGACTCTGCGCGGTGGTGCGGTACATGACCGCAAAGTCGTCACCGCGCAGCCCGCGCTGCTGCATAACCCGGCGGATCTCGCTGACGACGAAATCGGCTTCGTGCTGCTGGTCGGCCAACTCGCGGATAGAAACCTGATCGCCATCGTCGTTGTTGGTGCGCAACCGGCGGTCGATGCGATCGCGATTGAGTTTGATGACATTGTCCGCCACGGCCACGATACGGGCGGTCGACCGGTAATTCACTTCCAGGTCGACTCGCTGCGCTTCGTCGAACGACTTCTGGAAATCGAGAATGTTGCGAATGTCAGCCTGCCGCCAGCGATAGATCGACTGGTCGGGATCGCCCACGACGAAGAGGTTTTTGTGCTTCTGCGCCAGCGCCTCGACCAGCACATATTGCACCCGGTTGGTGTCCTGGTACTCATCGACCAGGATGTGCTGGAACCGTTCCTGGTAGCGATGGAGCAATCGCGGTTCCGCATCGAACAGCTTGATCGGCAATATGAGCAGATCGTCGAAGTCGATGGCGTTCGCCTTGCGCAAGAGCCGCTGGTACTCGGCGTACGCCCGAGCCATGAGCTCGTCGCCGAAATTCTCGGCCGTGTCGCGCGCATCCTCGACACTGACCATGCCGGACTTGTACGCGCTGATGCGACTCCCGACCCTGCGCGGCGGCAGCTGCTTTGGATCCTGTCCGATATTGGAAATCGCCTGCTTGACGATCGCCTGTTGGTCGGCATCGTCATAGATGGTGAAGTTACGGAGGATGCCCAGATGCTCGGCGACGTAGCCTGGGTTTTCACGCAATACCCGCACGCCGAATGAATGGAACGTTCCCATTGTCAGTCCGGCGGAGGCTTCTGGCGTCAGGAGCTGTTCGATGCGCTGGCGCATCTCACGGGCGGCCTTGTTGGTAAACGTTACCGCGAGAATAGCCGACGCGGGGACGCCTTTTTCCGCGATCAACCAGGCGATCCGGTGGGTCAGGACTCGGGTCTTGCCGCTCCCGGGTCCGGCGATGACGAGAATGGGGCCATCCGGTGCGGTGACCGCTCGAACCTGCTCCGGATTGAGCCCGGCCAGCAAATCGAGCGTCGCAGTTTCCATGTTGAGTCGATCTCCGAGTGAGGGCCCGCCACGCGTCCACGCCGCGTGGCATCCTCAGTTTAGTGATAAGTGCGTGAGCGGGCGAACGCTGCGCAACAACCGGCGGAGACGCAAAACGCGCGCCGGAGCGCGCGTTTCTCTTGGCTGGGGTGCAGGGATTCGAACCCCAACTACTTGGGCCAGAACCAAGCGTCCTACCGTTAGACTACACCCCAACGCGGCGACGAAGTGTAGCACACCTAATCGCCCCGATCATCCCGGCCGCTGTCGAGACTGGCCCAATCAGGCGGTTTTTGGCGCACCCATCGGCTTTCCATAATTCGTGGGAATATCAGCAGCATTCTATGCATATCTCGGTAAATCCACGGCCTGAGAAAAAATCGACCATAGGCAGGAAATGCCGTGCCCGCACCGGCCTCATGAGATCCAGCGCATAACGCCGGCATCCACGGACGCATATCGCTCGATCGGTATTCCCGCTGCCCGCACAACCGATTCATCCGTTGTCGTGACGATGGTCTGCATCTGCGCTCCGGAGATGGAGGCCGCGAGCAACTCTCTATGGATCGCGTCGAGCTCGGAAAAAACATCGTCGAGGAGGAGCACCGGCGTATCTGCACCGGCCGAGGTCATCAGGTCGGTTTCAGCCAGCTTCAACGCAATGACTGCCAACCGCTGCTGACCGCGGGAACCGTAGGCCCCGATCTGGTTTCCATCGATTGTGATCAGCAAATCGTCGCGGTGCGGCCCGACCAAGGTGACCCCGCGGCGAAACTCGTGCTGTCGCTCGCGGTCGATTGTTTCGGACATATCGTAGGCCAGCCGGTGCTCGAGATCATCGAGAGCCGGCAGTGATTCGGCGGCTGTCAGCGAAGTCCGAACGGTTGGCTCGTAGACAACGCCGAGCGTGGACTCCTCGGTGAACGATGCAAACCGCGCGGCCGCGAGATTTGCCAGCTCGCGACTGGCGACCATGCGGCGGGCCAGGATGGCGGAACCGCTGCCAATGAGCTCGCCGTCCCAATAATCCAGCTGCTGACGGGTCGAAGCCGTATTCCATTGTGCCCCGTTTTGCACGAGCGTTTTGATGAGCCGATTGCGTTGCTCGACGATGCGGACATACCGGCTCAGCGAGCGGAGATAGACGGGATCGAGCTGCGAGAGCATGATATCGAGATAGCGCCGTCGCACCGAGGGCGCGCCCGAGACCAGCTCGATGTCGCCCGGCTCGAAGAGCACCGAACGAAGCACGCCGACCGCCGTTCCGGCGCGCACGTGCTTGCCATTGAGACTGATTTGTTTCCTGGTGTGGCTGCCGCGATTGGGATCGAGCTGCATACCGATGGCAATCTCGGCCGGTCCGCTACGGCGCTCGATCTCCGCCTCCAGCCGGGCAAATGGGGCAATGTCGCCGCCGTATTCCGTGCCGCTTTCCCAGCCGATCAGCTCCCTCTCGGTCTGCGCGCGACTGGATCGCATAGTGGACAGCATCGAAATGGCTTCGAGCAATGTCGATTTGCCACTCGCATTGCGGCCTATGAGCACGAAGCCTTCGGGAGGAATGCCCAGATCGAGCTCGCGATAGCGGCGGAACTCAGTCAGGCGCAGGGATTTCAGATACAAAGCGGCCCTCGTGCGATCGACCGCGCGACCGGCGTTTCTATTGCGCGCCGATCACCATTGGCATGATCACATGCGTATAGGTGTCCGAATCGCCCGCGCGGATGACACCGGCCTGGTTGGAGCCATTCAATCCCAACGACGCGGTACCGGTGCGAATGACGCCCAACACGTCGTTGAGATAGCGTGCATTGAACGCGATCTGCACGGCCGGTCCGGTGATCGATGCATCGACATAACTATGCGCGTTGCCTCGTTCGGCCGCATTCGCCGACACCTCGATCGTGCCAGGAGCAAGATCGTCATCGGTGGTGAGTACATCGAAGCGGATAGCATCGTTGTTGTCTCGCGCGAAAAAGCTGGAGCGACGCACGGCGGTCAGGAGCGCATCGCGGCCCATTTCCACTTTGGTGGAGAAATCGCTGGGAATGATTTGCCGGTAATCCGGGAACGTGCCCTCGATGAGGCGCGAAAGGAATTCGACTTCGCCTTCGCCGTTCTCTCCCGAAAAATGGACGATCAGCTGGCTCCGATTTGGCGTGACATAGAGTGCGACTTCGTTCTTTGCCTCTCCGAGCAGGCGCCCCAGTTCGCGCATCGAGCGCGCCGGCACGATGATGTCGATGGGGGAAAGGAGCGCACGGCTCATGCGGCCCTCGCGCACGGCCAGGCGGAATCCATCAGCGGCAGCCAGAATGATCCGGTCGCCTTCGATGCGTACGAGAACGCCTGCCAATACTGGACGACTCTCATCGGACGCGGCCGCAAACTCAACCTGCGCAATCATCTCGCGGAGCGCCGCTGGATCGGTGACGGTCGATTCGACATCGTCGACGACTACCGGGATCTCCGGGAAATCATCGGCATCGATCCCGTTGATCTCGGCGCGGTCGCGACCGGCGGTGACCGTCAATAGCGTTTGTCGGCCGCTGCTCGCCAGCTCCACTTGCCCCGCTGGCAACGTGTGAACGAAATCGGAGAGCAAACGGGCGTCGACCGCTAGCCGGCCTTCCTCCTCGATCGAAGCTCCGATCCAGGTGGTGATCGCAATATTGAGGTCCGAGGCCACGATTTTCAGGCGGCCATTGTCAGTAACCAGCAAGACATTGCTGAGAGCGGGAAGCGATGTGCGGGTCGCGACGGCGCGGGTTACTTGATCCAGCGCATGCTGGAGTGTTTCCTGCAAACAGGTGACTCGCACGTTCTGGCTTGCTCCTCGTTCGAACAGATACCGTTAGCCGGCAAATTGTACAACCAGACGAGCATTTTCCTTCACTCGTCACCATATGCCTCGCGCTAAATCCTCGTTCACTTGACAGTCACTTATTGACACAGGCGCACGCATGTTCTACAATACCTTCTAGAACAAGCGTTCGTTTCCCGTAGGAACCCGAGGCAATCGTGACCATGGAAACCACCAACACATTCGATCCCCGCCGCTTCGTTACCCGTGTGGGGGGCGCCGATTATCTGGAAGTGAAATGGCGTGTCTACTGGCTGCGCACGCAGCATCCGGATGCGGTCATCACGACCGAGCTCATCTCTCACGAGAATAGTGTGGCTGTGTTCAAGGCGCACGTCTCGATCCCGGGCGGCGGATCGTCCACCGGCTGGGGCAGTGAGGGATATGACGATTTTCGTGACTATCTGGAAAAGGCCGAGACCAAGGCACTCGGTCGCGCGCTGGCGGCGCTGGGCTTCGGCACCCAGTTCACCCCTGATTTTGACTTTGCCGAGGGGCAGGAAAAAGTCGTCGATGCGCCGGTCCGGCTCGCGCGCCAGCGGCAGCTGGTCGATTTCGCCCAGGAACGGCAGGGGCAGGCGGCCGAGCGTCAATCGATGACTGACCGCCAGAAGAGCTTCATCCGCCAGATGGCCCGCGAGAAGGGACTGTCGGATCAGGCGGTCGACGCACAGGTCACCGAGCTTTTCGGCAAGTCGTTCGATCAGCTCGACCGGCGCGACGCGTCCGCCTATATCGAGCGGCTGAAGTCGGTCGAGCCGCTTGCCAAGGCCTCCTGAGCTGCTCATTCAGAAAGGAAACCTGACTATGGCAACCAAGCTGACATCGATTCCCGGCCGGAAGCAGGGAACGACTCCTGAAACAATCGAGGACCGCGTCGCCCGGCTCGAGCTTCGCCTGCAAGATGGTTTTTCGCGCATCGGCGAGGCGATGAGCCACGGTATCGAGGTAGACAACTGGGAGCGTCACTGGATCGAGCTCTTGCGCGAATACGAATCGCTCGAGGACGAGCTCGCCGCGGCGGCATAGAACCCCAGATCGATCGAAGACCACGCAAAAGGCGACCGGTGTGCACCGGTCGCCTTCCCATTGCACAGGAAACGAAACCCGTCGCTCAAGCCTCGGTGATCGTGACCTTCTCGATCGTCACCGGCTCCATCGGGGTCGACTTCTCCCCCGAACCGCCGGCCTTGGTTTGCACCTTGCCGAGGATATCGACGACATCCAGTCCGTCGGAGACCTTGCCAAAGATCGTGTAATTCTTGCCGAGCTTGCCGCGCAGGTCGTCGAGCACGACGAAGAACTGGCTGCCATTCGTATTCGGTCCGGCATTTGCCATCGCGACCGTGCCCTTTTCGTAGTCGAGGCTGATCGGCTCGTCGTTGAACTTGTACCCAGGACCACCGCGACCGGTTCCGGTCGGGTCGCCGCCCTGGATCACGAATCCCGCCACGATGCGATGGATTGGCGTGTTGTCATAGAATCCGGCGCGCGCCAGGCAGACAAAATTGTTGACGGCCAGCGGCGCTTCGCCCGGCAGCAGCTCGATAGTGAAATCACCCTTATTGGTTTCGACCAGCGCCGAATATTTTTTCGAGCCGTCGATGGTCATTTCGGGCGCCTTCGACCATTGCTGAATATCTGCCAATTCGGAATCTCCTTCTGTGTTGACGCGATCGGTTGCCGTCCAGCAACCGCTTTCGATATCCGCATCGCTTTGTGAAAGCGACGTTGGAGCGGGAACGGTGTTCTCTTCCTTCGGGGAATTGTCGACGACCCCGCAGGCCGAGACGACCCCTGCCAGGAGCGCCAGGACGATCAGCCCCAGTAGGCGATTACCGAGCATCGGCGTCGACTGGCACCCCGGCAAGTCCGAGGATTTCGGCATTGTCGGTCATCGCCAGGACGACGAACGCGACGTGCTCGTCGAAGTCGACACCGAGCAGTTCCGCCCCATGAAGCATAGCCTCCCGGTCAACGGCGCGGGCAAAGGCTTTGTCTTTCATTTTCTTGCGCACAGCTTTGGGAGTGACGTCCGCAACCGCTTTGGTCGGTCGTACGAACGCGACCGCGGAGATGAATCCGGTCAGCTCGTCGACGGCGTAGAGTGTCTTTTTCATATCGGTGTCACGCGGAATATCGAGATGATCCGCGTGGCTCAGTACCGCGTCGATCGCCCAATCGGGGTACCCCCGCTGCCGCAAGATGGGCGCCCCGTCCTGTGGATGCTGATCGAGTGTGGGATGGATCTCATAGTCGAAATCGTGAATCAGACCGACGGCGCCCCAATTCTCGACCGATTCACCGTTCTTGGCCGCATAGGCGCGCATGGCGGTTTCGACTGAAAGGCAATGCCGGCGCAGACTTTCGCTCTGTATATATTCGGTAACGAGGGCCCAGGCCTCGTCTCGGGAAAGCTCGGACAATGATTTTCCTCCGGTGCGCGCGATAACGACTCGAACCGCTAAAGGATAAGCATCGCGTCCCCGAAGGAGAAGAAGCGATATCGCTCGCGGATAGCTTCCTGGTACGCCGCTAAAATCTGCTCGCGGCCGGCGAGGGCGCTCACCATCATCAGTAGTGTCGACTTGGGCAGGTGGAAATTGGTAATCAATCCATCGACGACGCGCCATTCGTATCCCGGTGTGATGAAGATATCGGTCGCGTTTTCGAATGCAAACGGTGCCGCGTCTCCCCACAATCGCCCGGCAGTTTCGAGGGTGCGCGCGGCCGTCGTACCCAGAGCGAAGACGCGGCTCTCCGTCTCTCTCGTGCGCCGAATCGCATCCGCTGTGGCGATGTCCATGCGACAAGTTTCGGTGTGCATGTGATGGTCGGAGAGGTCGTCGACCGTGACTGGCCGGAAAGTGTCGAGCCCAATATCGAGTGTGACCTCGGCCCATCCGATCCCATTGCTCTTGATTCGCTGAATCAGCTCAGGTGTGAAATGCAATCCCGCTGTCGGCGCGGCCGCGGAACCAGGTCGCGACGAATAGACCGTCTGATAACGATTCGGATCGTCCAGACGCTCGTGGATGTACGGAGGCAGCGGGATCGTACCGATTCGATCGAGATTCGAGATGAGGCCAGGATCCAGCTGGAGCCGAACCAGCCCGTCGTCGAGCCGTTCGACGACGTCGATCCCGAATTCGGTTTCTTCGACGATGAGCCGCTGCCCGGCGACCAACCGCCTGGCCGGTTTGGCGAGGCTCTCCCAGGTGCCGTCCGCCAACGGATGGAGCAGAAGAAGCTCGATCTTGCCTCCGGTTTCGACTTTCCGTGCCCGCAGCCGAGCCGCAAGCACCCGGCTGTTGTTGGCGACGAGCAGGTCACCGGCGGATAAAAATTCGGGAAGCTGGTCCACGGTCGAATGGGTGATCGATCCGGACGATCGATCCAACACCAGTAGTCGGGAGGCATCGCGCCGCTCGAGAGGGGTCTGGGCGATCAGCTCGGGAGGAAGGTTGTAATCGAAATCGGCGGTTCGCATTCCGCCTATTCGAGGTCTTCGAAGAGGAACTGCCGTTGCTGGACGTCGAAGGTCGCCGGCGGTTCGACCTTGAGGTGCTCGTAGGCGCGGCGGGTTGCAACCCGGCCTCGCGGTGTGCGCTGCAGGAAGCCGAGCTGAATCAGATACGGCTCGTAGACATCCATGATCGTATCGGATTCTTCGCTGGTTGCCGCCGAGATCGTATCGACGCCGACTGGGCCGCCGTCGAACTTTTCGACGATCGTGCGCAGAATACGGCGGTCGATGTCGTCGAGCCCCAGCTCATCCACATCGAGCATTTCCAGCGCTTCCGCGGCCAGCGCGCCATCCACCATAGTGGCTCCGCGGACTTCCGCCACGTCACGTACACGCTTGAGCAACCGGTTGGCAATGCGTGGCGTTCCGCGCGCCCGCCGGGCAATGGTCAGGGCGCCGTCGTCCGACATGTTGACATTCAGAATCGTGGCCGACCGATTGATGATCGTAGTCATTGCCTCGACATCGTAAAAGTCGAGCCGCATGACCGAACCGAAACGATCGCGCAATGGGCCGGTCATGAGCGCCAGGCGGGTGGTGGCGCCAACCAGGGTGAAGCGCGGAAGATTGATGCGCATCGAGCGCGCCGCCGGTCCCTTGCCGATGATGATATCGACCGCGAAGTCTTCCAGCGCGGGATAGAGCACTTCCTCGACCACCCGGTTCAACCGGTGAATCTCGTCGATGAAGAGCACATCGCCGGCTTTGAGATTGGTCAGAATCGAGACGAGATCGCCCGCCCGCTCGATCGCGGGGCCAGAGGTGATTCTGAGACTCACCGACATCTCGGTAGCGATGATCGAGGCAAGCGTTGTCTTGCCCAACCCCGGGGGGCCGTAGAGCAGGGTGTGATCCAGTGGTTCACCCCGCCGCCTGGCAGCCTCGATGAAAACCTTCAAGCTGGTTTTCACGCGGTCCTGTCCGATGTATTCGGCCAGGCTCTTGGGACGCAACGAACCATCGACCCGCTGGTCCTCATTCCGCTGGCGGGCGGAAACGATCCGGTCTCGGGTTTCCTGGTCGCTCGATGGGTTTGCTTGGACGGCAGCTCGGTCGGTCATCTCATAAGTATACCGCGAACGCCGAACATCTGTTCGGGCGCTAGTCGTCGACGACCATGTTCGGAATGCCGTCGACGACCGGATACGAGCGCCCGCATTTGCTGCAGATCAGACTCGATTCATGGAGCTCGAGCTCCGCGTGGTCGACCGGGCAGACCAGCAAGGCCAGAAGATCGGGATCGATGACGTTTTCTCTTGAAGACATGTGACTTCCTCTTTTTGGCACTATGCCGCGGGCGATGGAGACGCCTCGGGCGTTGCGACTCCCAAAGCAACCAGGCGCTCGTTTGCGCGCTGCGCGACGAACGATTCCGGCCCGAGCGCAATGGTCGTTTCATATTCGTCGATCGCATCGACCGTTCGTTGTGGATTCATATTGAAGTAAAGCTCACCCAGGTAGAAATGCGCCTGCGGATCCTGCGGATCGAGCTCGATCGCTTTCTGGAATTGCAGCTCGGCGTCGCCGTTCATAACGCCAGCGGCCAGCGATCGCGCAAAATCGAGCCGAATGGCCGCGTCGTCCGGCGAGAGCTCGATGGCCTTTTCATACCAGGGGATGGCATCGCTCAGCTTGCCTGTATTGGCCAGGAAATTCGCCAGGCCAATTGCTGCCTGCGGATCGTCCGGATTGGCTTCGGCTGTCGAGCGAAAAGCCACCTCGACCGATTCGCCGACTTCGGTAGCGTTTCCGCCTCCGTCGCTGGCGCTATCGAACGCATCGATCAAAACCGGACCGACCACGCCGATGCCGAGCGACAGGATCATGATCCCCGCCATGATGACGAAAATGACCTGATACCGGCCCTTCGGTTTGGGCATGGTGTCCATAGCGACGCGCTCCTCGACGGTGAAGCTACCATACCCATCGCGGCGGCAGCGACCGTTGTCGAAGTTGCCGAATCTGCACTGGTCATGCTGCTTCGATTCAGCCTTCGAGCGTTGAATGGGGCGGGTGTCCATGGTAAAATTGGTTGGCTCAAGCGGCAGAAGCGCGCTTGCCGACCTAGCTCAGTTGGTAGAGCAGCTGTTTCGTAAACAGCAGGTCCGGGGTTCGAGTCCCCGGGTCGGCTCCGGGCAACCGGATGAGACTCAACGTCGCGCCGAAGTGGCGAAATGGCAGACGCGCTACGTTCAGGGCGTAGTGGAGCAATCCATGGGAGTTCGAGTCTCCCCTTCGGCACCAGGGTCTCGTCTGAAACGTTAACAACTGATCGAAGTGACAGGGAAGGACGGTCGCTGGGTCTCGTCGAGACCTAGAGGAAAGTCCGAGCTGCATAGAGCGAGGGTGCCTGGTGAAAGCCAGGGAGGCGCTTCCGGGCGTCGACAGTCCAGATTGGCGCGTCTTCGGATGCGAGAGCAACAGAAACCATTCCACGCCGTTTCGGCGGCGTGGCTGAAAAGGGCAATCCTCCCCGCAGCAATCTCCGATCCGGCCGCAAGCAGGTTGCTCGCCGAGGCCGAAAGTCGAGAGCAGTTGCCGTCTCGTACGGCGACCGGTCGCAAGACCGAGAGAGATGATCGTCAGGAACAGAACTCGGCTTACTCTCCCTTCACTTCGGTCGTACGGTGCCCTTAGCTCAGCCGGTTAGAGCGCTTGTCTGTGGAACAAGAGGTCACGGGTTCAAGCCCCGTAGGGCACCCCAGGGTGGAAATCCCCAGTAATTGCGCCATTTCTCAAAACACAAGTGGTTGCAAGCCGATTTAAGACCTCCTGCCTGACGTGTTTTAGGCAGGGGGTCTATGCGTACTGGGACAAGTGGTCGCTTCCCCGCCTTACAATTTGACAT
>DASTFJ010000157.1:0-2389 GCA_035708745.1 Thermomicrobiales bacterium | reverse complement strand
GTTCGATCCCGGACGGGTCGAGATTCCGGCTGGAACCCTCGTCGTTTGGCAAAATGACTCGGTCGAGGGTCACACGGTCGTCATCGATGATGGCATCGAACGCTCAGGTTTGATCGGACCTGGGGGCGCCTACGCTATGGTCTTCGACAAGCCGGGCGAATACCGCTACTCCTGCGGTCCGCATCCTGCGATGAAGGGGGCGATCGTCGTCGAATAGCCTCGGCGGAGCGCGGCCTCCCCCGTCATCCCGACCGGAGCGCAGCGGAGTGGAGGGACCTCGCTCGTTGCTGCCCCGGACGGCGTGTCCTTCGCAAACATTCGTGCGGGGTAACGAGAGGTCCCCATTCGACTTCGCTCCGGGCAGGCTCTCGACAAGCTCGGGACGACGATGCTCCGCTCTAAAGAGCCTGACCCGTCGTCGCATCGAATAACCGCAATCCGCTGCGCTCGACATTGACCCAGACGGTTTCACCCGGACCGGGCCGGACATCCGGCTCGGTCACCACCCGGATGAACTGCTCGCCCAGTCGTAGATTGACGATGGTGTCTGGACCCTGCGGTTCGGAGACATAGACCGACATCGGATGCCAGCCGTCTTTCGCTTCCAGCGAGAGCCGGATGGTCTCCGGCCGGGCGCCCACCGTCACCGGTCCCTCGGGCAAATCGGCCGGCGCCGGGATGCGCCAATCGCCATCCACGACGATGCCATCCGCCGTCCGCTCTCCCGGCATCAGATTCATCGGCGGGTCGCCGATGAACCCGGCCACGAAGGTATTGGCCGGATGCTGGTAGATATAATCGGGCTCGCCGATCTGCTGGATGATTCCCTGGTTCATCACCGCGATCCGGTCGGACATCGACATCGCCTCGCTCTGATCGTGGGTGACCACCACGGTCGTCACCCCGGTCTCGCGTTGCAATGCCTTCAGGTGCGAGCGCATCTGCACCCGCAAAATGGCATCGAGATTCGAGAGCGGTTCGTCCATCAGGAAGACTTTGGGGCGCCGCACGATCGCGCGGCCCAGCGCCACGCGCTGCTGCTCGCCACCGGAAAGCTCGCCGGGCTTGCGGTCCATCTTGCCGGTCAGATTCAGCAGCTTGGCCGCCTCGTCGACCCGCTTGGTGATCTCTTCTTTCGAGAGCTTTTGGTTCTTCAACGGGTATTCGAGATTCTGGCGAACGGTCATGTGCGGATAGAGCGCGTATTGTTGGAACACCAGCGCGATATCGCGGTCCCGGGCCGGCAAGGGCACCACATTCTGATCGCCGATGATGACTTCGCCGGCATCGGGGAATTCCAATCCAGCGATCATGCGCAGCGTGGTCGTCTTGCCGCAACCGGAGGGACCGAGCAACGAGATCAGCTCGCCATCCTCGATCGTCAGACTCAGATTGCGGACGATCGGACCCGCTTTCTCGCTGTAGGTCTTCCAGAGATGGATCAGATCGACACGCGCCATCAAAGCCCTCGGGTGGATGTAATCAGGCTGCGCACCATCCAGCGACGCAGGACCAGGAAGAGCAACAAAACCGGCGCCAGATAGAGCACGCCGAGCGCCGCGGTCACCTGGGCATCGCCCCGGCCCGACGCGGAAAAGAAGAACTGCAATGGCAGCGTGGCCTTATCGGCCTGGGTGATCAGAATGATGACCAGCAGCACTTCCGACCAGGCCGCGGTGAAGGCGAACCCGGCGGTAATCGCCAGTCCGGTTTTGCTCAATGGCAGCAGAATATCGAACCACGCCCGCCAGGTGGAGCGCCCGTCGATGGCCGCGGCTTCGTCCAGATAGCGGGGCAGCCCGTCGTAGAACCCCTTCATCAACCAGATCAGGAAGGGGAGGATCATCGCCGTCTGCGCCAGGATCAGCCCGTAATAGGTGTCGATCAGATCGAGCCGGTCGGCCAGATCGTAGATCGCCACCATGGTCGCGGCGATGGGGATCGCATAGAGCAGCAGCACCGCATAGACCGCATAGGTCTTGTAGCGAAACCGCAACCGCGAGAGCGCAAACCCAGCCAGCGACGCCAAAATCGTCGCCAGGATCATGGCCGACACCGACACGAAGAGACTGTTGCGCAGCGCGTGCCCAACATCGCGCTCGTCGAAGAGATAGCGGAAGTTGTCGAAGGTCGGCTCGTTCGGCCAGGGCACGTATTTGCCCGGGTCGTTGTCGAACGCCGCCGCCAGGATCCAGAGAAACGGCGTCGCGAAAAAAAGCGTCACCAGGATCAGTCCGAGATTGGTCAGCCAGCGAGTGCGGCTGGAATAGCGTTCCTTCGCCATCGGCGGCGGCGTTTGCTGCTGCTCGCTCATTCGACGCTTCCGCCCTCCCTGGCGATGCGCAGATAGACCAGCGCGAAGACGAAGCTCATCAGCAGCATCACTACC
>DASTFJ010000156.1:0-5114 GCA_035708745.1 Thermomicrobiales bacterium | reverse complement strand
TTCTCGACGGTGAGCTGGTAGACCGTGCTGCCGGGGAGCTGAAACGACGCGCGCGAGACCGGCGCACCGAGCGCAATCGCAATCGGCTCGACGGACCGGTCGTCGAACGGGAGGTGGGTGATCGGATTTCGCGGAGTGGGCGCCTGGTCGTCCATGGTTGCTCGTTATACTCGGCTGGCTTGATTACCGCTCGAGGAGGACTGCGTGCCTGACGAGACCGCTTCGCCGATTCCGACATCGATCAC
The DNA here is from genome assembly GCA_035708745.1 of Thermomicrobiales bacterium. Classification (GTDB taxonomy): domain Bacteria; phylum Chloroflexota; class Chloroflexia; order Thermomicrobiales; family UBA6265; genus JAMLHN01. The sequence goes on along the minus strand of DASTFJ010000156.1, from coordinate 4,869 downwards.
GCTCGAAACGATCGAGCAGGCGCGCGACCGAATCGCGCCGTATGTCCACTGGACTCCGGTTTTCACGTCCGAGACGCTGAGCGGGCTGACTGGGACGCGGCTCCATCTCAAAGCGGAAAACCTGCAAAAAACCGGAGCGTTCAAAGCGCGCGGGGCGGTCAACGCCGTGGCGCAACTCACCCCCGAGCAACGCGCTGCCGGGGTGGTCACCTTTTCTGCCGGCAATCACGGCCAGGGGCTCGCCTATGCCGCCCGGCAATTTGGCGTCGCCTGCACGGTGTTCATGACCGAGAGCGCGGTACCCACCAAAGTCGCGGCGATTCAGGGATATGGCGCCACGACGCGCCAGTTCCCGGCGATGCAGGACGCGATCGCCGAAATGGACCGGGTGCGCGAGCAAACCGGCGCGGTGTTCATTTCTCCCTTTGCCAATGAGGCGGTGATTGCGGGACAGGCGACCATCGGGCTGGAGCTGCTGGAGCAGGTCGAGGATCTGGAGCAGATCGTGATACCGGTCGGTGGGGGCGGTATGTTGAGCGGTGTCGCGTTGGTGATGAAAATGCTGCGGCCGGAGGTGCGAATCGTGGGGGTCGAACCGGTGGGCGCGCCGACCATGACGCGCGCGCTGGAAGCCGGCAAACCGGTGGCGCTGGAATCGGTCGATACCTTCGCCGACGGGCTGACCGCGCCCTATACCGGCGAGCTGAATCTGGCGATCGCGCGCGAGCTGGTCGACGATGTGGTGCTGGTGACCGATGACGAGATCGCCACCGCGCTGCGGCTGATTCTCGACCGCACCAAGCTGCTGGTGGAAGGCGCGGCGGCCGCTGGGGTCGCCGCGTTGTTGACCGGCAAGGCAGGCGTGCCGACCGGCGCGGTGACGGTTGCGATCCTGAGCGGCGGCAATATCGACTTGGCACGGCTGAAGGGGGTGCTTTGAACGATGTCTTGAGCCCTGAGGCCTGAGGCGTCTTCGGTCGCGATGGTCAGGAGGCCGCACTAGTCCCGGGCGCGAGAGGGCAGAGACGTCCTCCGCTACGATCGGGAATGTCTCAGGGCTCAGGACCCAGGACTCCGGACCCTCGTTTCCCTATAGAATGCAATCTGAACGACTCGGGAGCGCCACACCACGACGCCAGAGATCAAGGAGTCCGGACTTCGATGCGCCATTCACGCTTTTCGTCATCTCGAATCGGAGCGCCGTTCGACCGGCGGCGGTTGCTGCAAGGCGCAGCGCTGGGCGGCGCGGGATTGCTCTTGTCTGGTCCGACGATATCGCGGGCGCAGGATGGCAGCCTGAGCGGGTCGATCACCATCGGCTACGAAGGCGCCGCCACCGGGGTCATACCCTATATCGAGGCCACGGCCAAAGCGATCCAGGATGCCAACCCGGATGCCGAGATCACCCTGCAACCGTCGCCGGGTGGCAACTACGCCACCCAGATCATCCTGCAACTGAACAGTGGCCGCGCGCCCGATCTCTTTCTGCTGGTCGGCGTGGCGATGGCCGAGCTCGGCGCGGCCGATCTGATCGCCCCGCTCGATGACTATGTCTCCGGTTGGGACGGCTGGGCGCAGTATCCCGATATCCTCAAGGAATCGATCACCTACGACGATTCGGTCTGGGCGATTCCGTATCTGATGGATACGCATTTTCTCTACTACAACAAGGACCTGATCGAGAAAGCCGGCCTGCCGCGCGATTGGACCCCGGCCACCCCGGACGAGATTCTGGACGCGGCCCTGGCGATCAAGCAGGCGGATGACAGCGTTATCCCCTATGCGCTCTATGCCGGCGCGAACGGCGGCAATGGCACGGTGACCCGCGGGTTCGTGCCGCTGGTCTATGCCAATGGCGGCCAGTTGAAGGATGCGGACGGCAAGTTCATCATCGATAGCTGCGCGATCCGGGCGGCGCTCGATTATTACTACCGGGCGTATCAGACCGACAAGACCGTGCCGCAGGAAGTCATGACCAGCCCGCAACCGGCCGGGGCCATGCGCCAGGCGATGATCGATGGCGAGCTGGGCATCCTGTACGAGGGCTCATGGGTCCACGGCGGTTGGGAAGACGACGATCCCGATTTCACCAACGACAAGATCGGTTTCGTGATGTTCCCGGGCACCGGCGATGTCCCGCCGTTCGCGGTCGGCGGCACCGGCAACTCGTGGTTCATCAACAATCAGACCAAAGACCAGGATCTGGCCTGGGCCTTCATCGAGGCATTCAACTCGGTCGACAATCAGGTGAAGATCAATGTCGAGGATCCGCATATCCCGGCCCGCAAGGACGCCGCCGCCGATCCGGCGTTTCAAGCGACGCCCTTCCTGCAGGCGATGGTGCAATCGGCCGATTCGCTGTTGCTGACCGCGCCGGACCGCTCGTTCCTGCAGCTGGTCGGGATCGTGCAGAACGCCACCGGGTTGATCGCCACCGGCGATGCGACCCCGGACGAGGCGGCGACCCGCTATGCCGAAGAGCTGACCCGCGTGCTCGGCGCGGACAATGTGGTGTCGCAGCCATGTCCGTGACCGGCGGGTTTCGACCGGTCTCGCGACGTTCGGTGCTTGGGGGCGGAACCGCCGCGCTCTCCGCGGCCATCTTGGCGCGCCATGGTCACTCCCTCGCTCAGGGACTGAGCGGGTCGATCGAGGTCGGCTATGAGGGCTCGAATCCCTTCATCGGCAAGTACGTCGACGCTGCCGCGCAGGCAGTGATGGATGCCAATCCGGGCGCCGAGATCGAGGTGATCGCGTCCGATGCGCCGGACTATTTGAGCCAGATCGGCGTACAGCTCATGATGGGTGGTGCGCCCGATGTCTTCCTACTGCTCGGCCTCGGTTCGGGCGAACTGGCGACCGGTGGGTTGGTGCGGCCGCTGGACGACTACCTGGAAACATGGGACGGGTGGGCGCAATACGACGAGATGGCCCGCTTCGGTGTGACCGTGCAGGGAAAGACCTGGTCGCTGCCATGGGGGCTCGATGTCTATTTCCTCTACTATCGCAAGGATCTCTTCGAGGCGGCGGGCCTGCCAACCGAGTGGCAGCCGCAAACGCGGGACGAGATCATCGATGCCGCGCAGGCGATTCAGACCTCGAATGCCGACGTGATTCCGTATTCGCTCTATGCCGGCGCGAATGGCGAAAACGGGACTGCCGCCGACTTCCTGAGCCTGATTCTCTCCAACGGCGGTACGCTCACCGATGCGGATGGCAAATGGTTTATCGATAGCTGTCCGATCCGCGGCACCCTCGGTTTCTACGACGAGGCATTCCAGACGTCCGGGGTGATCCCGGAATCGGTGTTGTCCGATGTCAATCCGATCCAAACCATGCCCGAAGCGTTTGGCGATGGTGAGCTGGCGATTCTGCATGAGCAGGCGAAGCAGTACGGTCTCTGGATTGCCAAGGATCCGGCCAACGCCGAGAACATCGGCATCGCCCGGTTCCCTGGCGACAACGGATTGTTCAATCTCGGCGATGCCGGAGATGCCTGGTATATCAACGCGAAATCGAAGAATCCCGATCTGGGGTGGGCGTTCATCGAGGCATTCAACTCGGCCGATACCCAGGCCGCACTCAGTGCGGAAGATCCGCATCTGCCGGCGCGGGTCGATGCTCGCGCACTCGCATCATGGAGCAGCTCACCGCTGGCGCCGGCGATGCTGGATGCCGCCGAGGGGATCACGTTGCCGCCGCCCGAACCGCAATTCCGCAAGCTGATCGGCGTGGTGCAGAATGCCACCGGGCTGGTCGCCACCGGCCAGGCGACGCCAGAGGACGCAGTGCAGCGCTATAGCGACGAGCTAACCCGCACCATGGGCAAGATGAATGTCGTGAGCGAGACCTGCCCGTGAGTGTCGAGGCGGCGAGCTGGCCGGGGGCGTCCGATCCGAATGTCGCGCCGCCGATCAAAAAGCGCAAGGGCGAGCAACGTCCCTATATCGTCGCCATCACGCCGGCGGCGATTCTGCTGTCGGCGTTTTTCATCTTTCCCGCGCTCTGGGTGATCTACACCAGCACCACCAGCCTCTCGCTGACCAATTTTTCGGCCGGAGCGCAGTTCGTCGGGCTGGACAACTATCGCCGGCTTTGGGATAACCCCGACTTTCCGAAATTCGTCAAGAACACGATCATCTTCACAATTGGCGCGGCCATGATCGGGCAGACGATCGGCGGATTGCTGATCGCGCTGCTGATCCATCACGCCCAGATTCACAAGCACAAGCTGGCGCCGGTGGCGTTCACCGCGGTGCTGCTGGGCTGGATCTGCCCGCCCACCCTGGCCGGGTTCATCTGGGGCGGGATCTTCGACTACCGCAACGGCATGTTGAATACCGCGCTGCAATTCCTGCATCTCGGGCGGGTGGACATGCTGGGGAATTTCCCGATGTTCTCGGTGATCCTGGTCGAATCGTGGCGCGGGCTGGCGTTCGCGCTGATCATCTTCCTGGGCGCATTGCAGTCGATTCCGCAACAGGTGTATGAAGCGGCCAGCATCGACGGAGCCACCCCCTGGATGCGCTTCAAGGATCAGACCCTGCCGGCCATGCGCCATGTGATCGCGCTGGTGCTGCTGGTGACGACGATCACCACCATCGGCAGCTTCCTGATGATCCTGATCCTGACCAACGGCGATCCCGCGTATGCCACCGAGACGATCGCGCTGCATGCCTATCATCAGGCGTTCACGCTCTTCGATATCGGGTACGGCGCGGCGCTTTCGGTAGTGATGCTGCTGATGAGCTTCGTCTTCGCGCTGGTCTATCTGCGCATCGCCAGGGAGGGCGGAAGCGTCGAATGAGCGAGCAGCAGCAAACGCCGCCGCCGATGGCGAAGGAACGCTATTCCAGCCGCACTCGCTGG
>DASTFJ010000155.1:0-14616 GCA_035708745.1 Thermomicrobiales bacterium | reverse complement strand
GATGGTGCTGGTCTATCAGTTGGTGCGGATCGATTTCGATACGCCGATCGCCCGGCGCACCATCTGGGCGATCGCGATCTTTCCCACCTCGCTCTTTTTCACGGCGGTCTATACCGAATCGCTGTTTCTCATGCTCAGCGTCGCGGCCATCTTGTGTGCGCGCATCAGGAAATGGTGGCTGGCTGGGCTGTTGGGCATGCTGGCGGCCCTCACCCGCTCGCACGGCATCTTCCTCGTCATCCCCTTTGCCGTGCTCTGGATCAAGCAATATGGCTTCTATATTCGCGCCATGGTTCCCAAGGGAATCACGGTCGCCATGCCGCTCTTGGCGCCGGTCTTCTTTGGTGCATATCTCGAGCGGACGCAGGGGAACTGGAAGAATTTCATCGACGTGCAAGGAGCGTGGAACCGCACGTTTTCGTGGCCCTGGCACACCTTCGATTGCGCGCTCGGCGGATGCACGATGGAGGTTCACCAATACGGAACCGTGACCCCCTTCCAGGCACACGCTGTCGATACCAGTTGGATTCGTCAGCTCTTCGACAATCCGTCATGGTCGCTGGTGACCAGCAATGCCTGGCGCAAAACTGCCGCGAACAGCGATGTACTCGAATTGGTGTCGACGATTTTCTTCGTCATCCTCATCGTGATCGGGTTCAAAGTCCTGCCGCTCTATCAGAGCTTGTACCTCGTGCCGGGCATCCTGATCCCGTTATTCCAACCATCGTCCGTGCATCCGCTAATGAGCATTCCGCGCTTCGGCCTGGTCCTCTTCCCGCTCTTCATCGTGATGGCAATCGTCTTCCGAAAACGCTGGGTTTATCGGCCTTTGGCGGCTGCCAGCGTGGTGCTCCTTGTCTTACTGACGGTGCAGTTCTCGACCTGGTATTGGGTTTCATAATGCCGCAAGCCCCGGGACCTGCGTCCGAAGGAGTGGATTTCGGTGACTGCCGACGATCTGAACCAAGCACTCATCGCTGCAGCCTGGCGAAATGATGCGGATGAGGCCGGCCGCCTCATCGCGCAAGGGGCCGATGTCAATGCGAAAGACGAAACGGTGCAAAGCGCCTTTCTCATTGCAACAAGCGAAGGATTTCTCAGTCTGCTGGCATTGACGCTGGAGAATGGGGCGGATATCGACTCGAGGGACAGCTTCGATGGCACCGGCTTGATCCGGGCGGCCGAACGCGGCCATGCACTTCTGGTGGGCATGTTGTTACGTCAGGGGATCGCGGTCGACCACATCAACAATGTCGGGTGGACCGCGCTTCTCGAAGCGATCATCCTGGGTGATGGCGGGCAGCGCTATAGCGATACGGTCCGTGTCTTGCTGGCAGGCGGGGCCGACCCGTTCCTCCCCTCGCAGCAGGACGGGATCAGCCCTATGGATCACGCTCAGGCGCAAGGGTTTTGGACCATTGCCTCCACCCTGTTCGCGGTGATCAATTCCGAGCTTCCTCAGGACCCGATCGAAGCACTCTTCCACGCCGCCAGTTCCAACAATGTGGACGGGGTGATGCTCGCATTGCTCGCTGGCGCCGATCCGAATGTGCAAAATGCCGGTGGGGATACAGCGCTAGCGATTGCCGCGCGCGCCGCATATCAGGATGTGAGCCGATTGCTGCATGCGTTCGCCGGTCCAATCTAGCTGTGCGGCCGATCCGAATTCGGATCTGGCCGGCCGCAACGGGCTAAAGACCCGTTGCGAGTCACTTGAAGTCCCTTCGGGACTCGATCGTATGGAGCAGTCGTTCTCAGCCCCAGCCGGGCTTCAAGTGGGTAGCGACGGGATTTATCCCGTCGTGATCTCCAGGAAAATCACTTCGACTTCGGAACTACGCTCCCTTAATCCGTTCCAACCCCTTACGGTCGAACCCAATCACTGCATCGCCACCTGAAATCGCCAACGGGCGGCGAAGGAGGGTCGGCTCCTGGATCATCAGATCGAGCAGCTGATCGTCCGAAAATTCGCGATCGCCAACCAGCTCCTTATAGGCTCGGGCGCGTTTGGAGAGCACATCGCGCGGGGTGAGTCCGGCCGAGGCGAGCACACTGGACAGCTCGTCTCTGGTGAAGCGATTGCGGAAGTAATCCCGGCGGTCGTAGGCGATGCCGCGCTCGTCCAGCCATGCCTGGGCGTTCCGGCAGCTCGTGCAGGTCGGGTGGACGTAGAGCTCGATCTCGCGCACCGGATCGCTACCCCTGCTTCGGGCCGGTATAGACATGCTCGAAGAGAATGCCGTCCGGCGAGGCAAACATCACCTGATAGTAGGTGTCGGTTTCGCTCTGGGAAAAATCCGGCCGGTGCCGCGGGGTTTCGAACAGGCAATCGACTCCGTGCTCGCCCAGATAGGCGACAGTTGCATCGACGACAGCCTGCGACTCGGCCGCCAGCCCAAGATGGTTCACCCCGGGACCGTCCGGATCGTTCGGTGCGTCCGTCGCGCCGCCGATGAACCAGAGCGAGACATCGCCCGCGCTGTTGAACGCCTCGAAACCCTCACCGGAAAAGAACGGTTCCCACCCCAGGAACGTGAACAGCTCCTTGTAGAACGGCAGATTCTCCTGCTTCACATTGATCTGCAGATGTGACAGTTTGCCAGCGCTCACTCCGTGGTCCTCCTGGATCGTACGGTTCGAATCGAATCATCCCAACCATACCGGTTTTACTGTACGTACGCATAGGCAGGGCCGCGCGCCGGGGGTTGACGCGCAGGTCCGGCTGGGGGCATGCTTGCGCGTCGGGAGCCGGCGTTCCGCACGCATTCACCACATCACACAGGGCAGACCAGGGTGGCCGATTCCACACCAACGACCGCTGCCGGATGGACGCGCAACGCCATCCAGGAGATCAACAGCGGCGAGCTTTCCGATGCCCGCCAGATGCTGGCGGCAGCGCTCCGACTCGATCCGGACTATGCAACCGCCTGGATCTGGTTCGGCTCGATCGCAACCGACGACGCCGAACGCCGCTATTGCTACGAGCGAGCCCTTGCCATCGACCCGACCTCGGTCGTGTCCGACCAGCTGGCGCGCATCAAGACCACCGCATCGCATCCTCCCTCTGAGCTGCAGGATCTGGAAGCCCCGCCGCTCCCCGAGGAGTTCGGCGGCGCCCACTTCGAAGAACCGCCATCGAAACACGCGATCTGGCCGCTGGCGCTCATCGGGGCGCTCGTGCTGGCCGCGCTCATTGGTGGAATTTGGTTCCTCTGGCCCCGCACCAGCGACACCGGCTCGCCCATCTACGTCGCGTTCGTGGCCGGGCTCAGCGGCCCCGGCGCCGGATCCGGACAGGCAATGGAGCGTGGGCTGCAGGTCTATCTCGACTACGGCAACCAGAGTGGTGGCATCGGCGGCCACCCGCTCGAAATCGTTGCCTTCGACGACGAAGACGATCCGAACCGCGCGGTCGAAATTGCCAATCAAATCGTGGCCGATGGCCGCTTCGTGGCCGTGATCGGGCACCGCCTGAGCTCGACGTCAGTCGCCGCCGCGCCGATCTATGAAGCGGCCGGCATCCCGATGATCTCCCCGACCGCCACCGCCGACGAGCTGACTGCCGATTGCACGACCTGCTATCGCACCGTCTTCGACAACAGCACGCAAGGCAAGATGATCGCCTCCTACATCCTCGGCGTGATGGACCTGAACGAAGTTGTCCTGATCTCCGAGGAGAGCAGCTACGGCGACACGCTGGCGAACGGCTTTTCCTCGGTCTACGAGCAGGCTGGGGGCAACATCGTCGAGCAATACGCGTTGCCGGCCGATCCGTCCCAGGCCGGTGACACGATCCAGCAAACCGCGCAGGATATCGCCAGCGCACACCAGGGCACAATCGTGGTCATGACGGTCGGAACGGCGCTGGCTCAGCCTCTGTTGATGGCTCTGCGAGACGCGGGGGTCGATGGAACGATATTCGGAAGTGATAGCGTCAGCTCCCAGGTTTTCCTCGTCGATGCAGACCAGGTCTCGCGCGACGCAGGCGACGGCGATATCACCACCGGGCTCTACGCCAGCGCGCCGGTGTTCGTCGACAGTCTCAATGGCGATGCCGTCCGGCTGGCGGCCAAGTACGACGAAGACTTCGGCGAGCTCCCCACCTGGCGCTCCTTCACCAGCGCCGATGCGGGAGTCGCGATCGTCAGCGGGCTTCGCTCGATTGGCGACGATCGTAAAGACCACACGGTCGAGGAATTCCGATCCGCCATTCTGGCCCGCTGGCAAGCGCTCGATTCGGCCGAAAGCAGCATTCCGGCGTTCCTCGGGCCGCTCTATTTCGATGAGAACCGCACCGCGTCTCGCCCGGTAGCGATCGGCGTCGCCAATGGGACCGTGTACGATTCCGCGCCCCGCCAGCTCGTTCCGCTCACCTCTACACCCGAAGATGCCGACTCCCAAAAAACCGTCGAGGTAGGAGACAACACCTTCGCGGTCAAGCGGGTCGTGCAGAGCGGGGTCGATTTCAATCTCATCCGCGATCTCAATACGGTGGCCGAGACCTTCTATGCCGATTTCTTCGTCTGGTTCAAATACTACGGCGATGACGACGCGGCCAATGTCGTCTTCACCAATATCGCCGACCCACAGACGCTGACGATCGACGAGGTCCGTTCGGAAGAAACTGATGGCCAGAAATACAAGGTCTACCGCGTCACCGGCACCTTTACCTCACCGCTCGATTTCCGGTCGTTCCCCTTCGATTCACAAGACCTGAAAATCCATTTCCAGAACCGGACGCTTACATCCGCACAATTGGTCTATGCGATCGACAGCGATTTTGCGCTGATCGACCAGTCGGAGCGGCTCTCCAGCGGCGGTAACGCCACGACCTCGATCAACCAGATCAGCAACTGGCAGGCAAACAGCCTGCAGGCATTCGCGGGATCGGTCGGCACCTCGTCCAATCTCGGCGATCCCGACGTAAAAGTGGCGAGTCAGGGGATCGAATTCTCCCAGGTCGGCGTCGATATCGAGATCAGCCGCAATGTCGGGCAGTTCCTACTCAAGAACTTGTTGCCACTGATCTTGCTGCTGGCAATCACCTACATCTCGCTCTTCTTCTCGCACGAGCAGACGACCGAGCGGGTTTCGTTCGGCATCACCGGTGTGCTCACCGGCGCCGTGCTGCTGAGCACGGTCGTGTCCGTATTGCCCGATGTCGGCTACACCGTGGCGATCGAATGGGCCTTCTATGGCTTCATTCTGCTTTCGGCGCTCTGCATCCTGGTGGCCCTGATCGGGGGGCGCCTCAACGAGGCAAAGCAGATCACCGAGATGCGCACCATCGACTGGATCTCCCGCATCGGCTATCCCATCCTGGTGGCGCTGGTGGTGCTCGGTTACTGGTATGTGTACGGGTAGGTTCGTTGTAATGGACCTGGGGATGTGCTCGAAAATGGCACTGATCCCTGAGTCCTGAGACGCATGAATCGCCGCGGTTCACCACCGTTCGACAGGTCGGTCGAACGTCTCAGGACCCAGGGTATTTTCCAAACACCCCCCCACTGGCGACCGGCTGAAAAACTCTGCGATCCGACGTGCCGAGCTGCTTCCACACTCATTACGCCGTCAGCGTGTCCTCCTCGATGGCCTAGAATCGGGACCAAGGAGGAGCATGTGACACCGAGTTTGAATCGTTCGAACCGTCGAAACATTTTGAAAGGTGGTGGGGCATTGGCCGCGGGAATCGCCGGCGCGCAGTCGCAAGGAAAAACGATCGCCGCCAGCGAGGCGACTCCGGTCGCGACACCCATGGCTGGGGGCCCAACCCTCACGAACATCCTGTTTTCCGATGCAGAAATGGATGCGCAGCTCTTGCGCGCGCTCGATGTTATCTATACGGGCGGAGCCGATTTCGGCGAGTGTTTCATCACCTCTCGCCTGATCCCCGATGGCGACACCGATGCCTGGCTGACCCAATGGCAAGCGCTGGGCGACCGGATGATCGCCAACGCGAACGCCAGCCTGGCCGACGGAAACACCGTCAGCGCGCGGGAATCGTTCTTGCGGGCGGTCACATACTACCGGACCTCGTCGATCTTTCTCTATCGTCCGCCGCTCGATCCTGCCTTCGCACACGCGTTCGATCTGCAACGAGATGCTTTTCAGCAAGCTGCTCCGCTGAGCGAATGGACCATCGAGGTCGTGCAAATTCCCTATGAGAGCACGACCCTCGAAGGTTATTTGCTGGTGCCGGGCGGTGAGGGGCCGCACCCGATCGTCGTGATGCTCGATGGGTACGACGGCACCAAGGAAGAGCTCTATTTCGCTGGAGGCGTCGCCGCATTGCGTAGAGGGTATGCGGCACTACTGGTCGATGGACCCGGGCAAGGTGGAGTCCTGATCGAGCAGAAGCTGTACTTCCGTCCCGATTGGGAAGCGGTCGTGACCCCGCAGATCGATTTTCTGCAGACCCGACCGGAAATCGATCTGGGGCGCATCGTGCTCATGGGCCGAAGCTGGGGTGGCTATCTGGCGCCGCGGGCAGCCACCGCCGAGCATCGCATCGCCGCGCTCGTCGCCGATTCCGCCCAATACGATCCGGGCGCAAATGCGCTCGCTCTCTTCCCCAAGGAGTATCAGCAGGACGTCCTGCACGGTGATCCGGCCCCATTGAACGAGATGCTGCTCGGCATCATGAAGGAAAATCCCGGCATGGCCTTCTCGCTGAACCGGGGCATGTTGACGCACGGGTTTGCAACCCCGATCGAATACATTCGGGGATTGCAGGATTACCGCCTCGCGGGCATCGCAGATCGCATCGAGTGCCCTTCATTCATTTGCCGGGGGGAGAACGATCCGGTCGGAGCCAGCGCAGAGGCGCTCTACGAAGCGATCGTCGCGCCGAAGGCGTTCGTGGAGTTCACGAATGCCGAGGGCGCTGGGCAGCACGACGAAGCGGGCGCGGCCGCCCTTTTCTTCCAGCGGGTTTACGACTGGCTCGATACCACGTTGGCCTAGCGCAATCGACGCAATGTTCCGAAATGTAACAGGCCACCCGGAGAACTGGGTGGCCTGTTGTTTGTATGTTCGCTTCGGAGTCTAGCGAGCCGGTTCCAGCTTGGTCCACTTCTCCTGCGTGAACTGCGACTGGGCGGCTTGGGTGAGCATCGAGAGCTGCGCGCCGATACCGACCGCGGCAATCACGATCCAGGCAATGACCCAGAACCAGCTTTCATTGATGGCGGCGGTGATGGCGCCATATCCGAGATCGACCCGGTCGACCCGATTCAGCGCCAGCATGATGCCACCGATGACCAGGGTCGCTCCCACGAACGCAGTGTTGACGATGACCCAGTAGATTGGCAGATTGAGCAGCACGGTGAGCAGACCGAGAATGATGGCGCCGACGACCGCCACGATGAAGATCACCCACTGGCTATCGACATTGAACGCTTCCATCAGGCCGGTGCCCAGGCTGGCGCCGAGATACGCCGCCCCCAGCACGATGGCGATATACCACCAGAGGTAAGAGATCACCGCTCCCACGATTCCCAATACGATGCCGACGATAATGCCGGTCGTGGTCGAAAGGAACCGATTGTCGAAGAGATGGTCCATCAGGGCAAAACCGGCGGCTGCGCCGACGATGAATCCCATGATGGGCAATGCCGCGAAAAAGACGCGCACTCCGGCGAGCACCAGAAATGCCCCCAGCACGAGCATGATGATTCCGACCAGCACATCCATGGTCCCCACTCCTCCGAAATCCGCTGGACCGCACCCCGCGGCCGCCTCTGCCACCGACGCGCGCCCAGCGCGGCACGAGGGCGTACGTTCACCTGGTAGCCGTAGTTTACGTGACAGACAGTCGAATGAATAGCGGGTCAGTGCGAGGAGCGGTCTCGCCGTTTTGCGCGCACGCTGAGCAAGATCGCGGCGAGAAGGCCGAGGATCAGCCCGACCCCGATCCCCCAGAGCTGGCGATCGGGGTCGGCATATGAAAGAACGATGGTGACGAACAGTCCACCCGCCAGGCCGAGCAGCAGCGCAATCTTGGCCTCGACGGGTACACCGGGAGCGAGATTGTCCAAACGGCCTTCGCGCTGGCTGGGCGGCGGGTTGCTCACGCTGGCGTGGGTACGCGTTCACGCGCTGCGGCGAAGATCGGCAGCGCGTCTTCGATCATCTCCATCGTCGCGGTCAGGGAAATGCGGAAATACCCCGGCATGTCGAATATCGTGCCGGGCAGCACGAACAAACCATCCTCGGCCACTCGGCTGCTGAACGCGAGATCGTCCGCATCAGGACTCTTGACGACCACATAGAACGTCCCTTCTGGGGTCGTCACCTCATAACCAGCTTCGGTCAAACGTTCGACGATCCGGTCGCGTTTCCGCTGCAACAGATCCAGATCGATAAGCTGCTCGTCGAGCTGGTCGATCGCATGCTGCAAAATCGAATTGGGAAATGCCCAGCCGGACAATACCTGGGCCATCATGAGTCCTGTGAGCATCGCGGTCGCCTCGGGAAAGCCCGGCGCCAGCGCAACGAACCCGATGCGCTCCCCTGGAGTGAGCATCGATTTCCCGAAGGTATAGACCACGGCAGTCGCCGGATAGAACTCCGCCGGAGTCGGACACGAGCGGTCATCGAACAGGATGCGCCGGTACGCCTCGTCCGAAATCAGCACGATCGGTCGACCATGCCGCTCCGACGCGCGCGTGAGGATCTCCGAAAGCTGCTGGAGTATCGCGTCCGAATAGATGCGGCCGGTGGGATTGTGGGGTGAGTTGACGATGATCGCCCGCGTGCGTGGCGTGAGAGCCGCTTCGATGGCCGGGAGATCGAGATCGAATGTGACCGGATCCATCGGAGTGGACACCGGCGTCCCACCTGCACGGCGAATGAGTGACGCATAGAAAAACCAGGGCGGGGAGATATACAGCACCTCATCGCCGAGTTCCAGAATCGTTTGCAGCACGATCGAAAGTCCGCTGAACGCGCCATTCGTCATCATTACCATCGCCGGATCGAATGCTATCCCGGTATCGCGGCTCAGCGAGCGCGCGACCACCTCGCAGGCGTGCGGATCGCTGAATTGATAGGCGTGCCAATCATTGCGCTGCGGAGGCGTGAACTGCTGGAGGGCGCTGGTGAGCCCCGGAAGCACGGGCTCATGCGGATTGCCGAAAACGAAGTCATAGAACTCGGCCCGCTCATTCCGGCGCGCCCAGGGGCTGTCGGTCAGGAAGGTCAAAAGTGTGGAAAGCTCTGCAATCTCACGCGCGATACCAGAAGAAATAGCCGATGTTTCCAATATAGTCTCCTTTCGAGGTCAGTCGCTCGGCACACGAACGTTGCTGCCGTCGAGATCAAAAGTGGCCGGCGAGCCGAACAGCTACCCTCGCCCTACGTTTCACGATACGTCACAGCGCGTAATCTGGATACTTCGAGTTTTGTAGTTCCGCACACCGCGTAGCTGCAGCTACGGACTCGTGGCCAGGGTACGAAAAAGCGCGCCCCGTCGACGGGGCGCGTGCAATCGGAGAGCCATTCGACTCAGGACTCAGGACCTTGGACCGGTTTCCAGCTCGCTCTAGTTGCTCACCCTGTAGTTCGGTGCTTCCTTGGTGACGATCACATCGTGCGGATGACTCTCGCGCAAGCCGGCCGCGGTGATCTGCACGAACTGGGCATCCCGTTTGAATGAGGCGATATCAGGCGCGCCGCAATAGCCCATGGCTGCACGCACGCCGCCCACCAGTTGATAGACCATCGTGCCGAGCGGCCCCTTGTAGGCCACGCGACCCTCGATCCCTTCCGGCACCAGCTTGTCGGTGCGGGCGCCTTCCTGGAAATACCGATCCTTCGAATACGAGCGGCCGCGCATCGCGCCGATCGAGCCCATTCCGCGGTATTCCTTGAAACGCTCGCCCTGGTAGAGCACCACTTCGCCCGGACTCTCGTCCACCCCGGCCAGCAGACTGCCGAGCATGACGGCGTCGGCTCCGGCGGCGATCGCCTTAGCGATGTCACCCGAATATTGGACGCCGCCATCTCCGATGATCGGCACCCCATGCCGCGCCGCCGCGCGAGCGCATTCGTAAATGGCCGTGATCTGCGGCATGCCGACGCCGGCCACCACGCGAGTGGTGCAGATCGAGCCCGGACCGACCCCGACCTTGATCGAATCGGCGCCGGCATCGACCAGTGCATCGACCGCGGCGGCGGTCGTGATATTGCCGGCCATGATCGGCAGGCTGATCCGCTTCTTCAAAGCGGCGACCATTTCCAACACTCCGCGCGCATGACCGTGCGCGGTATCGACCACGATCAGGTCGACCCCTTCTTCGGCCAGCGCCACCGCCCGTTCCATTGCATCGCCGCCGACACCGACCGCCGCGCCGACCCGCAATCGGCCGGACGAGTCCTTGGTGGCGTTCGGGAACTGGATTTTCTTCTGGATATCCTTGACGGTGATCAATCCGGTCAGATAGCCGTTTTCGTCGACCACCGGGAGCTTTTCGACTTTTTGCCGGTGAAGGATATGGCTGGCTTCATCGAGCGTCGTGCCGGTCGGGGCGGTGACCAGGCCCTCGCTGGTCATTAGATTGCTGACCGGCTGCTCGACATCGACCACGAAGCGAAGATCGCGATTGGTGAGGATACCGACCAGCCGGCCCTCGTCCTCGGTAATCGGCACACCGGAGATGTGATACCGCTCCATCACTGCCAGTGCGTCGGCCACGCGGGCGTCGGGCGGCAGGGTGACCGGTTCGACGATCATGCCCGATTCCGAGCGCTTGACCTTGTCGACTTCCGATACCTGATCCTCGATCGACAAATTACGGTGGATGATGCCAATGCCGCCCTCGCGCGCCAGCGCAATGGCCAGGCGAGCTTCCGTGACCGTATCCATCGCCGACGAGAGAATGGGTACATTCAACACGATTCCCGGGGCGATCACGGTGCTGGTATCGACATTGGTCGGCACCACATCCGACGCGGCCGGCAGCAACAGCACATCGTCGAACGTCAGCCCCTGCCCGGCGAACTTGTCGCTGCGCATCGCGCCGCCGGAAAGATCGAGCGCGAACGATGCGCTTTCGAGATCTGGGAGTCCGTTCGTATGTTTGGTGCGAAGGGTTTCTTCGGTAATGCTCATCAGTGGGGACTCCTCCTCGGTCGAATCACACCTGCGTCAAGAGATCGATTGGCCGGCCATCGATTCGGCCGCACCGCTGAACAGCGGCGGTTCGGGTGCATCCAGCCCGAGCGCGAGCCGGGCGGAAAGCTCGTCGACCACCGCCCGGTAGGCAACGGCGCCGCGCGAGGCGGCATCGTATTCAGCGATCGCTTGCCCAAAGCTGGGCGCCTCCGCCAGCCGGACAGAGCGCGGGACCACGGTGGCGAACGTGCGTTGCGGAAAATAGCGTCGAACCTCTTCGACGACTTGCGCGGAAAGACGAGTACGCGCGTCGTACATCGTCATCAGGACCCCGGTGAGATCGAGCTCCGGATTGAGCTGCTTCTTCACCAGATCGATCGTGCCGATCAACTGCCCCAGCCCTTCGAGCGCCAGGTATTCGCATTGAATCGGCACGATCACATGTTGCGCTGCGCACAGCGCATTGACCGTGAGAAAACCGAGCGACGGGGGCGAATCGATCACGACGACGTCGTATCGGTCGCCAGATTCCAGCAGTGCGTCCCGGAGGCGGACCGCCCGGTCGGTGAAATCGACCAGGTCGACTTCCGCGCCGGCAAGCGCGCTATTGGCCGGGATCAGATCGAGCGACGGCCGGATCTGGGAAACCACGACTTCGTCGAACGCCGCCCGGGCGATGAGCAATTCATAGACGGTTGCGTCGAGATCGCGCTTGTCGAGACCCAGTGATGACGAGGCATTTCCCTGGGGATCGACATCGACCAGCAGCACCCGGGCGCCTCGCCGGGCAAGCTCCACGGCGATGTTGACGGCGGACGTGGTCTTGCCAACGCCGCCTTTCTGATTTGCCAGCGCGATCGTACGTGGGGAAGTTCGAGAGGTGGTTTGCTGCGTGTGAGACTCCAAGAACGCTCCGAGGACAGGGGAGTGAGCTGCGCGAATCGACCGGCCGGCAAGCATCGCTCTACGTCGAGCGTGTGAATCGAACGATGGTAGCACCAGCAACGGGGCGGCAACAAATGCCGCCCCGTTCACATTGTCCGCACTTGTGGAGAAAGCATTAGTCCGGAGTCCGGAGCCCTGGGTCCTGAGACGCTCTTTGCAGTTGGCGGTTGGCCGTGGTCACAGGCCGCTTGACACTGGACTATCTCCGGACCCCGGACCCCGGACCCCGGACCCCGGACTAGGCGTGTACCCATACGACAGTGCCGAGCGGCGCCCAGTCGTAGAGCCAGGTGGCGAAATCGAGCGGCAGGTTCACGCAGCCGTGACTCATCGGATTGCCGAAGTTGTTGTGCCAGTAGGCTCCATGCAATGCTTCGGCGTCATAGTCGAAGTACATCACGTGCGGTATGTCCTTCACATCGTATGGCGTGCCGAAGCTGTTGTCTCCTGGTTCTCCGAGCGCGATCACCTGCCCGCTTGCGTCGGTGACGCCTTGCATGTCAGTTTTTTCGAGTTTGTACCGAACGTGGAACCAGCCTTGCTCCGTGTGATTCGGTTCGATCCCGGTGCTGACCAGTGAGGTGGACACCAGGGTAGTGCCTTGATACGCCCAGAGTTGTTGCTGGGACAGACTGACTTCGATCCACTTCTTGCCGAGCGCCCCCGGATCGCCCTGCGGATTCGGATTGGCGATCTCGTAGAACATCGATTCGTCGAAGACGGGCAGACCGCTGCCATCGACTGGCGTGGTGTCGATACCAACTTCGGCGGCCTTCTCGCGGCCCAACGGCGCCAGCACGATGGAGCCGTCGCTTTCCTGCATCAGGATGCCGCCATCGAAATACTGTACAAGGAGTCCGCGATCATGCACGGGCTGGCTGATCGGGTTGCCGAGGTAGAAGACGCCTTCATTGGAGGAGTACCAGTCGTAAAACGCGCCGGAAATCGTATTGCCGGTTGTTTCGTTCCAGACGCCGCCGTCATTCACCGCTTTGGTCGCGGTCGCTCCATCCGGCGCGACGCCCTTCCAGGAAGACGTGCGGCGATCAGCGCCCCCACCGCCGCGGCGGCCGTCGGCGCGGAAATTGTCGACCCGGTCATTCAGCGCGCGGTCGCCGAGATTCATCAGGGTGACCGAGGGATCGTCGGTCCAGACCAAATCGAGCCGGAATTGGAAGACGCCGTTTTCGAATGCCTGACTGTAGAGTCCGTCTGACGATGCGAACGCTTCCGAGATCGGATCGCCATAAACGGCCTTGGCGCCGGTAGCTCGCCAGTAGTCCAGGAAATACCCGCGGAGCGTGTGCCCCGTTTCCGGGACGTAGACCTGGAATGCGGCCTGTCCCAGATCGGGCGGCAGCTCGACATTGGCAAACTGGTCGACATTGTTGTTCGCGGCTGACACCGGTTGCGCGGCTGGCGTGAGCGCCCCACCCGCAATCGAAAGCACCAGCGCGAAGGCCGCCAGAAACAGCAGTCGCTTCATCATAAAAAACCCCTTGAAATCCCGCTGTGGCGCTCCTCGCGCATCTCGGACGGTGCTGCAAACGCCCAGGGCGAGTCGCTTCCCTTTGGTAAGAAAGGCTAGCACGCGATCCGCGGCGTGACTACAGCTTCTGCGGTAAACCGCCGCAAATTTGGCGAACGTTCAGAAATCATCCATACCTCGCGGCCCCGCTCACTTCATTCTGACGCATGTACTCATGCGTGGGTTTCCCCTCCGTCCTTCCGACCGCACTGGAGGGACCGCATGTCGACCCGCAGCCCAGCCTCCTTTTCGCACCGTCGGTCGTAGCGCACGGACCTGTGCCGTTCGATGATCGATCGAGCGCAGCTCGATAACGGACGTGCCCACCACCAATTCCAAGATCGAACATTCGAACCCCTTGACAGCAAAGAACATTAGTTCTACACTATCGTCAAGCGGCACGTTCGACAAGAGCGCGGGCCTGGGCAGCGGTTGATCTTGTTCGGGCTGGTTACCCGTCATCCACACTCGGTGCTGGATCCCGGCGCCGGTGTCCCCTTCAGGCCACCGGTGCGTCTTGGTCGATCCCACCGTCTAGTTGTCATTCACCCCCCGTTGTCATTCTGAGTACATCGTGCACCATCATTTGGCAGGACGAGACGTGCGGTCGCCACGCTCCCACTCCTGTCATTCTGAGCCGCAGCGAAGAATCTCTTGTTCGTCGCGTCCCAATACCACGGGAAAACACCAGACGAATGACACTGCACGATGTACTGAGTAGCGCGTCTAACTAAGATTGTCGGGTCGATCCACCCTCGGAGCGCGAACCGCACCCCTTGTCATTCTGAGCGTCAGCGAAGAATCTCACTCGTCGGAGCTGCCCTCACCCAAGCCATGAGCACCAGGCAATTTCCGTTAGACATGCTACTGAGCGTAGCGAAGAATCTCTCCTCGTCCCCGCAGACCACCACCATTGCGTCCACCACATCGCCAAGACGTGTCGAACCGCGAAGAGGCGGCTGGCACGTCCGTTATCGAGCTGCGCTCGATCGCACGGCACAGGTCCGTGCGCTACGACCGAGGGCGCGAA
>DASTFJ010000154.1:0-34061 GCA_035708745.1 Thermomicrobiales bacterium | reverse complement strand
AGAATCCCGGAAATGGTGCCGCTTTAGTGGGCAGCGTTGAAGTACAACCAGCAATAGAGGCTGCACGCCTGATAAGAGAGCCTCCCTATAATCTAACTCCTAGCTTATCGAAGCTTGACTTACAGTGCCGCTGGAAAATGCTGTCGATTGGGTAACGAATACATTAGCTAATAGACCTCTTTATTGAGCGTTCACTTGTTGTGCTCTAAACGCTCAAATATAATCGACGGCCGACTAGCCCGAAATTACCGAATCATATCGCGCGAAGATGCGGCGATACAGCCCGCACCGCTCCAGCAACTCATCGTGCGTACCCACATCGACCACCGCACCCTTGCGCAGGACGACCACCTTGTCCGCCCACCGAATCTGCGAAAGCCGGTGGGTGATGAGGATGGTCGTTCGACCCTCCAGCACGCGGCGGATGGCGCGCTGGATCTCGTCCTCGGTTTGGCTGTCGATGGCGCTGGTCGAGTCGTCGATGATCAGGATCGCCGGATCGGTGATGAGCGCCCGTGCAATCGCGATGCGTTGCCGCTGACCGCCGGAAAGCGTCACCCCGCGCTCGCCGATGACCGTGTCGTAACCCATTGGCAGCTCGCGGATGAACACGTCGGCCTGGGCATCGCGCGCGGCGGCTTCGATGGTCGCCATCTCGACCTCCTGCCCAAGACTGAACCCGATGTTCTCCACCACCGGCCGGGAGAAGAGCACGATGTCCTGCTCGATGGTCGAAATCTGCGAGCGAAGCGAATCGAGATTCCAGTTGCGCACGTCGACGCCATCGACCAGCACATGACCGGAATCGACATCGTAGATTCGGTTGATCAGCTTGGTCAGCGTGCTCTTGCCGGAACCGGTCTCACCCACGATGGCGACCGTCTCCCCGGGTTTGGCGTGGAACGAGACATCCTTCAGCACCGGCTCGCCGCCGTAGGTGAAGGTGACGTGCTCGAACCGAATATCGCCATCGATCTTGCCGGCATGTCCCTGCAGATTGCTGTCCAGATCGGTCTCGTCGGTGAGGATTTCGAGAATGCGCCGGGCGCTGACCAGTCCGATCTGCACCAGCGAAAACGTGAAAATCGAAATGAACGTCGGGAAGCGCAGCAGCGAGACCAATCCGATATACGTCACTAGCTGCCCGATCGTCAGCTCACCCTGAGAGTGGTAGTAGACGCCGAGCAGCAGCGCGCTGGCGATCGTGGCGCCGAGCAGCAACGGCGGCAGATAGCGCGCCTGTTCCAACCCCTGCTCCACGAATGCCTTCTTGTAGGCGGACGCGTTGGCGTCGAACTTGGCGTCTTCCTGTTCTTCCTGGGCGGTCGACTTGACCACATCGATACCGGTGACCGCTTCGGCCAGCCCGGAATTGAGCTTGCCAAAGTTGTTGCGCATCGCCATCGAGGCAGGGGTCAGCCGTCTCATATAGAACCGCAGCGAGATGATGAAGAGCACGGTGAAGATCAGCGGCGGCGGCAATAGCTTCGGATCGAGCAGCGCGATCGTGATGATCGGCACCACCAGGGCGGTCATCGAATCGACGATCAAGGCCATCCCCGGATTGATCATCATATTGAGCTGGCGCACATCGTTGGCCGTGCGGGCCATCAGATCGCCCACCTGCTGCCGGTTGTGATAGGTCTGGCTTTTGCCGAGCAGGCTGACATACACCTCGTCGCGCGCGTCACGTCCCAGGCGCTGAGCCAGCGTTTCGTTCGCCAGGCTGGCGCCCAGATCGATCAGACCGCGTAACAGCACGACACCCAAAACCGCGGCGGCAATGAGGGCCAGCCGATCACCGTCAGGCGGCGTAGCGAGCACCGCGGTAAAGGCCGCGCCGACCAGAATCGGAATCACGCTGCCAAGGATGTTCTGACTGATCATGCCGCCGATCGAGGCAGCGAGCAGCAACTTGTACCGCGTCAGGTGCCAGCGAATCCAGCGGATCGGACTGCGCCGGTCGCTCTGTTGTTGACCTTCGATCGAGAACTCGGTTGCAGCCATGGAGGTGAACACCTGTTTCCAGAATACGAACGTTCTCGCCCCAAGGTCGTGAGACGCTCCGAGCAGTCAGCAGTCAGCAGTCAGCAGTCAGCCCCGGACACGGCATAGCGCGGAGTCCATGTCCTACGAACGCCTCAGGGCTCAGGGCCCCGGACCCCAACTCGCTACGGCTTCTCGATCTCCACCGGTTCGCCGAACCCAGAGATATCCAACCGGCGAACCACATCCTTCGAGTCCTGCGAGACGAACTGACCGGCCAGGCGGACGGAGACGATCCGGCCTTCCGCATCGAGCGCAATATCGACCGGTCGCTCACCCAGTCCTTCGGCATAGCCGCGCACCGCCTCATCCTGAATCGATGCCGGATCGAAGGTACCGCTGATCCAGATCCGCTGTTCGCCCTTCTTTGTCGTTTCGATCTTCGTCACGACCGGATCGCGCACTGCCTGCGCGAGATCCGGCAGCAGCAACACCGGGTCGGCGATGATGTGCGAGAGCTCGCCGGGCAGCGTGTAATCCTCGGAAATGCCGACCGCGCGCACCCACGCTTCATCGCCGATGACGGTCGCCTTGACGTCGATCTTGACGAAACCGACCTTGGTCTTGACCGTCGCCTTCAGTTTGCTCGGTCGCTCGATGGATCCCTCGGCCGAGGTCATCTTGATGCCCGTATAGAGCTTGGTGCTCCCCTTCTCGTAGACCAACTTGAACTTCATCGTGTCGTATTCGAGCATCTTCGTCGCGGCGGCCTGCAGCAGATCGCCGGCTGGATCCCCCACCGCCTGTGCAGCGGCGGTTCGCTGCGCGCCGGGCGCTGCCATTCCCGCGAACGCCAGCAACAGGGCGAACAGCATCGATACCGAAAACAGGCGTGGTCGATTCATGGCTGCTCGTCCTCTCCCGGCTCGGTCAGTCCGGTTGCGAAATCGTGACATCGTTGTCGAAGTTCGAGAAGGTGATACTGCGCACCAGGCGGCCCGAGCCTTCCTCGAAGGCGAAGAGCGGACCGGAGAAGTCGATGCGCACCAGCCGGTCCTGGTCGTCGATCCAGGCTTTGACATCGAGCGGTTGGCTGGAGGGGCTGAACTCCTCCAGGTCCGCAATTGGCGTTCCGCCGCCAATCAGCTTGGAGGGATCGAAGGTGCCGGTCACAACGGTCATCTGCTGGCCGTCGAGCTCCTCGGGTTCGCCGAGCTGTGGATCGTCCAAATACTTCAGCGCCTGCCCAACGAGCTGATCCGGGTTGAGCAGAATGGTCGGCGGAAGCTGAAAGTCCGAATCGCCACCGGTCACCTGGATGAACGAATCGTCACCGCCGATCGGGTTTTTCACCCAGGTATTGCCATCGACGCTGATGACGTCGAGCGTCAGCGAAACGATCGCGAGCTTGACCGCCACTTCGGCCTGGAAGCTGCTGGGCCGGACGACATCTCCGCTGACGCTCCTGAGCTCGAAGGCATCCTGGAATGAGGTCGTGCCGGCGGTCGTTTCCAGCTCGAAATGGAACGACTTGAGGGCCAGCATGGCGGCCGCGGTTTGTTCGATCTGGGCCTGAGCGTCATCCTGAGCGCGAACGGCGCCTCCCAGAGCCGGCGAAAGCATGGCGCATAGCAGAAGGATGGCAGCGGTCCATCGGTAGAAACGGATCATGAATACTCCTGTACCTGAGAGCATGCTGCAACGTACGACTCCGATTGTAGGGAAGTCGGCGAACGATTGTAAGCGCAGCAGCACAAATCCGTGCCAAACGGACCGCATGCAGTCAGCGAGCTGGCTCCCTCACGCCTCCGCACCGACGATCTTTTCCGAACTCCGTTCACGAACGAATGATCTACGCTAGACTTGCGCCTCGCCCGGGAACGGGCCGGAGGGTTGCCGCGTGGGCTTCATCATGGAGGGGCTCGACGCCGAGTCGTACGACCGAACGTACGACGATCGCGGTCTCATCGAGCGCATCCTCAGGTACTTCAAACCGAACCGCCGGGCAATGGGACTGATCGTCTTGATGATCGTCCTCAATTCCGCCATGGATGCGCTGCTGCCGGTGCTGATCTCCAGCACGATCAACCAGATCGACGGCGCCGAGGAGATCTTCGGCCCCCGGATTTGGTTCCTCTTTGCCGCTATCCTGGTGGCCGGAGCGTTCGCCTGGGTCTTCAACTACGTACGCCAGTCACGCTCGGCGCAAGTCGTCGGCGATGTGGTGTTGCGCCTGCGGAACGATGCGTTTCGCGCGGTCATGCGGCGCGACATGTCGTTTTTCGACGAGCAACAGTCGGGACGCATCGTCTCGCGCGTGACGTCGGACACCGACGACTTCGCCAATGTGGTCACGCTCACACTCAATCTGGCCAGCCAGCTTTTGCTGCTAGTGTTCGTGGCGACGTTTCTCTTCTACCGCAACTGGAAGCTGGCCCTCATCGCGCTGGCGATTGCTCCGGTCATCATGGCGGTGGCGCTCGGCTTCCGCAAGATCGCCCGCTCGACCTCCACGGGCGCCCAGCGGGCGATGGCCAATGTCAACAAAACGATCCAGGAAACGATGCGCGGCATCTCGGTGGCCAAGAACTTTCGCCAGGAAGACCAGGTCTATCGGGAGTTCGACGAGGTCAACCGCCAGGCATACGCGGTCACCCTGCGCCAGGGCTACATCTACAGCGGCATCTTCCCGATCCTCTTCATCGTCTCCGGGTTCGGCACGGTCGCCATTCTCTATTTCGGCGGCCGGATGGTGGTCGATGGCTCGATGCGCGCCGGTGATTGGTATCTCTTCCTGCAGGTGATCGCGCTCTTCTGGCTCCCGCTCACCAGCATCGCCTCCTTCTGGAGTCAATTCCAGCAGGGGCTCTCTGCCTCGGAGCGGGTCTTCGCACTCATCGACGCGCCGCCCCGCGTGGTGCAAATCGACGACCAACCGTTGGTCGACTTCCAGGGCGAGATCGAGTTTCGCAATGTCGACTTTGCCTATGTCGACGGGCAGCCGGTCTTGCGGAATTTTTCGCTCCATATCGAGCCGGGCGAGATGATCGCGCTGGTCGGCCACACCGGTGCGGGCAAATCGACGCTGGGCAAGCTCATCGCGCGCTTTTACGAGTTCCAGGGCGGACAGATCCTGCTCGATGGCAAGGACATCCGCACCTTCGATTTGCAAAGTCTGCGGCGGCAGATCGGCATGGTGCCGCAAACGCCCTTCCTCTTTTCCGGCACGGTGGCCGAGAACATCCGCTATCCCCGGCGGGAAGCGACCGACGCCGAGGTAGAAGAAGCGGCGCGCCGCATCGGCGGCGGCGACTGGCTGGACGTGCTGCAAAACGGTTTGCAAACTGAGGTTGGCGAGCAGGGCCGCGCGCTGTCCATGGGGCAGCGCCAGCTGGTTGCGCTGGCGCGCCTGTTGATCCAGCGGCCGCGGATCATCATTCTCGACGAGGCGACGGCCAGCGTCGATCCGCTCACCGAAACCCAGATCCAGGAAGGACTCGATACGGTGCTGGCGGGCCGCACCTCGATCGCCATCGCCCACCGGCTGGTCACCGTGCGCCATGCCAATCGCATCATCGTGCTCGACCACGGCCGCATCGTGGAGCAGGGGAGCCATGACGAGCTCATGACCCGGGGCGGTCATTACTCCGAGCTCTACAACACCTATTTCCGCCACCAATCGCCTGACTACCGGCCGCCCGAGATCGAATCCCCCGAGCTGCCGCCCCCCGATCCGCATGCCACGCCGGATCCCCGCCTGCTCCCGGCCGACTATCTGGTCTGAAGCGTAGGGCAAGCGGAAATAACACTTGGCAATGGGCAATGAAGAGACGGAGCGACCAAACCGCAAGACAACTCGTCCATTTCCTATTTCCGCTCATTTCCGTCTCATGCGCATCTGTTATCCTTTTCAAGCCGCTAACGATTGGTTAGCCAGACGCTTTGACATTCGAAACAGAAGGGGAAATACGCGACGTGTCCGACAACACGGTTATTCCTGAATCGCACAAGGACTTGCTGGAGTCGACCGCGCTGGCCGATGTCGCCACGATCGGCCCGGACGGGGCGCCGCAGGTGAACCCGGTTTGGTTCGGGTGGGACGGAACGCTCATCTCGTTCAGCCAGACCAAGGGCCGCCAGAAGTACCGAAACCTCCAAAAGGACAATCGAATCGCGCTTTCGATCGTCGATCCAGTCAACCCATATCGCTACTTGGAAATTCGGGGCAAGGTCGTCGACTTCATCGAGGACCCGGACAAGGCATTCATCGACTCGATGGCGAAGAAATACCTGGGGCAGGACAAATATCCCTGGAGCCAACCCGGGGAAGAGCGCGTAATCGTGGTAGTCGAACCCGTGCGAACCACGACGATGGGGTAGGCCCGAACGCATACGAGCCCGAGGATCATTCTCCGGGCTCGTTGTTCGTTGCAGAAGTCAACTGTCAAGGGACGTGGACCACGTTGCCCTCGACCCTTGAATCTGGACCCGATCCGCCTACGCCTCGTCCGGCCTCAGCAGTAACCGGAGCAAGTCGGCGGGATAGTCGTCCAGCGGTGTCTCGGCCGCAAACGGTCCCCAGACGTTCAACTCGATCGAGAAATCCTGCGGCCGCGGCTCCCAGAGATCGCTGCCCCAGCTCGTGCGGCATGCCAGCTCGGCGCTGCGGATCAGAAGGGCCACGCCACCCTCGGTCCGCCGGGCCGGATGGTTGCATTGCCCCGAACAACGATTGACTCCAGTGACATGATGAACGCATGTGCCGCACCGCCTGAAAACCGGCATCCTCTTCCTCACCCCTCGACCCGCATGCGCGGGCTATTCCCATTCCCGGTGCTTCCCCACCCCTAAGGAAGCAATCGACAGGCTCACGAAAACCAGTGCCGCGCCACACCGGCGCGAGCGCTGCCCTCTGTCCGCTTCGCCTCAATGTCAACGATGCTAGCGAAGTCGCGTCTCATCTTCAACTGAACGAACGGGGAAATTTGGAAGATTGCTCCGAATCGGTAGTTCGCGCTGCCAGCACGTTCACTTGGGGAGATGAACGGACGGTGGCGGTGCCTTTCGGACACTCGATTTGTCGCACGCGACAATATCCTTCGGCCGGTAGACTTCCTGCATATGTCGACGACGGATACCACGATCGAGGAGCAATCGATGTCAGAACAGGGCGCGCGGACCGAACGAGACAGCATGGGCGAGATGAGCGTGCCCGGCGATGCGCTCTACGGAGCCACCACCGCGCGAGCCATTCTCAACTTCCCGATCTCCGGCCTCGCCTTCTCGCGCTCGTTCTTGCGGGCGCTGGGACTGATCAAAGCCGCCGCCGCGACGGTCAACGGCGAAATGGGTCTGCTGCCGCGGGAAAAAGTCGAGCTGATCGTTGCCGCCGCCAACGAGGTGGCGGCCGGCGACTGGGACGATCACTTCCCTATCGACATCTTCCAGACCGGTTCCGGCACCTCGACCAACATGAACGCCAACGAGGTGATCGCCACTCGTGCCAACGCGCTGGCGAAGAGCGCCGTCAAGATTCATCCGAACGATGACGTCAACATGTGCCAGAGCAGCAACGACGTCATTCCGGCGGCCATCCACGTCGCCGCCGCGCTGGAGTCCACCGAGCTGCTCCTTCCCGCCATGCGCCACTTGCAGGAGGTGACGCTCGCTCGAGCCAAAGAGCTGAACTCGGCTGTCAAAACCGGGCGCACGCATCTGATGGACGCCACGCCGGTCACGCTCGGCCAGGAAGCCGGCGGCTGGGCAGCGCAGATCGAGCTGGCGATCGAGCGGATCGAATCGACCTTGCCGCGGATCGCGGAGCTGGCGATCGGCGGCACCGCGGTCGGCACCGGCATCAATGCCGATCCGGCCTTCGGCGGCGCGGTTGCGGCCGAGCTGGCGAAAACCACTGGTTTTCCGTTCGTCGAGGCGCGCAATCACTTCGCGGCCCAGGCGAGCATGGACACCGCCGCCGAGCTGAGCGGCCAACTCAAGGCCTATGCCGTCGGTTTGATGAAAATCGCAAACGATCTGCGCTTGATGAACAGCGGACCGCAAGCCGGGTTCGGCGAGATCGTGCTACCGGCGCTGCAGCCGGGGTCGTCGATCATGCCCGGCAAGATCAATCCGGTCATCTGCGAGGCCACCATGATGGTCTGCGCCCAGGCGATCGGTAATGACACCTCGGTGACCGTCGGCGCGCAAATGGGCAACTTCGAGCTCAATGTGATGCTGCCGGTGATCGCGCACAACCTGCTGCAATCGATCGAGCTGCTGGCGAAGACGTCGGAGGTGCTGGCCGACAAGGCGATGGCCGGTTTCACCGTCAACACCGAGCGCATTGCCGGCCTGGTCGACCGCAACCCCATCATGGTCACGGCGCTGAATGCCATCATCGGCTACGAGCTCGGCGCCAAGATCGCCAAAAAAGCCTACGCCGAAAACCGGCCGGTCAAAGATGTCGCCGCCGAGCTCACCAACCTCACCGCGGAGCAGCTAGACCAGCTTCTCGATCCCCTCTCGCTCACCCAGGGCGGCATCAAGGGCGGCTCCTCTGGCGGCGGTTGATCGCCGCTGACTCCGAAGCGGTGGCAGGCGGATGCGAACCGACCCCAAACTGTCACCCTGACAAAGGAAAGGATCTCCTCGCCGCAGCGAGTCGTGCCAGGCAACCAGCTACGTGGCTGACGTCGCTTCGCCTTTGCAAGCCGCGCTAAACCTTGGTCGGGATCGCGCACGAGAACTCGGTATATTCGATGCCATCCAACGTTTTCGGGCCGTTCGGACCGCAGATCGGGCAATCGGGATCCTTGCGGATCGGGATCTCCCGGAAGGTCATCGGCAACGCGTCGAAGGTGAGCAACCGGCCGATCAGCGGCTCGCCGATACCCAGCAGCAGCTTCAGCGCCTCGGTCGTCTGGATCAGCCCAATGATGCCGGGCACGACCCCAAGCACCCCCGCTTCCGCGCAATTCAGCGCCGTGCCCGGCGGCGGCGGCTCGTCGAAAAGGCAGCGGTAGCATGGACCGTCCGGTAAGGAAAAAACGGTGACCTGGCCACGGAAGCGATCGACCCCGCCGTGGATGTTCGGCTTGCCCAGAATGACGCACGCATCGTTGATCAGATAGCGGGTGGCGAAGTTGTCGGCTCCATCGAGGACGAGGTCATAGCGTCCGACCAGATCCAGAACATTGTCCGAGGAAAGTCGTTCCTGGATCGGTTCGACTGTGACATCGGGATTCAGCTCGGCGATTTGCCGCATGGCCGATTCGACTTTGGGCGAACCAATATCGCCGGTGCCGTGAATGACCTGGCGTTGCAGATTGCTTTCGTCGACGATGTCGTCATCGATCACGCCGAGATGACCCACCCCGGCGGCGGCGAGATAGAGCAGCGCCGGCGATCCGAGGCCGCCCGCCCCGATCACCAGCACCCGGCTATCGAGCAGCTTCTCCTGACCCTCCCTGCCGACCTCCGGAAGGAGCAAGTGCCGGCTATAGCGCTCCGAGACCGCCAGCGATGGCGGCCCCGGCGTGATCCAGGGCAGCCCCGCTTTCTTCCAGCCATTGAATCCCGGCTCCATCGAAACCGGATCGTCCCAACCGAGCGCGCGCAACATCTCGGCAGCGGCATAGGAGCGGACGCCGCTGGCGCAATAGATCAGCAGCGGGGTCTCCCGCGATGGCAGCTCCGATGCTCGCTCCGAAAGCTCGCCGAGCGGAATATGAATCGCGCCCTCGATCATGCCCTGCTCGACCTCGGCCGGCTCGCGCACATCGAGCACCGGGACGTGCGTAGCAATCAATGCCCGGGCATCGTCGAGGTCGACTTCCTGGATCGAGGGTTCGGTGCCGTTGGGGGGTTGGTGGTAGTTTTGCGACATATGGCAGTTCCTTTGGCGGCGAATGCATACCGCCCTTATCGCAACTGTACCGAATCGCGCAAGCTCGATGGAAAGCGTTCATGACCGATCAGCCCACCGGCGCCCCGATTTCCGTTCGCGATGACCACAACTGCTTCGGTTGCGGCTCGACCAATCCGTGGGGATTGCATCTGCATTTTCTGGCTGAGCCGGACGGCGCGGTCTACGCTCACTGGACGCCAGTCGTCAATCATCAGGGGTATGAGGGAATGGTCCACGGTGGGATCATCTCGACCGTCTTCGACGAGGTCATGGCCTGGGCGATTTCCAACGCCGGTATCTGGGCCGTCACCGGCCGGTTGAACACCACCTTCCGCAAACCAGTCGAGATCGGCGTCCCCACCATCGCCCGGGCCGAGATCGTTTCGACCCAGAGTCGCACGGTCGATGTCAAAGCGACCATCAAACGCGAATCGGACGGTCTCCTGCTTGCCGATGCAACCGGCGTCTTCGTCCGCGTCTCGGCGGAACAATCCGACGCCTGGCGCGACCGCTACGTCCGCGTCGACGGTTAGACGCAGAGTCCGGAGTACCGAGCCCGGAGTCCGGAGAAACATGCAGTTGGCGGATCTGGACACTGGACTCTTGACACTGGACCAGCGCTTACACCCGTTCCCGGACCCCGGACCGGTTACGCCGAATCCGCGCCGTTTTGGTTCGGCAAATCGGCCCGCGCGGATTGAACCATCACGTTCAGCACCTGCAACAGCTGGCGGATGTTCTCCTGGTCCATGAGGAAGAGCGCCAGCCCGGTTTCCTCCGGGTGAAACTCGACCTGCTCGGCGCTGGTGGCTTCCCCGGAGAGCTGCATGGCCGCGAGCCAGTCGCGTGCCTGGGCGTTTGCTTCGGACAGCAGCCGCAGTAGGTTGGTGGCGGTTTCCTTGCGCACCTCGTCGCGCTTTTCTTCGGGCACGCTGAGCGCTTCGTCGTCCGGACCGGCCCCGGTGAGCGCGCGATGGGTGGCCGGCGTGGTGGCCAGAATATACGCCTCGTCATCCGTCACCGCATGCGCCACGATGCGCGGTCCGGGCGTATTCAGCGTGGCGGCGCGCTCGAGGGTGCGCAGATCGCTCTGAAAGAGCTCGCTGCCCTGGCGACCTTCATCGTCGGTGGTGTTCAGCTCGTAGTGATAGATCAGAAAGGCCGCGACCCCGATCGACGAATCGAGCTCGATAGTCGAGATTCCGGCATTGCTATCGCGTTTGAAGGGCAGAATTTCCACGGCCAGCGCCGCCGGTTCCTCATCGAGCTCGAGCGCTTCGTTCACGAAGGCGGCGAGGCGCAAGGCGATCGGTTCGATGGGATCTGTCATGATGCGGACGCTTTCTGGCGGTCGACGATCGATATCGTCAAAGGATAACGGGTCGAAGGAGGTGCGATCGTGTGCGCGAGGCCGAGTGGGGAGATGAGCGAGCGATTGATGGACGCGGCCATCCGCGCCGCGGACAATGCCTACGTGCCATATTCGAACTTTCCGGTCGGCGCCGCGGTACTGACCGGCGAGGGAACGATCGTCACCGGCTGCAATGTCGAAAACGCCAGCTACCCGTTAACCAACTGCGCCGAGCGGGTCGCTATCGGCGCCGCGGTGGCAGCCGGAGCGCGCACCATCCAGGCAGTCGCGGTCTATGCGCCCCGGGTCGAGACCGTCACGCCCTGCGGCGCCTGCCGCCAGGTCATCAACGAATTCAAACCGGCGGGCGACGAGCTCTGGATGATCTTCCACACCAACGACGGCCCCGAGCTTGTGCCCTTCTCCGATATCCTCCCCCGCGCCTTCGGACCGCGTGATCTGGGGGATGGGCAATAGGCAAAAGGCAATGGGGCGAGAGAGTAGTGGGGCAGCGCTGTCTCGCGTCGACACAAACCATTGCCCATTGCCTATTGCCTCAGCCCACCGCCCCGACCAACGCATCCGACAACCTCGCCCATCTCGGCGGGACGAACGGCCAAAGGTGGAACGTGGTCCGGTTGGCGAAGATGGCGGCAGCCAGGTCGATCGTCGGATCGGCCCAGAGCAGGGTGCCGGCTGCGCCGAAATGGCAAAAAGTTTGCGGCGAGGTGAGATTGCCGGTCCAGTGTTTCGCCTTCGTGCCTTTGATCTCCCAGCCGAGTCCCCAGGACGCGACCGGCCATTTGACGCGCGCGGCCTGCACCTCCCCTGGCAAACCATGCACCTGGTCCGTAATCATCTCGTTCGCCAACGCCGGGAGAATGAACCCGTCGCCTTGTCGTAGAAACGTGGCGGCGAAGCGCACCGCGTCGTCCGGCGACCCGTAGAGCCCGCCCCACGGAATTGCCAGATCGCGCCAGTATTGGCTGTTGTATGCCTCGGTTGGACGTCCCTGGCCGTAGACATCGCGGATACGGGCGATGCGCCGGTCGAGCTCCGGCCCAGGCCGGGCGATGGTGTCGTGCAACTCCAGCGGCTCGAAGACGTTTTCTCGTGTGAGCTCCCAGAAATCGCGATCGGTGACCGCTTCGGCCACCCGGCTGAGAATGCCGTATCCAGTGTTCGAATAGATCAGCTCGGTGCCAGGCTCGCGCCAGAGCGGCTGCCGGATCATGGCATCGGTGAGCTCGCGCAGTGTGGGGGACTCCCGGCTGCTGAACGTGCCGCGCGGCAGATCTTCCGGCAGTCCCGACGTGTGCGAAAGAAGCTGGCGGATCGTAATCTTCCCGCGCAAATCGCGCTTCGAATCGTCGGTCGAGGTCGCTGTCGCAAACTGGGGTAGGTAAGTCGCGACCGGTTCATCGAGCGCCAGCGTATCGGCTTCGACCAGGGTCATGACCGTCGCGGCGGTCGTCGGCTTGGTCACCGAGGCGAGACCGAAAAGCGTCGACTCGTCGACCGGAACGCCCGGTTGCGCTTCTCCGGCGTAGCGCCGTCCCACGATCTCCCCCCGGTGCCAGACGACCGCGGCCGCGCCAGGCACGCCGGAATCGCCGATCCAGGAATCGATCTGTTCGAGGGCGGTCTCGATCTTTGCTCGTAAAGACATGGTGTGTGGTGCTTCCATCCCGCTTTGTCATGCTGCCTTCGTCATCCTGATTCGCAGCGAATGATCCCTCGTTGGAGGGAACCAACTCGTGGTAGGAGGCCGAGCCGGCAAAAATGCGCGGTCGTGGCACCCGGCATGACACCTCCCGTTGCGCTGTATTATCCCCGGTTGATGAGTCGCGGATCTGGATCGAGGGAGCTTCGGGATGGCGCAGGAACCCACAGTGGTGGTGGTGAAGAACGCGGATGAGATGAGCGCCATTGCGGCGGAGACCGTGGCCGAGGTGCTGACCGTACGACCCGCTGCCCCGATTGCGCTGCCAACCGGGAGCACCCCCGTCGGCATGTTCGAGAAGCTGATCGAAGCCTCGCGGTCTGGATCGCTCGATCTGACCCGGTTTCAGCTCTTCTGCCTCGATGAATATCTGGGCGTCACTGTCGACAATCCGAACACCCTTACCTCGTGGCTAAAACGCACCTTGATCGAGCCGGCTGGCATCCCGATAGCGAATGTCCACACCTTACCGGTCGACGATCCCGATCCCGATGCCGCGGCAAAGCGCTACGATCAGTCGATCGGCGATGCCGGTAATCTGGCGCTGGCGGTGCTGGGGATCGGCAACAATGGGCATATCGCCTACAACGAACCGGGGTCGGATGCCGACTCGCGGACCCGGGTGGTGAATCTCACCCAGGAATCGATCGACCAGGCGACCGGATATTTCGATGGGGCGACCGTGCCGACCAGAGCAATGACGGTCGGGGTCGGCACCTTGCTCGAATCGGACCGCATCGTGCTGATCGCAACCGGGTCTGGCAAGGCCGAAATCGTGCGCCGGGCGCTGCGCGAACCGATGTCGTCCGAGGTGCCGGCCTCCTGGCTGCGCCTCGTGCCCGAACAAGTCACGATCATCCTCGATGAACCCGCCGCTGCGCTGTTGTAGGCCCCGGCACACGGCGCGCAAAATCCAGCAGGCAGCAGGCAGCACTGGACACTTGACCATCTCAGGGCTCAGCCCTCGACGGCCATCTCCAACGCGATCGCATCCACCACTCGCCGGTTGGTAATCGGATCGACGCTGAAGATCACGCCGCGCTCGTTGCGCGGCACCCGCTTGTTGTAGCGATGCACATGCCCCTGGAGATCGGTCATGCTGCCACCGGCCTCGTGGATGATCAGATCCGGCGCCGCGAAATCCCACTCCCAGGCGAACGTTTGATCATCGAGCGTCTCGCCCAGCTTGTATCCGATCACCGCGTCAGCTTGCTGCGTGCCGGGCATGATCCGCCGTAGCGAGATGCCGGACAGGGAGACCTGTGGCGCCGGCGCGGCCAGCCGGACCGCCATCCGCTCGAAGAACGGGAAATTCTCCGGATACCCGAGCCAGACCGAGGTCATCAAGCGGGGCGGCTCGTCCTGCGGCAGGGGCGTCAGCGTCAGAGGTTCGCACTTGCCGAGTTGCTCGATGGTCGCGCCCTGACCGGTCACCGCCGAGAGCAGCATGTCCTCGGTCGGCTGATAGGTCACACTCACCACCGGCCGGCCTTCGACGATCAGCGCGATGAGCACATCGAACTCGCCAGTCCGTTCCACGAATTGATTGGTGCCGTCGATCGGATCGACGATCCAGACGCGCGGGTTGTCGAGCCGGACCTCGTCATCCGCGCCTTCCTCGGTCAGCAGCGCGTCGTCGGGAAACGCATCGAGAATCGCCTGCCGGATGATTCGGTCGGCGGCGAGATCGGCATCGGTGACGGCGGAACCGTCTTTTTTCACATAGGTCTGCGCCGATTGCGCGTCGTAGAACTCCATGACGGCGCCGCCTGCCGTCCGCGCGGCATGTTTAGCGACTTCCAGCTCGCGTGCGTAGGGGAATCTCGATTCGCTCATGTGCCTCGACCGCGCTCCTGCTTTAGACTCTGTACCAGCTACCCGCAATCTGTTCCCCTGCGTCGTTCCGGCGGTTTTCTGGCATGCCCGAACAGCCCAAAGTATCAGCCAGCCAGCGCCGCATCGTAGAGTGCGCGCGTCTCGATCGGCATATGCTCGTCATCGCGCCTCCGGGCAGCGGTAAAACGCACACGATCTCCAAACGCATCGAATGGCTGCTGACGGCGCGCCACGCCGAGCCGGATCAAATCCTGGCGCTGACCTACACCAACAAAGCCGGCCGCGAGCTGAAGGACCGCATCGCGGGCAATGCCAGTCCTCATGTGCAGGCTTCGACCCTGCACAGCTGGGCGTACGACTTTCTGCGCACGCACGGGCCCGAGATCGGCATTTCCGACACCTTCCAGGTCATCGACGAGTTCCGGCGCGAGGAGCTGATCCGCATCGCGGCAGCCACCGCGGGGATTCCGACGCTCGTACCCGACCAGCTGCGCAAGGCGGGCTTCTGGCTGGGTGAGCGCAAGCGCGATCCCAACCAGCCGCCGGTGCAACGACCTCCCTTCAATCCAGCCATCATGGATGCCCTGGAAGCGTCGTACCGCCAACAGATGCGGGATCGGGAGCTGCTCGACTTCGACGATCTGATCATGCATTCGGCCGATCTGATCTGGCAGAGCGAAGAGGTGCGCCAGACGCTGCACGAGCGCACGCGTTTCCTTTTCGTCGACGAATACCACGATCTTTCGCCGGAGCAGTTCCGGCTCCTGACCGCGATCGCGCCCGGAAATCTTCCGGGCCGGCAGGTCATGGTCGTTGCCGATCCGAATCAGGCGATCTTCGGTTTTCGCGGTGGGAATGCCGATGACATGCTGCGCCGGTATCGTGCCGGCTACCGGCCTGAGACCTTCGAACTGACCGAGAACTTCCGCTCCACGGCCCGGTTGGTGCGCTCCTCCAATCACTTGATCCAGTCCGGTGGCGGCCAGGTGGCGAGCACGCCGGTCAACCCGGGCGACCATGCTCCGGTAGTTCGTCATCTCGTTTCCGATGCCGCCGAAGCCGAATGGATCGGGCGGGCCATCGAAGCCGGGGTGAGCAAGGGCCGGGATTTTCGCGATTTCGCGATCATCTACCGCCGGCACAAGCGCGCCGATCTGCTGGAACATCAGTTGCTGGCGAACGACATTCCGGTCGCCCGCATCCAGCCGAACCGTTTTTTCGACGACCGGCTGGTGATCGAAGGCTTCCGCTATCTCCAGCTCGTCGCCGCGCTCGACGACCGCCGCTTCGAGCCGGCCGTCAATTGGCCGCGCGTGCTGGTGGACGAGCTCACCATGATGCAGCTCCGCACCGCCGCCCGGAGCAATGGGCTGCGGCTCACCGAGCTGGCGGCGCATCCGGAGCTGCTGCGCGCATCCGTCACCCCTTTGAGCGCTGTGGGCATCGAGCGGTTCATACACGCGCTTTCGGTCGAAGTCGGTCCTGTTGGCAATGCGCGCAATGGCATCGACCGGGTGCTGCCGCTCGTGCGGCGACGCCGCGACCCGATCCCGCAAAACGAGCGGGAGAACTTCCGCTCGACGCTCTTTGAGCTCGCCAGGGCGGTCGACGGTGTCGCCGACACGCTCTTCGATGCAGTCCAGGACGGCATCGCGATCCGGCTGCATTTCGACGAGGACGATCCGGATCACCTGCTCGCCGCGTCCATCCTCAAGCGGACCATCGAAACCGGTTTCGGCGTGGCCGTGCTGCTCCAGGACGATGCCGGACGGCCCAGCCTGCCCTTTTCGCTGGGCGATCTGGAGATCCATTCCGGGCAATTCACCTGCGCCGCGCTGGTCTACCGGCTCTGCCAGCGGCTGGACGAGCGTTTCGACCGCTCGCGGCATCAGCGCTTCGTGGTGTTCGATGTCGAAGCCACCAGCACCCATATCGGCTCGGCCGAGCTGCTGCAGATCGGCGCCGTGGTGGTCGACAACGGGGCCATCAGTGGCGAGCCCTTCTGCCGCTTCGTCCGGCCATCGGGACCGGACGCGATATCGCCCGAGGTCACCCGCCTCACCGGTATCGGTTGGAAGGAGGTCGCCGATGCGCCGGGTCCCGCCGAGGCGATGCAGGCGTTCCTCGAGTTTGCCGGCGATGCGCCCCTGGTCGGACACAACATCGACGGTTACGATCTGCCCCTCCTGCGGCGTATCTGCCGTGAGCACGGGCTCCCCGAACCGGACCGTTTCACCATCGACACGATGAAGGTCTGGAAGCGGCTGCATCCAAACGAGCGGTGGGATCTCGACGCCGCGCTGACCCGGGAAGAAAGACGCCTGCGCCGCGAGCACCGCGCCGATCTCGATGCGCGCCTGAATGCGCGCGTCTTCATCGAGCTGATGCGGGAGATCGGCCGCGACCGGCGCTCCACGTTGCTGACCGAAGAGCTGCCGCTGGTGGCGGCGTCCATCGCGCTGCAAGACCGCACCGATCCCGACAACCAGCTCCTGCAGATCACGGGACGGCGAGCGCTCGCGCTGGGGCAGGGGATGGCGCCGTCGCTGGCGGCCGATTGCCTGCTGCTGCCGGGCTCACTGGCATTGGCGACCCCGGCGCTGGACGCGATCGAGCTGGTCGCCGATCCGGACGATGCCCATTGGGAGCGGATCGAGCGGCAGTGGATCGATTCGGCTGGCATCTACGAGCGCACGCATACCGACCAGTCATTGCAGGGGTTCGTGCGCTGGTTCGAGCTGGCGGTTTCCACCGATGTCGAGCATGCCGACAGCGATCGCGTGGCGATGATGTCGATCCACGCCGCCAAGGGCCGTGAATGGCCGGTCGTCATCATGCTGGGGACCGAGGACGACCAATATGTCTTTCCCTCGGAGCCGGACGAGGACGAGGCGCGCCGTCATTTCTACGTCGGCATGACCCGCGCGCAGGACCTGCTCATCATCACGAACGCGCATCACGTCGGCGACGACGAACGCAAACCAAGCCGTTTCCTGGCCGATATCGACCTGCCAGACTGAGCGAAGAGGCAATCCGCAATCGGCAACGGGCAACGGAGGGTCGGACCGGGTCCGACGCCGGTCGACCCTACTATTTCCCGTTTCCCTATCTTCTATTTCCGCTCACTCGTGCTCACGTCCTCCATCGGCTCCTGGTAGGGCATACTACCGGGAGCGTTTGTGCTGCGAGCGCGCGGGGAAAGGACCACATCGTTGGCTGACGCAGAAGTCAAAATTCCGAACGAACTCCCTTACATCGATCCGGCAGAGCTCGAGGCCCTGAAAGCCGTCGAGCGGCGGATGCTCTGGCTCTCCACCCAGATGATCCATCACGCCAATAACGTCCGCCCGAATCCGGAAAAAACCAAGGTCGGTGGTCACCAGGCGTCATCGGCTTCGGTGATCTCGATCGTCACGGCGCTCTATTTCAACTTCCTGCGCGCGGGCGACCGAGTGTCCATCAAACCGCACGCCTCGCCGGCATTCCACGCTGCCCAATACCTGCTCGGTAATCTCGACAAGTCTTACCTGACGACCTTGCGCGAATACAAGGGATTGCAGGCCTATCCGAGCCGCACCAAGGACCCGGACCCCGTCGACTTTTCCACTGGATCGGTGGGGCTCGGCGCGGTGGCGCCGGTCTACGCTGCCCTGGCCAGCAAGTACGCCCAGCTCCATTTCGGCGACGACGCGGTCAGCTCGGGCCGCTTCATTGCGCTCATGGGCGATGCCGAGCTCGACGAAGGCAATGTCTGGGAAACGGTCGCCGAAGAAGCGATTCGCGGACTCGGCAATGTCATCTGGATCGTCGATCTGAATCGCCAGAGCCTCGACCGGATCATTCCCGGGGTGCGCGCCGATCGGCTGAAGGCGCTCTTCGCCGGCGCCGGTTGGAAAGTCTTCGAGGCCAAATACGGCACGATCCTGGAGTCCGCCATGGCCGGGCCGGGCGGCAGCGCCCTGCGCCGCCGCATCGACGAGATGAGCAATGAGGAATACCAGGCGCTCATCCGGCTCAAGGACGGCGCGGAGCTGCGCTCGCGCATGACCGCGGTGGCCGACGCCAAATACCGCGCCGATATTCTGCTCGCCCTCAAAGCGACGCCCGATGACGAGCTGCGCGATCTGATCGCCAATCTCGGCGGTCACGACCTGCCGAAGCTGATCCAGGTGCTGCAACAGGCCGACGCGGTCGAGGACGCTCCCGCGGTCGTCTTCGCCTATACGGTCAAAGGGTGGGGACTGCCGATGGCCGGCGACCCGCTCAACCATTCCCAGTTGCTGACCCAAACGCAAATGGATGCGCTGCTGCCGACCCTCGGCGATGGCATCGAAGATGTCTGGGCCGGGCTGCCGGAGGATTCGCCCGCCTGGCAGCTGGCCCGCAAGGCCGTCGACCGGCTGGCGGAAAACCACGAGGCAGATACGCTCTTCGATCCGGCCGATCTGCCGGTCTCGCTCGATGCCCGCCATCCGCAGATCACCTCCACGCAGGAGGCGCTGGGCCGCGCGTTGGCGCGTCTGGCCGATGTCGAAGCCGTCCGGAAGCGGTTGGTGACGATGTCGCCGGATGTCGCGACCTCGACCCACCTTTCCGGCTGGATCAACAAGGTCGGTGTCTTCGCCTTCGAAGAAGGACCGGTCTACGAGATCGGCGGCCAGCAAATGCTCAAGTGGCACCCGACCCCCGAAGGCCACCACATCGAGCTCGGCATCTCCGAGATGAATCTCTTCATGTGCCTCGGGCAATTCGGGCTCTCGTACGAGCTGACCGGGCAGCACCTGATCCCCATCGGCACCGTCTACGATCCGTTCGTCTGCCGCGGGCTCGATGCGCTCATCTATAGCCTCTACGTAGGGTCCAAGATGATCTTCGCCGGTACTCCGGCGGGTGTCTCGCTCAGTCCCGAGGGTGGCGCGCACCAAAGCGCGATCACCCCTTCGATCGGCATCGAGCTGCCCGGCGTGGTCTTTTACGAACCCGCCTTCGCGACCGAAGTGGAATGGATCCTGCTGGAGGGCATTCGCCAGGTCAGTGACCGGGAGCACGGAACCTCGACGTATTTGCGCCTTTCGACCAAACCGGTCGACCAGAATCTGATGAAGGAAACAACGGAGCGCTTCGGCGAAGCCGAACTTCGGCGGCAGGTGCTCGCCGGCGGCTATCGCCTGATCGACCGGATCGCGCATGCGCCCGAGCTGCCAGCCTCCGACGCGGTCAATATCTTCGTCGGCGGCATCATGGTTCCGGAAGCGGTCGAAGCCGCGCGCCGCCTGCACGAAGAAGGCGTGGCGGCCAATGTCATCGTGGCAACCAGCACCGATCGCCTCTTCTCGCAATTGCGGGATTCGCGCCGGCGATTGCTGCAAAACGCGAGCGGCACGCTCGATCTCGGACACCTGGAGACATTGATTCCGGTCAGCGAGCGTCGCGCGCCGATCGTGACCATCCAGGATGGCGCATCGCATGCGATGAGCTTCCTCGGTTCGGTCTTCGGCGTGCCGGTGGTGCCGCTGGGTGTGGACGAGTTCGGCCAGTCGGGCTCGCGCGCCGATCTGTACCAGCAGACGGGAATCGATGCGGGCCAGATCGTCAATGCGGCCATGTTGTCACTGGAGCTTGCCGCTCCGCTGGGCGCCTGACCGCTCATGCTCGATCCCGATGCGCGCAAGCGCCTGCTGCGGTCCTTTACCTATGGCTTGTTCTGGGTGTCGGCCGAGCATGCAGGCGAGCACGGCCTCTTCA
The DNA here is from genome assembly GCA_035708745.1 of Thermomicrobiales bacterium. Classification (GTDB taxonomy): domain Bacteria; phylum Chloroflexota; class Chloroflexia; order Thermomicrobiales; family UBA6265; genus JAMLHN01. The sequence continues at coordinate 13,514 of DASTFJ010000154.1, read as the reverse complement.
CCGTCAATTGGGTGAGCCAGGCGTCATTCGATCCGCCGCTGATCATGGTGTCGGTCGAAAAAGCCAGCTCGACGCTGCCGCTCATTCGCGAAAGCAGCCGCTTCGTCATCGGGCCATTTCGTTCCGATCAACGCGAGCTATCCGGAGATCTCGGTCGCCCGAAATCGAGAGCTGGTGACAAGGTCGCAGCATATGACCTCGAGATCGTGCCGATGGAATCGGGCGGGTTTGCCCTGCGCGACTCCCTGGGGGGTCTTGCCTGCGAGGTTCGCTCGGAATCGGATGCCGGCGATTCGGTCGTTTTCATCGCCGAAGTCGTCGAAGCGCGCGTACTCGGTGACGGCGAGCCGCTGACCATGTCCGCCGCCGGTTTCCGCCATTTCGGGTAAACCCCTGGGCTCGCGCCGGCGTCATCGGCCCTGATAGAACACCCATTTCGACGACGAGCGCATCACCAGCAGGGTCACGGCCATGATGATCACGAAGAGAATCCAGGCCATGGCCGAGGCGTAGCCCATCTTGAAGTATTCGAAGGCGTTTTGATACAGGTAGAGTCCGTAGGTCATGGTCGAATCGGCCGGTCCACCCTGGGTGATGACATACGGCTCCACGAAATACTGGAATCCCGAAATCAGCCCGATGATCGAGTTGAAGAGGATCACCGGAGTGAGCAGTGGCAACGTCACATCGCGATGCTTGCGCAGTGTGGAAGCGCCGTCCATCTCTGCCGCTTCGTAGAGCTCGACCGGGATATCCTGTAACCCCGCCAGATAGATGATCACGACATTGCCGATGCCCCAAAGCCCGATGAGGACCAAACCGGGCATCGCCCATGTGGGATCGCTGAACCATCCCGGGGTCGGCAAACCCGCTCGGGAAAGCTGGTAATTCAGCGGGCCGTACGCCGGATGCAATATGTAAATCCAGACGACCGACGCGGCCACCAGCGGAACGATGGTCGGAAGATAGATGACCGACCGGTAGATTCCCTGCCCGGAAACATCGCGGTTGAGCAACAACGCCAACCCCACTGCCAGCACGGAACCAATCAGCACATAGGCGATTGTGTAGTAGAAGGTGTTTTTCAACGAGCGCCAGAAGAGATCGTCGTGCAACAGATCGCGATAGTTGTCGAGACCGATGTAGCTGCCGTTGTTCAGCATCGTCGTGTCGCGAAAGCTGTAATACAGCGACGCAAAAAATGGATAGACCTGGAAGATGGCTGCGCCAATGATCCAGGGGCTGATGAAGGCCAAACCGGTCAACAACTTGCGGAAGGACTTTCGCCGCTGGCTCTGCAGCTGGGTGTCCCAGGTCGGATCGGACTGAAAAGTCGGCGCCGTGACGGCAGTGCTCGACATGCGATTCCTCCGTTCAGCCCTTGATGCCTGAGGTAGCAATACCCTGGATGAAGTAGCGCTGGGCAAGCAAAAAAGCTATGAGTACGGGAATGACGATCATGGTCGAGACCGCCATGATCTGTCCGAACTGGCTCAGCCCCATACTCGACTGCATGTTCGCCAGCCCGAGCGACAAGGTCCATTTGTCCTCGTCGTTCAGATAGAGCAGTGGGCCCAGGAAATCCTTCCACGATGCCAGAAACTGGAAGAGCGCAACCGTGATGAGCGCCGGTTTCGACAGTGGCACGATGATCTGCCAGAGAATCTGGAGCTCATTTGCGCCCTCCAGTCGCGCGGCGTCGCTGAAGTCACGGGGAATACCATTGAAGAACTGCCTGAGCAAAAAGATGTAGAACGCGTGCCCGAAAAAGAAGGGGACGGTCAGGGGCAGCATCGAGTTCGTCCAGCCGATCTTGGAAAAGACGATGAAGAGGGGAATCATCGTGACCTGGAATGGCAGCATCATCGATGCCAGCACGAACACAAAGACGACGTCGCGGCCCGGCCATTCGATTCGCGAAAATCCATAGGCGACGATCGTGTTCGATACGAGCGAGCCGGCGATCGACAGAACGCTGATGAGGACCGTATTCCACCCATATCGGAAAAATGGGACCTCGTCGAGCGCATCGGTGTAGTTCGACCAGGCAAAGGGATTGGGGAGCCAGGTCGGTGGCCAGGCGATGATTTGCGCGTTTTCCTTGAGCGAGGTGGTGATCATCCAGACGAATGGAACGAAGAACGCAAAGCAGACGATGATCAGGCCAAGATGGGTCAGCACGGTCCCGGCACGCAACTTGCCACCAAACTCGGCGGTTCGGCGTCCGGCCCCCATAGCCGTCGACGGGCGCGAATTCACTTCTCCTGCAATCGCCACGGCGCTACTCCGAAAACACGACATCAGCGGATCGCCATCACGGCGATCCGCTGATGTATTCCAACCGGTCTAATCGAGCTCGTTCTGGACGTCTTCGGTGAGCTTGTCGAGCGCTTCCTGCGGCTCTTCCTGCAGCAGCATGACACTTTCGACTGTAGACGTCAGCCGGTCGTTGTAGAACGCCGCCGCCGGCATCACGGGCGGCGAGCCAACGTCCTTGGCGCTCAGCAACGAGTCGATGAAGACATCGAATCCCGGATAGTTCTTGACGACCTCCTGGAACGAGGGCACCTCGAGCACCGATCGCGAAACCGGGATGTTGATCGGCCGGTCACCCCAAACGACCCGCTTCGCGTACCCCTCGGGATCGCCAACGCCCGCGGTGAACTGAACGAACTCGGCCGCTGCGGCCGGATCTTTCGAACCCTTTGGAATGATCTGGATGTCACCCCAGGTCCAGTTCGAAGGAACGCCATCGGCTCCCGCGATCGGAGGTGCAACGACGCCATAATCCAACGTCCCTTCCTCCGTGTACTTTCTGATGTCGCCGAGCTTCCAGGGGCCCTGCGCCTGCATCGAGAATTTGCCGGAGATGAACGGATCGAGGTTTTGCGCGCGCTCATCCGCCAGTCCTTCATTGAAAGCAGCGACCTTGTCGGCGCCGTATTCCTTGGGAAAGGACTGGTACCAGGTCATCGCTTCCACCAGCTTGGGATCGTTGGCGGTGACCTTCTGCGTTTCGTAGTCGAAGAAATTGCCGCCGAAGACGGTGCCCCACAGCCAGAAGTTATCGGACGATGGCAAAAAGCCCAGCCGGTCGATGTTGCCGTTGTCCGCCCGCTTGGTGAGCTGCTGCGCCGCGGCGTCGAGCTCGTCGATCGTCGCTGGTCCGTCGGCTGGATCGAGCCCCACCTCGGTAAAGTGCGCTTTGTTGTAGAGCACCGCGTAGCAGCCCGCCCAATAGGAGAGACCATAGAGCTGGTCCCCATACTGGCCGAGCTTGAGTACATTGGGATCGACCCAGGCCGTCGTCGCCTCCATATCGATCAGATCGTTGATCGGCACGATGGCGTCCTGATCGGCCAGCGTCGGAATCGCGGTCGAGCCAAAGAGCGTCACCACATCCGGCGGGTTGCCCGAGGCGATCGCCGCGGTCAGCTTCGGCAAGAACTCGTCCGAAGCGACCACTTTGGGCTCGATCTTGATACGCGGCTGCTTCTCGTGAAACATATCGACCACGTACTGGACCATCTCTTCCCATTGTTCGGTCCAGCCGTGCCAGTAGGTTAGGGTGATTTCCTCCCCCTGCATGGCCGGAACCGCCAATGCCGACGTTCGGCCGCGAGCGACCGCCGCGCCCGCGGCAACTCCACCCGCGCCACGCAACACCGTTCGTCGACTGACAGTTCGCGATCTCTTCTCGGTTTCCTTCACCATGTTCGAGTCCTCCTCGACTCCTGCTCGCGTCTCTTCCCGTACGATTCGTTGCTAGCTGGGTGTTCCCCGGCGATAACCCCACCATCGGAGCGGCCCGGCTCTCTCTGGACGCCGGACTCATCTCCTCCCGGACCTTCCCCTCCCTTTCTCTGGGTTGCCGGCCGCTGCCAACCGCACCCGGCTCACTGCTCAGCAGATCCGCCCGCGCTTGCCGGCGGAGCCATGGCCGATGGGGTTCTCGCCCACCCAGCGTTCGTCGATCGGTTCCGAGGCTAGCTGGTAGCGAGAGTCCGACGAGATGCGGATACGGTTGGATCGATTGTCCAGGCTCGCGTGCAGGGTGAAGATCGTGAAGGTCAAAAGATCACCCGCGCGAAACTCACTGCTGAGCCAGCGCACGCCCAGTTGCCGCCGGAGCTCGAACGGGTCGTCGGAAATGGAGCCGTTCCACCATTTATCGCCCTTTTGATAGAGCTCGGCGTCCGGGAAATTCGCGCAGAAGCTGTCGACATCCATCGAGCCATAGTCGTTCTTGATTTCCTCGACCTTGTGCGATTTCTCCAGCACGATCAGGCCACCGAGGGTGTAGTCGACATCGCCCAATGGCACCCAGGCGGTATAGAGCTGTTGCGTGCCCCGATTCATGAACACGCTGTCGCCATGCGGCGCGGTGCCGCGGCCGGGAGCGACCGCGCGCAGCCAGGTGTAATCGAGGTGCCGCACCTCACCCCCGAGAAAGCGCTCGTAGAACTCGATCATTCGGCCCGCATAGAGCAACGAATCGAGCGTTGGATTGTCGCGGGCGAGATCGGGCCGGAACTTGAACTCGATTCCCTCCCTGATGACCGCCTGCATCGGATCGGTTCCCGGCTCGAGCGCTCCTTCGCGTTCCAGTCGCTCGACAATCGTTCGCCGCGCTGCCAGCGCCTCCTCGCGATCGAGATACCCCGGCAGATACAGATAACCGTCGCTCTCCATGCGCTGCCGGAGCTCGGCGATGTCGCCGATGGCGTCGATAGACGAACGCAACGGCCCGAAGGCCGAGGGACTCGGATCGAGCTCCTGACCGCTCGAAACCAGCTTTGGGACCGTGCCCGCCGTCATTTCAGCCTCCTCGCTGCCGATCTTGTGTTCGCTACGCCAGTCCTCCTATCATAAATTCACGCGATCGCCGATCGTTTGTCGATTTTGGTTCAATCGTTTGTGTAATTTGGGATCGACATGGACGTCCTCAAAGAATCGACCGCAAGCCGGCTCAGTGCGCGATACGCTGCCGAATCCCCCCTGGGCGCCATCACACTCTCCGGTTTCAACCGGAACAGCCGGGGCATCCCACGACGTCCCTTTCGCGTGCTCGGCAGTTACGCGATGGTCTACGTGATCGACGGCACCGCCATCTACGAGGATGCTCGGGGTGTGACTTTCGATCTGGTGGTGGGCGACCTCCTGCTGGTCTTTCCCGAGATTCCGCACACCTATTTCGTCGCCGGCGAGGGGCAGTGGACCGAGCTCTATTTCGTGTTCGAAGGACCGGTCTTCGATCTCTGGCGGGAAAGCGGCCTATTGAATCCGAATTTGCCGATCCTCCATCTGGAACCGCTCGATGACTGGTTGGAGCGGTTCGAGTCGATCCTGGGGGCTCCGCACCAGCCCGGCATCGCGCCCTCGTTGCTGGAGATCTGCCGATTGCAAATGGTGCTCAGCGAAGCGCTGGTTAGCAGCAGGCAATCCAGTGGTCGGCAGCACGAGGACCGGGACTGGCTTGCGCGGGCATGTACGCTGCTCGATCTGGGACTCGAGAGCGAGATCGATTTGGAGAAGGTCGCGCATTCGCTGAACATGTCATACGACGGATTTCGCAAGCGATTCCGGCGACTCACCCAGCTCTCACCGGCCAAGTACCGCAGCATCCGCGGGGTCGAGATCGCCTGCGAGCTGATGCAGCGCGGCAATCTCACCAATCGCCAGATAGCCGAACGACTCGGCTACTGCGACGAATTCTATTTTTCCCGGAGATTCAAACAAATCACCGGTCATTCGCCGACCGAGTGGCGAGACCGGTTGCCCCAATCGCGATAGTGCAACGCCCCATGATACGACCGGCCGGCGGAGATCTCCGCCGGCCGGTTTCCATTCAAAATGGGTCGATTGGCGAGCGACGCTACATCTGATACGCCGTCTCGCCGTGCAGCGAGAGATCCAACCCTGCGACCTCCGCATCCTCCGGAGCGCGCAGCCCGAAAAGGGCATCGACGATTTTGAGCAGCACCAGGCTGACGATCGAGACATAGACGATCACGGCGACGACCGCGACGATCTGTTTCAAAAGCTGCTCGGGATTGCCATAGAGCAGGCCGTCCGATCCGATGCCATTCAGCGAGGCATCCGCGAAAATCCCGGTCGCCAGCGCGCCCCAGATGCCGCCGACACCATGCACCGCGAAGACATCGAGCGCATCATCGACCTGACCGCCGGCGGTGATGCGCTCGGCGGCAAAAAAGCAGACCACGCCGGCCACCGCTCCGATCGCAATCGACGACATGGGACTGACGAATCCGGCGGCCGGTGTGATGGCAACCAGACCGGCAACCGCGCCGACGCCGGTGCCGAGTACCGAGGGTTTGCCGGTGCGCCACCAGGCCATGGCGACCCAGGTGAGTCCGGCCGCCGCGGCGGACAGTGTGGTGACTACGAAAGCATTCGCGGCGAGACCGTCGGCGGCCAGCGCGCTGCCGGCATTGAAGCCGTACCAACCGAACCAGAGCAGTCCGGCGCCGATGAGCGTCATCGGGATGTCGTGCGGCGTAATTCCTTCCTTCTCTACCCCGACTCTTCGCCCGATCACGATGGCGGAGATCAGCGCGGTTACGCCGGAAGCGATATGCACCACCGTGCCGCCCGCGAAATCCATCGCGCCGTAGTCGAAAAGCCAACCGCCGGTCGCCCACACCCAGTGGCACACCACCGAATAGACCAGGGTCGACCAGAGGATGGCGAAGACGATAAAGGCTTTGAAATTCTTGCGCTCGGCAAACGCGCCGGAGATGAGGGCGACCGTGATGATCGCGAACATCATCTGGAAGAACATGAAGGCCATTGCCGGCACGCCGGTGGCGCCGGGCTGCTCACCCACCCCGCGCAGGCCAATGTTCTTCAGATTGCCGATGAAACGGCCGGTGCCGCTGAATGCCAGCGAATAGCCCCACAGCGCCCAGACGATGGCGATGAGACAAAGAATGAAATAGCTGTGCATCAGCGTCGACAGCACATTCTTTTTGCGGACGAGTCCGCCATAGAACAGACCGAGCCCCGGCGTCATCAACATCACCAATGCCGACGAAATGAGAACCCAGGCGGTATTGCCGGTATCGAGCTCCACGACGACCCTCCTGCCGATCGAACCGAACGAACAGGATGCAGTCTAGAGAGCGATTTGCACCAAACAAATGTGTCGGCTGCATGATCGCGCCTGCTGTCGCAGTGCATATCGCCCAGAATATTGAGTTTTGGCGAATTTGTTGAACCAATTGCACATGGAATGCCGCGGCAACAACAGACAATAATGTGCGCTGTGCCTAAATCGAATGGGAACCGCCGGACCGAACGTGACAGGCGCATGGGCCAGCGGTTCTCCTTCGGACCAGAGAGGACCGGCATCGTATACTCGCGCGGAGCCTTGGGCGGGGTGGCTAGGGGCATCCCTTGCTGTATGTGTCTTGTTGAGGCTGGCCGGTGTCGCACGAATCCTCGAATGGCGATCTGCACGAGGAACCTGTTCTCGTCAGTACAAGTGAGACTGCCGAAGACGTGGCCACCGAGCGCCCCAGCCGGTTGGTTCCGCGCCGTCGCCGCGGAGCCGGTCTGCAGGCGCCACCGGCCGAACCGATTGTCGCGACCTCGATTGCAGCAGAGGCGCCAGTTCGGACCGCCTCTCCCGGCATTCAGCTCACATCGTCGCGAAGCGGCATGCTACCCCCGTCGATCGGCTGGGAAACGGTCGCCTATCTGGGGCTGATTCTGCTGGCGATCGGCACCCGTTTTTGGAATCTGGGCGAGAAAGCCTTACATCACGACGAATCGCTGCACGCCTATTACTCGTGGGTCTACTCCATCGGGAATGGCTACCGGCACGATCCACTCATGCACGGGCCGTTTCTCTTCCATTTCAATGCGCTGATCTATCTGCTGTTCGGCGACTCCGACGCCACCTCGCGGTACGGCCCGGCCTTTTTCGGGGTGCTGCTGGTGGCGATGCCCTGGCTGCTGCGCGGTCCCAAGTTCCTGGGGAAATACGGCGCGCTGGCGGCCAGCTTTTTCCTGCTGATCTCGCCTTCGATTCTCTACCAGAGCCGCTATATCCGACACGACATTTACACCATCGGCGGCACGCTCTTCCTCTTCATCTGCATCTTTCGCTATCTGGACAAACCTGAGCGTCGCTGGTTGATCGCCGGCTCGGCCACGCTGGCCTTTCTCTTGACCAATCACGAAATCGTCTTTGCGATCGCGGCGATCTTCTTTCTGTTCCTCTACGCCGCGCTGATGATCGAGCAGTTCACCGCCTTCCGGCGCACCAAGGACATTCGCGCCTGGGAGCTGGCCGGACTCCATGCCGGCTATATCGTCCTTATGCTCCTGCTTTTCGTCCTGGTGCCGGCATCCCAAAAACACGAGCTCATGGAGATTCCCTGGGAGAACCCGACCCAGGCGGAGGAAAACGCCTACTACCGCATGGTCGTCACCAACCCGCTGATCGTCGGAGCAGTCATTCTGACGGTCATCTTCCTGGTTGGGCTTTGGTGGACCCTCATCCGCGATCGACCGGCGCCGCTGGCCGCGGTGGACGACGTGGATACGAAAGAACTCGAAGAAGCGGCCGTCCTTCAGCGGCCCATCGGCGGTCGCATCTATGAGACACCGGTCGATGGGTTTTCCGTGACCAGTGCGGTGCGGGACGCCTGGGCCGACAAAGCCGGATTGCTGCTGGCCATTGGCGCCTACTTGCTGGTCTTCGTGCCGCTCTATACCAGCATGTTCACGAACATGGCGGGGTTGCGGTCCTCCACCATCGACACCGACGGCACCCTGCTCTACTGGCTGGGCCAGCACGACTACCGCCGAGGCGAGCAACCCTGGTTCTATTTCCTGCTGTTGTTGCCGCAATACGACTATCTCGCCGCCACCCTCGGGGCCCTGCTGATGGCCGTTACGTTCATCCGCGCCGGGGCGGCACTGCTGGGCTGGTCGGGCGGCCGCCAACTCTTCTTCCGCCTCTTCCTCTCGGTTTGGTTCGTGCTGATCTTCGCCGGGCTGTCCTATGCCGGGGAGAAGATGCCATGGCTCCTGGTGCATATCACTTTGCCCGGCTGCTTGTTGGCAGCCGCGATGACCGGGGCATTGATCGAGCTGGCAATCGACGCACGGAAGAACCGTGCCAATGTCGAGACTGAACGGAGCTGGGCCGGGCTTTCCCTGCGGGACTGGGGGTTGGCCGGCGCACTCGTGATGCTCGGGGGGGCCTTCGTCTGGATCGCCGGCCCGCTCACCTATGGGCAATTCATCACGACGGAGGATGGTTCCCATGCCGGCATCCGGCGCTACGTGACCGACACCGCCGCCGATCATTGGTGGTGGCTGGCGGTGCCGTTCCTGCTGGCGTCAGCGGCAATCGTGGGCTGGCTCGTCTGGCGGGGCATCCAGCGCACCTCGCTGGCAGTCATGGCGGCGATGGTGGTCGGGTTGACGCTCATGCAGGTGCATGCCGGCTGGCGGCTGAGTATGCACGACGCCGATGTGCCAAAAGACATGTTGATCTATACCCAGACCTCGCCGGACGTGACCCGGGTCATGAACGAGATCGGTGCACTCTCCGAGGAGCTCACTGGCGGTGAGCATCTCGTGATCTGGTACGACAGCGAGGTCTCCTGGCCGTTCCAGTGGTATCTGCGCAACTACGATCAGGCACGCTTCATCGGCGCCTCGCTCACTCAAGACCCCGGCGATGCTCCCGTGTTGCTACTGGGAGACGGCGGAACCAATGCCGAGCAGTATTTGGCGAACTACACGGCCACCGATTACGTGTTGCGATGGTGGTTCCCCGAGGAAACCTATCGCGGATTCGCCATCGCGCCCGAAATTCCGGTCGGCCGCAGCGCCTGGGAATCGGCCGAGCAGGCGCACGGACCGCTCGATATTCTCACCTCGATCTTCGACACCGTCGACGGCGAGCAACAGATCGACAACCAGCTCCGGCTTTACCGGTTGTTGATGTATCGCGATCTCGATTGGGAGATCGGGCAGACCCGCTTCCGCCTCTATATCCGCAACGATCTGCTGCCGCTCTATAACTCGATTCGCTACTCGCAATAGCGCTATCGCCTGGAAAGGTTTCGCGTGGCCGAAGCAACTGCTGACATCACACTCGAACGGGACGAAGGCCGGTCGATCGATCTGACCAATGTCTCCTGGTGGACGGTCTCCGCGGTGGTGCTGACCTTGCTAAGCCTGGCTATTCGCATGGGCAAGCTTGGCTGGTTGCCGCTCTCCAGCTCGGAAGCCAATCGCTCCTTTCAGGCGCTTGCGCTGTTCGACGGCCGGCCCCTGGCGCCCGGCGAGCACTTCTCCCACGTCGATCCGGCGTTGATGCTCGGCCAGAGCGGCATGTTCTTTCTCTTTGGCGCCAGCGATAGCGTCGCTCGCTTTCTGCCGGCGCTGGCCGGGGCGGGCATCGTGCTACTCGCGCTTTGCCTGAAACCGTTCGTCGGCCGCGCGCCCGCGATGGCGATGGCGTTGTTGGCAACCTTCTCTCCCACGCTCCTCTTTGCCTCTCGCACCGCCGAGCCGCAAATTCTGAGCGCGTTCTTTGCCATGCTGCTGCTCGTTTGCTTTCTGTACAACGGCCGCTCGCGCTCGCGCTGGTGGGCGGCGGGGTTGGGTATCGCCCTCGGCGGCATGCTCGCCTCCGGGCCGGCATCGATCTCGGTGCTGCTCTGCATGATCGTGGGCATCGTTGCGGCGGGATTGGCCGATTCCGAAGGAGACGGCGCGGTGCGCCTGGCGCTCGGAGCGCTCGGTTCGGAGCTGGACGAGTTGATCGTGCTCGGTCTGGCGTTCCTGGGAACGATCCTGCTGCTCTTCAGCCACGGGTTGAGCTCGGTGAGCGCCTTGCGCGGTATCCCGGAAACGATCGCGAACTGGGGCCGCTTGATCGTTACCACCGAGAGCACCACCCCGACGCAGTTCTTCCTGCTGGTCATCTTGCTCTACGAGATCCTCGCGCTGGTGTGCGCGCTGATCGGCTTCGCGGTCGAAGGCAAGGAAAGAAAGGGGCGGCTCAGCTCGCTCTTCTTCCTCGGCTGGTTCGTCGCGTCGCTCATTCTCTTCAGCTTTTCGTCCGGCCGCTCCCCGCAACAGGCGGTGCTGGTCGTGCTGCCGCTCGTTCTCTGGGCCGGCGCGGGCGCCGGCGCGCTGCTGGAAGCGGTCGATTGGTCGCGGGTGTCCGGCCGCAAGGCGTTCTTGCTGGTGGTGACCGTGTTCGGGTTGCTGCTGTCGGTTATTGCCCTGATCGCGGCGCTCGGGCGCATCGGGGACTCGACCGACTCGACCCGTGCCACCATCGAATCGCTGATGATCGCCGCCATCGCGGTGGTGCCGCTCGGCTATCTCACCTTCATCCAGCTTCCCCGCACCGAAATCGACGAGACCGGCAAACCGGAGCGCGCCTGGCGCACGCCGCTCATCGCGCTGGCAACCGCGGTCATTTTGCTGCTGGCGCTCTACACCATGCGTTCGACGGTCATGCTGAACTACTACCGGTCCGATGGCCCCCAGGAGCTGCTGGCGCAACGCACCTCCACACCGGCGGTGACCGCTTTCGTCAGCCGCATCACCAATGTCTCCCGCGATCTGGCGATCACCGGCGCGTCACCGGAAGATCCGGAAGGCGGCCACTCGATCACCATCGACCTCGAACAGCAGGTCAAGAACCCGTGGCGCTGGTATCTGCGCGATTTCCCGCATATCACCATCGTGCCCAACGGCGAGGCCGGCAAGACCGGCGCCGATCTGGTAATCGTGCAGGACCAATCGGCCATCGACCAGTCCGCCTATACCCCGCAATCGATTCCCTATCGCAACCGCGTTCCACCGCAATATGTGACGCCCTCGATCGGCACGGTTCTGAAATCGATCGTGATCCCCAGCCGCTGGGAGGAAGGCGTTCGTTTCCTGCTCTATCGCACGGGGATCACCACGCCCGATCCGGAAACCGTGGTCGCCGGTTATGGCGCGCGCATCTCCAATCAGCTCCAACCGAGCTCGGGTCCCTATAGCCTGAGCGACCGGCCCGGACCCGGCGCCGGACGCGGCCAGTTCGACGAGCCGCGCGGGATTGCCAACGACCTGACCACCGGATTCATCTATGTCGTCGATATGGGCAACGACCGGGTCGAAAGCTTCAGCGCCGATGGCGAGTTTGCCGGCAGCTGGGGTGGCGCCGACGGCTCGGTCTCCTTCGGATCGACCGATGAAGGGCTCGGACCCACCGGCATCGCGATCGGGTTCGACGGGTTGATCTATGTCGCAGACACCTGGAACCACCGCGTGGTCGTGCTCAACAGCAACGGCGATGCAGTGCGCGAATTCGGTTCCTTCGGTGATACCGCCGACGCGCCGGACGCCGCCGCTCAAGAGGGACTCTTCTTCGGACCGCGCGCCATCGCCGTCACTGGCGACGAGATCTACGTCGTCGATACCGGCAACGAGCGGGTGCAGGTTTTCTCGCCCGACGGCACCTTCCTGCGCGCCTGGGGTGGGAAGGGGACCGGACCGGCTCAGCTCTCCGAGCCGGTCGGCATCGTGATCGGACCCGATGGGCGCGTCTATGTTGCCGATTCCGGCAATGGCCGCATCAGCGTCTTCACGCGGGATGGCACGCCCATCGTCCAATGGCCAGTGGAGGCATGGACGGGACAGGCGTACTTTGAGCCGTATCTGGCGATCGATAACAACGGCCTGCTCTACGCGACCTCGTCTGCCACCGGCAGCATCGAGGTCTACGATCTGGACGGGAATTTCGTCACCAGCCTGACCGGGACTGGTCTGGAGAACTTCCAACGCCCGATCGGCATCACCCAAACCGCCGCCGGGCAGATGATGGTGACCGATGCCGGCCTGAACGCCGTGCTGACCTTCGGTACCGTCGCTCCCCCGGCCGAACCGCCAGGCTCACCTATGGCCTCGCCCATCGCTTCACCCATAGCCTCGCCGATTGCGACCGACGCAACTCCCTCAGCGCCCGATCCAACGCCAACCGCGGTCGGCTAGCCCTGCCACCTGATCAGCAAAGCGCCGCTCGAAATCGAGCGGCGCCCCTCGTCGTCCCGACCAAGGTGGAGGGACCTCTTCTTGCTTCCAATCCCGCCCCCACCGCACACCACCCGCGGTCGTAGCGCAGGTGCCTCCGCGCCCTGCGATCGCGCGCCCGCACGATAACCAACTGTGCCGACTACCAATTCCAAAAATGTGCCTTAGACATACGACTGAGCGCGGCGAAGTATCTCTCCACGCTCCTGCATCCCCGCGACGTTGTGTCCATCCCCGAGAAGACGGCTGCCACGACCGCGTCGGGCGATGAAGATCGGCCGCGGCGCGACAAGCGGTCCCTGCACTGCGGTCGGGACAACGGTGGCGCTAGTCCGGACTGTCAGACGGTTCCGGGGTGCCTTCCGGTGAGAGGATCCATGCTTCGAAGCGCGCGGTGAGCTTTTCCTCGTATTCCGCCCAATAACTCCAGTCTTCGA
>DASTFJ010000153.1:0-16848 GCA_035708745.1 Thermomicrobiales bacterium | reverse complement strand
CGGCGGCTCGATTACGGCGGCGCTCTTCCTGCAGCACTTCACCGAGGGGTTGCCATGGGCGCACCTCGATATCGCCGGCGCGAACCGGACCAAAACCGGCCGCGCGTACACCCCCAAAGGCACGACCGGCGTCGGCGTGCGAACCTTGCTGGACTATTTGACGGACGTTACGGAAGGAGCGGAAGCCTGAGATGGCGAACGAGATCGAGCTCAGTCAAATCGATTGGATCACCTTCGACTGTTACGGCACCCTGGTCGACTGGGAGGGCGCATTCGGTGCGCTCTGCTATTCGATCGGCTTGCGCAATACGCCCGAACCCCCTCCAGGTCCCCAATTGCGGAAGCATTGGGAGGAAATCCAGTTCGAGCTTACCCAGGGTCCGTATCAGGACTACAAGAAAATCCTTGCCGAAAGCATCCGCACCTGGGTGCTGGCGATGGGCTACCAGTGGCACGACTCATACGGGCCGGCCATGACCACGGCCATGCGCGCGATTCAGGCCTTCCACGACACCAAACCGGCGCTGGAACGCGCCCGCGCGGCCGGGCTGAAGCTGGCGATCATCTCGAATACCGACCGGGACATCATCACCCATTCGATCAAGCAGATCGAGGTGCCCTTCGACAAGGTGATCGTGGCGCAGGACGTCGGCGCATACAAACCCTCCCCCAAGGTCTTCGAATACGCGCTCAAGGAAATCGGCGGCGATCCGGCGCGGATGCTGCACACTGCCTTCGGCTTCAAATACGACATCGGCCCCGCCCAACAATTCGGCATGAAGACGGCGTGGGTCAATCGCAACGCCGAACAACTCCCCGACGACCGCGTACAACCCGATTTCATCTGGCGCGATCTCTGGGGTCTGGCCGCCTTCGCCGGCAAACCGTACGACGTGTAAACATTTCGCTCGGGGTCTTGGGTCTCAGAACTTCGAGCAATTGCGGAAGAAACCGGCGCCTGAAATCAGGCGCCGGTTTCTGCGCGTCCACTTTCTGAACCGGGAAATGTTGCGAATTGCTTCTTCCATATCCCGTTGGGACAACATAAAATAGGTTCCTGCAAACAGAATCGGTGGGTGCGGAGGCGAGCCGTCGATATGCGCTCACGGGGCGAGCCAGGACCGGTGTTCCGGTTGCCGGCGCAGGTCACTTCCTTCGTGGATCGGCAACGTGAGCTTGCCGATATCCTTCGGCTGCTCGCCACCCCGGAAGCCCGGCTCGTTTCAGTGACCGGCCCGGGAGGCGTAGGCAAGACGCAGCTGGCGCGGCGGGCTGCCGCGATCGTCGACCGCGAGTCGAGAGGTCTCGAGCTGGTGTGGCTCTCCCTTGCGCCGATGGAGCGGTCCGGTCAGGTAGCGCATGCTATCGGCGAGGCGTTCGAGCTCAAGGGGAGCGACAGTGTGTCGCTTGCGTATCAACTGGCCGGCGTCCTGCTCGAACGGCGCGCATTGTTGGTGCTCGACAATTTCGAGCATCTCCAGGAGGCGGCTCCGTTGATCGCCGAGCTCCTCAGCGCCTGTCCCACACTGACCATGCTCATTACGAGCCGGGGCCCGCTGCACATTTCGGGAGAATCCGAACTTGCGCTCGAGCCTCTGGGACTGCCCGCCGAACATGGAAAGCTCGAAGACCTGGCGGCCTCGCCGGCTGTGGAGCTCTTCCTGGAACGTGCCTCACCGCGATTTGGACCCATCGGGCCCAGTGAAGATCAGCTCCGAGCGATTTCGTCGATCTGTCGCCGGCTCGACGGATTGCCCCTCGCTATCGAGCTGGCAGCCACGTGGTCCAGAATCCTGAGTCCGGCGCAGCTGCTCGACCGCCTGGATCGCCGGCTCCCAATGCTGACAGACGGTCCGGTCGACGCGCCCGCCCGACTCCGAACCATGCGGGCCGCGATCGATTGGTCGTATGCATTGCTCAGCCAGCGCGAGCAGGAGCTGTTCCGCACCGTTTGTATCTTCGTCGGGGCGTTCACCCTCGAGGCAGCCGAGCGCATCACGCAGATTCGAAGCGATCCGGCGCCCGGGGGAAGCAAAGATGACGGTTTCATACTCAAGGGGCTGGCTCAACTCGTGAATCACGGGCTGGTGAGCGCGCCCGCGGGTGGCCGGTTTGCAATGCTGCAAACGATTCGGGAGTTTGGCCTGGAGACGCTGGCGCAAATGGGGGAGCTCGACGACGCTCGGCTCGCGCATCTGACTTGGTGCACCAGTCTTGTGAGCGCGCCAGATGACGATCCGCTGGATGGGTATATCTGGTCCGATGCTCAGCTTGCCGGCGAGCAGGACGAGCTCAATGCCGCGCTGGGCTACGCCATCGAAATTGGCGACGCCGTCCGTGCGCTGAAGTTGGCGTCGGGACTGTCACCGATCTGGGCGGAACAAGGCCGGTATGGTGAGGCACGGCACGCCCTCGGCCAAATCGCGCTGATTCCCGCGCTCGATCCGAGAAAACGCGCCATCGTCGTTGGATGGGAATCGGAATGGGCTTGGTTGCAGGGTGACTATCGATCGACCCGGAATCTGGCGAGTGCGTCGCTCGACGCGTGCCAGGAGCTCGGAATCGAAGCGGGTGTTGCGGCCAATCGCTATCGGTTGGGGCGTGTGGCGACGCTTGCCGATCCGGCCGCAGCCGGGCCGCTCCTCGAACAGGCGCTTTCCTATTACCAGTCCACAGCAGATGACCGAGCGAGCTGCTGGTGCCTGATTGCGCTCGGACATATTTCCGGCGCGAATGGCGAATGGCAGGCTGCTCAGCAGAGATTCGCGCAGGCAGGCGAAACGCTGCGGCGGATCGAGGATGGCCCGGGATCGTGGTTGACACTCAGCCTCGCGTTGGCCGAGGCGCAGCTGGCGCTCGACACGGGCGACGATGCCCGGGCAAACGAGCTTCTGCCGATAGCGATCGGCGAGAGCCGCGCTCAGCGCAATCTCTACTATGCGAGTCTGGCGCTCGTGCTCTGGTGCCGCGTTTCTCTCCGGCAGGGCGATATCGCGGAGGCGGCTGCTGCAGGGCGGGAAGGATTACAGATTGCTCAGCAGCTCGGCAGTCTGCTCCGCCAGTGGCAATGCCTCGAACAGCTCGTCTCCGTTGCGATCGCGTTCGGCCAGCTGGAACGTGCATCCCGGTTGCACGGCGCCGCTACCGTTCTCGGCGAACGCATTCGATCCATCGAACCGATCACCGCGGTCGAGCGGGAGCTCGCGCGCGCGGACGGATTCGACAATCATCGCCATGACGCGCTCGTGAGCTTGGGGCGTCAACTGTCGCAAGCCGAAACCATGGCGGACGTGCTCGAATTGGAGCGTGATATCGGGCTCCGCCAGGGGTCGCCGGGGCTGCTCTCGAAGCGAGAGCTCCACGTTCTGGCTCTGCTTGCCGAAGGTATGACCAATAGTGTCATCGCCGATCGACTCTTCGTCAGCAGCCGGACCGTCGACTCGCATGTAGGGTCGATCCTGAAAAAGCTCCAGGCGCCAACTCGCGCCGACGCGGTCGAATCGGCACGAGTGCGCGGCTTGCTGACATCGACGGAGGGGTAGATCGCCGGATTTCCCCAGGTTGAACCCAATCCAGCGGCGCACTGATCTCAACCACCCTGGGGCTGCGATCGGGGTTTTCCCGGTATACCGATTTTTGGCGATGGCATTAAATTCAGTAGTGCGCGGGATTCCTTTGTGATGGATGTGTCTCCTAGGATGGGACATCCGATTCCATCAGGAGGGCAACCGTCATGGATGGCCGAAACTTCGACGATCTCGCCCGGAAAATGGCCAGCGGCGTCACCCGCCGCAGTCTGCTGCGTGGGCTCATTGGCGGCGGGGCCGCACTGGGCGGATTGCGTGGCGCTGGAGTGCTGGCGGCTCCCAAGGTCACCATCTGTCACTACCCGCCAGATAACCCGGGCAATCTGCAAATCATCTCGGTGGGCAGCGCATCGCTGCCGGATCATTTCGCCCACGGCGATACGGTCTTCGGCGATTGTTGCGTCGATGCCGATTGCCCGGCCAGCAGCGGCGATTGCGGGGTGCTCGTTGGCTGCCGGGCCGATGCAAACGGCACATCGAGCTGCGCCTATTCCGACGACAGCTCGATCTGTGACGACGGCGACGCCTGTAACGGGCTGGAAACCTGCCAGCAGAGCGCGTGCGTCGCTGGAACGCCGATCGACTGCACCGGCTTCGGCGACCAATGCAACACTGGGGTCTGCAGCGGCGGCCAGTGCATCAAGCAGCCGATCGCGGATGGCACGGGCTGCAACGATGATGATCTCTGTACCCAGACGGACACGTGCCAGGCCGGCAGATGCACAGGCAGCAACCCAGTCGTCTGCTTGGCGAGCGACGAGTGCCACGATGTGGGTATCTGCAACCCATCCAACGGAACATGCACCAACCCACCCAAACTCCTCGGTTCCCCGTGTGGAAATGCCCCCTCCTGCGATGACGACGGCGAGCACGCTCAGGATACGTGCGACGGCAATGGAAACTGCATCTCGGGAGCCAACATGCCCTGCGCACCTGGCGAAGCTTGCGTAGGCACGACCTGCCAGGTTGTTTGCCTTGGGATTCAGGACGTCTGCACATCCGGCGCTTCTGAGTGTTGCGATGACGGACTGACAGAATGCCACGCGTACCGGTGTGGACCGACCGGCGTTACCCTTCCCAAATGTTGCCATATCAACGGGGGCAGCTGCGGGGAGGACTGCGATTGCTGCCCCGGTTTCCAATGCGTCAATAACGTTTGTCAACCGGAAACCTGTCTAGAGCTCGGGGATGTCTGCGACCCCGACAACAATGCGTGTTGCTCCGCCGAGCAGGCTGAATGCCATTTCATTCAGTGCAGCGACACTCAGGTCAGGCTTCCTCGCTGCTGCCATCCAGACGGAAGCAGTTGTGGGGTGGACTGCGACTGCTGTCCTGGGCTCGAATGCACCTCTGGTGTCTGCCGGGCGCCTTTGACCTGCGGCTCCATCGGGCAGGGCTGCGTGCAGTCGCAGTGCTGCGGAACTCTCGTTTGTATGGGAACGCCCGATCCGGATAATCCGTTCGCCGTTTGCGTCGGACAGATAGGCGAACCGTGTCGCAGCGTCGGGAGAATTCAGCCCTTCCCGGGTCCGATATTTACCGACCGGACGACCGACTGCGATGTCTCGGCTGGATTGACCTGCGGACCTGATCTCCATTGCACCACCTGCGGCTTGGCAAACGCTGCATGCACGACAGCGCCAGGTGGTGATCCAGCGAATAGCACCTGCTGCCTTGGGTTTGCCTGTTTCGGTGGTGTGTGTACGGGATAGATGGAAGCCGGATTGCCTGGTGCCCGCGGCTACCAGGCAATCCGGCGGTTCGATGTCGTAACCGCGCAATGAAAGGTATCCCCAATGGACGGCGCCAGATTTGACGAATTGGCCCGCAGGTTTGCCGGATCGCGGCGGGGGTTCCTGAAAGCGCTGGTGGGCGCGGCGGGTGGGGCACTACTTGGCGGTCATTCGACTGCCGCCTGCGTTGCGCTCGGTGAGGCATGTACGAAAAAAGGCGACGCCTGCTGTACCGGCCGTTGCACTGGTGGGGTTTGTGCCTGCCGGGGCAACACCGCCCCATGCAATGGGCAATGCATCGATACCGGCAGCAATGCCGCGAATTGCGGTGGCTGTGGGGTGGTATGCCCAGTTGGACAAACCTGCAAGAACGGAGTTTGCAGTTGTCCGGGCGGAACCGAGCTGTGCTTCGGAAGTTGCCTGGAGACGAGTTCAGATATCTTGAACTGTGGTGGGTGCGGGATCGGATGCGCGCCGGGTCAGATCTGCCGCAACGGAAGTTGTCGTTGCCCTTCCGGAACGAGTCTCTGCGGTGGCGCCTGCATTTCGACAGAAGCTGATCCGTCCAATTGTGGAGGTTGCGGCATTGTCTGCACGGGGTCGTCGGCCTGCGCCTCGCCTTCGTGCGTAGCGGGAATGTGCAGCGCAACCAGCGCGCCGAACGGAACCCCCTGCGACGATGGGAATGCGTGCACCGGCGGCGACACCTGCCAGAACGGCGCCTGTGTGGGTGGCGATCCGGTTATATGCGGCCCACTCGACGCCTGTCATGTCGCTGGGGTCTGCGATCCTGGCACCGGGCTTTGCTCGAATCCGAACGCGCCCGACGGAACAGCCTGCGACGACGGCGACCCTTGCACTCAGTCGGACTCCTGCCAGGGCGGCGTCTGTGTGAGCTCGAACCCCATCTCATGTACCGCCCTCGACCAATGCCATGATGCCGGAACATGCGACCCGGCGACGGGCCACTGCTCCAATCCTGCGAAGCCAGACGGAAGCGCCTGCGACGACGGCGATGCCTGCACGCAGCGTGACTCTTGTCTAGCCGGTGTTTGTGTCGGCGCAGATCCGGTGGAGTGTCCAGTGCCCAATGGCTGCCATGATCCGGGAATCTGCGATCGGGGAACTGGAATCTGTTCCCAGCCAACCCTCAAACCCGGGTATTGCTCCATCGAAGGACAGTGCATTGCCTCGGGGACCGCGAAACCCGGCGATCCGTGCCAGGTGTGCGATCCGACCGTCAGTAGCACGAGCTGGAGTTTCGCATTTGACGGGAAGTCGTGCAGCGACAACAACGCATGCACCAATACCGACACCTGCCAGGGCGGGGTTTGCACGCCCGGCACCGCCGTCGTGTGCGATCCGCCGTCCGATTGCCAGCAACCGGGGGTGTGCAATCCGCAAACCGGACTCTGCGAATACCTGCCGGAAATAGACGGAACCCTCTGCGCCAGCGATGGCGATCTTTGCACGGTCGATCTCTGCGAAGCGGGAGCCTGTGTCCATACGCCTCGCGATTGCGACGACTTCAATCCCTGCACCATCGACAGCTGCAATCCGGTCAGCGGCGCCTGCGAGCATGAACCCATCGAATGCGACGATGGGGACGCCTGCACCGTGGACTCTTGCGTCGATGGTGCGTGCGTGCATGAACCGCTCGACTGCTCTGGAGACGACCCGTGCGTGGTCTTTGGCTGCGATCCGGAATTTGGCTGCA
Organism: Thermomicrobiales bacterium; assembly: GCA_035708745.1. GTDB lineage: Bacteria > Chloroflexota > Chloroflexia > Thermomicrobiales > UBA6265 > JAMLHN01. The sequence goes on along the minus strand of DASTFJ010000153.1, from coordinate 9,811 downwards.
CCCAGGAGCCCGTGGAATGCGACGATGGCAACGTCTGCACGGATGATTTTTGTAATGAAGAAGGCGAATGCGTTCACGTCATGGTGGAATGCGGTGACGTGTCCTGCAGCACCTCCGTGGGATGCGACCCTGATTTCGGTTGCCAGTACCAGATCAAGGAATGTCCCGACGGAACCAGCCTGGATCTGGAAACCTGCGAGTGCAAACCGGACTGCCAACCGGACGAAACCGAATGCGGCGGAACCTGCGTCGATCTCAAGACCGATTCGGATAACTGCGGCGCGTGCGGGCGCAAATGCGAACCCGATCCAGCGATCGCTGGTTGCGACATCACCTGCAAGAATGGGAGATGCGACTGGACTCCAACGTCATGCAACGGCGCGGCATGCTGCGCCGGCCGCTCGTGTTGCGTTGGGAACGACCCAATGTGGCAATGCTGCCTCGGTCCCGGTGGTCACTGCTTGTACCAAGGGAATCAGGTGTTCTGCGTGCCTGATTGAAAAGCAGCGCGAATCTGCCGCGTATGTGATGAACGTGGCAGTTGGGTCGGCGGTCGAACCATTCGAATGAGTGAGCGGCTGGGCCAACCGCCCGGCCGCTCACATCGAGCAGGTTTAAGACTCGTTCGTCCAGACGGCGTAGAGCTTGCGGACGGGGCGCACGACATTCCACTCGCCCGACCAGCCGCGGGGGAAGGTGCAGGCATCGCCCTCGGTGAGGGTGAAGGGCTCGCCGCCATCCGGGGTGCAGATCATTTCGCCGGCGAGAATCACGATCAGCTCGCCATGCTCTTCGAAGCGGGAGCGGAACGTCCCAGTGTCGGCTTCCCAGATACCGGTTTCGATACTGCCATCGGTATTGATCCACGCCTGATACTCGCGGGTGCCAATGGTGACGCCCGGTTGGGAAATGGGCTTGGCCTCGGGTGCCACGATGGCAGTCAGCTCATGTTTGCCGATCTTGACCGCGGCCAAAGATGTCGTAATCGTCAAAGCTCGTCTCCTCGCACCACTATTGCCTATTGCCCTTTGCCTGTTGCCCTAATTCACCGAGGCCGACGCGCCCGGTAGATTGAGCTGTGCTGCGCCCAGCAGCACGTACGGCGGCATACTGAAGTTGCTGCTGTTGCTCAGATTCGAGACGACCACGCTGTTGGCGCCGACCGAGAAAAAGGAGGTCGGGATCGTGATCGCCACCGAGGTCCACGGCGCGTTCTGCCCCTGGCCCTGACCGTCCCAACTGGCGAACCAGCTCGTGCCGTTGAAGATCGTCGTGCCATTGACCGTGATCTGGATCGGGTTCTTGTTGCCCGATTCGTCATTCAGTCCGACGAGCGTGAGGGTGACCGGCGCGGTCGGTGTCGAACCGAGCTGCACGGTGATGCTGGCGGTGCTGTATTGCGTCTGTGAGCCATAGAGCGCAGTCCAGGGGCGGCCGTACCAGGCCCCATTTCCTTGATAGTACCCGCCGGTCCATTCGCTCGCGGCCAGGGTGACCGTGGTCGAAACACTGGTGACCGGATCGACCAGGTTGCCGCCGCCGGCGGTTGCCTGCACGCCCTGTCCCAGGATCTGGATCTGTACGCCTCCCTGAGCGAGCGTGCCGCTCAACGGCAGGGCCATGGCGCTGATTGTCAGAACGGTTGCCAAGCCAATCGTTCGGAGATGACGGCGAAAAAATGGTGTGCGGTTCATGTGCTCTGCTCCTGCGTAAAGAGAACGATCCGTTCGAGCGGGTGGCCGGTAGGCGAGCGTCGATACGCCACCCGCCAAATGAGCGCTAGGTACGGGGCTGCGGGGCGACGGTGACGCCGAACACCTGAATCGAAGCACCGCCGAGAAGGACATAGGGGGCTTCGCCCTCGTTCCCATCAATCGCGTTATTCGAAACCGTGATCGAGTTCACGCCTGGGCCCAGCAATCCTTTGGGAATCGTGATCTGGACCGTGGTCCAGTTTCCTTCGCCGGGTTTACCACCCCAATTCTCGAACCACGAATCGCCGCTGTAAACGATCGTCTGATTGATGGTCAACTCGATCTGCGACTTGGCTGGAGCATCGTCGTCCATGCCGACCAGGGTTAAAATGACATCCTCGGTCGATGGGTCGGATAGTCCGATATAGATCGTCCCAGTACCCAGACCGGTTTTCTGCGCGTAGAGTGCCGCCGCGATTCGCCCATAGCTCTCGGTTTCGGTCACCATCGCGGCGCCGGCCCAGAGATCGGGCGCATAGGTCGCCACGGTGCTCAGGCCAGTGACCGGATCCGCCAGCGCGCCATAAGCCGCGGGCGTGGCCGGAGCGCCTGGGTCGATGATCTCGATCGTGACCTGATCGTTTTGCGCGAGGGCAACCGGGCTCAGCGCAATTGTGCCCGCCAGCGCCAAAGCCCCCAGCACGCCGCCCACCCGCAACCGCCGCATCGTTCGGTTCTCCGCCACGCGATTCCTCTCCTTTGCTCTCGATTCGGGCGCCGGATTCGCGTCCGGCTCACTGCACCGCTACAGCGTATCAGGCGCCGCCGCGACCGGCACGCTCGGGCGTGGGCGACTGAGATCGAGCGGCAGCGAGATCTTGAAAGCGCCGACCATCCCGGGAATGGCGCGGATCTCCTCGAGCGCGCCGTCGGGGATCTCATTGTCGACATTGACCACCATGATCGCTTCGCCGCCCCGATGATGCCGGCCGACTTCCATACCGGCGATATTGATGTCATAACGTCCGATGACAGTGCCGACCCGGCCGATGACACCCGGCACATCGCGGTGATGCGTGATCAGCAGCTCACCCGCCAGCGGTCGGTCGAGTCGGAAACGGTCGACCGCGACGATGCCGGCGGTCGCGCGGTCCCAGACCACCCGCACCTGATGCGCCGGCTCCTCGGGCTCGCCGGTGGCTTCGAAGGAAAAGGTCGGAATCACATTCGGATCGCGCGTGCCGGCATCGACTTTCACCTCCATGCCCAGCTCCTCCGCGATCAGGCGCGCATTGACCGGGGTGACGCGGCGATGGGTCCAGAAATGCATCGCCTCGCTCAGCGCGGCCCCCGCCACATGCTCGGTGACATCATCCGGAATATTGCCATTGACGGTCATGCGGAACCCCGCCGGCGGCGATGGCTGCAACACCGCCAGCAGATGCCCGGCGGCGCTGGCGACCGAGGTCAGCCGTTGCAGCTCGGGCGCGACCAGTGAGGCCGGCGGCAGATTGACCGCGTTCGGCACCGCCTGGCCGTTGAGCGCGCAGATGACCGACGAGCTGATCATCTCGCCCACTGCCTTGAGTGCTTCCTGACTCGATCCACCGATGTGCGGCGTCAGAATCGCGTTCGGCAGGGCGAAGAGCGGGCTGCTGGTGCATGGCTCGTGTGGGAAGACGTCGATGCCCGCCGCCGCCACCGCGCCCGACTTGAGCGCTTCGGCCAGCACGTTTTCGTCGACCACATCGCCGCGCGAGCAATTGAGCACGATGACGCCTTCTTTCAGCAGCGGAAAGGTTGCGGCGCAGAGCATATTGCGCGTTTCGGGCGTGGAGGGGACGTGATAGGTAATGATGTCCGAGCGGCGCAGCAGCTCTTCGTACGAGACCGATTCGGCATCGAGCTCGGCGAAGCGCGATTCGGAAATATACGGATCGTAGGCGAGGATCTTCATCTCGAACGCGGCCAGCCGTTTGGCGACCACCCCGCCGACCCGGCCCAATCCGACGATCCCCACCGTGCGGCCCCGCAGATCGATCGGTTTGATCTTCTTGCGTTCCCAAAGACCGGCATGGGTCGTGTCGGTCGCTCGCGGAATTTGCCGGGTAATGGCCAGTAGCAGCGCAATCGTGTGCTCGCCGGCCGAATAGCGGTTGGCGCCAGGCGCATTGAGCACCAGCACGCCGGCGCGGGTGGCCGCATCCAGATCGACATTGTCGACCCCGACCCCGGCGCGGGCGATGACGCGCAGATTCGGTCCGGCGGCAATGACCTCGGCGGTCACCTGGGTTTCGCTGCGGACGATGAGCGCATCGGCGTCGCCCAGCACGGCCAGCAGCGCTGGGGTGTTGGTGCCATCGACATCGATGATCTCGGCCACTTCGGCCAGCGCGATGCGGGCATCGGCATCGATCGCATCGGAAATGACGATGCGCGGCCGGGCGGCGAAGGCGGCGCTGCCGTTCTTGCCGTCGTCGATTCGCTCGATCTCATCGCGCAGCAATCCGGGGATCGGCGTCAGGCTGTCGACCCGCACCACGCCGGGAAGATCGTCCGAATAGGCGTCCGGCGGGGCGATGAGAAAACAGAGCATGCCGGACTCGGAATACGACCGCGCGTGCCGGATGCTGTCCTCGACGGCGACATTGCAACCGCGCTGGGCGGCGACGGTTGGCTTGTCGTCGGCAAAGAGAATGGCAACGTCCGGGAAACTATGCCGCTGCAGCCAGTGCCGTGTCATGCCGGCGGACTCGGCGGAGCGGGCGGTGATGATTTGCACGTTGTCGGGTCCCAGCAGATCGACGACGTCGAACAGGAAGTGCTGGGCGCCTTCGGCCGGTTGCAGCTTCGAGGCGGGACCTTCGTCCGAATAGACCCAGTCGCGTACCGCCTGGGGCACGTTGAGTCCGGCCGAATCGACGAAGGCGCGCTCCGGCAGGTCGAGTCCGAATTTCTGCGAGGCGGAAATGGCGAGCGGGCGTGGATGCTCGGTGAGAACCCCGTCGAGGTCGATGGCAAGATTGAGCCGGGGCCGGGCGGAATGCCCATTAGCAGAGGAAAGCATCGGTGGCAAGGTTCGACTCCAGAACCGCAAATGGAACACAACGGCCGGATCGCCCGCCGGTGCGCGCTCCGGAAACGCTAATCATACGTGAGTGACCCGGTTCGAAACCGCGCAAAATGGCGGTAAATGGAGATGCCCCGAATCGCGTGCTCCTGGTTGTCTCATTGTCGCTCCCGGAGATCTTCTCAGGGCGGCACGGTATGGCTCGCTCGCAGCCGGCGAGCGGACGACCAGATGGTCCGCACTTGCGGAAGTCTGAGCTCATGGTCTCGCTGTCGCGAGTTCGCTCTATAGTGAAGCGAATTCGATTGACATTCCACAACCTGACGTCAGTGCGTGGACGTGCATGAGAGGAGCCACCGATGGGTACGGCGAGGTCGTTAACCGGGCGCACCGCTTTGGTCACAGGCGCCGGAAGCGGGATCGGTGCCGCAATTGCCGATGAGCTGGGCCGGGAAGGAGCGTACGTCCTCGTCCAGGATGTTCGGCAAGAAGCGGCAGCCGCGGTTGCCGAACAGATCCGGGCGCGAGGAGGGGGTGCTGGATCGATCGGCGGCGATGTCAGCAATCCCGACGACGTCACCGAGATCGTAGCAACCCTGCTGGATGCCCATGATCGGGTAGACATCCTGGTCAACAACGCCGGATTTCAGTACATCGCTCCGATCGAGCGGTTTCCGCTCGAACAATGGAATCGACTGCTTGGTGTACTGCTCACTGGTCCGTTCTTGTTCATTCAGGCGGTCCTTCCAATCATGCGGCGGCATGGTTGGGGGCGCATCATCAACATCGCTTCAGTGAACGGCAAGAAGGGGGATCCCGGCAAGGCCGCGTACTGCTCCGCGAAACATGGGGTAATTGGCTTGACCCGAACAGCGGCGTTGGAAACCGCCATTGATGGGATCACGGTCAATGCTATTTGCCCCGGTGCGGTCGATACACCTCTTCTCAGAAACCAGCTTGGCGATGTCGCGGCGATTCGCGGTCTTTCGAAAGAAGACGCGCTCGAGAAAGTCTTCTTGGCGGCGATTCCGCAAAAGGAGCTGATAGATCCGAGCGAAATTGCGTCGATGGTGGGGTATTTGGCCTCGGACGAGGCGCGCAGCATTACTGGTCAAGCGATAAACGTCTCGGGTGGCTGGGTCATGCACTGATGGGACGTTAACCGGTCGCACGGCACAACAGGCATCCTCTCATACGCGTGATTGTTGGGCGGCGCAGACGGTCCCATTACGGCCGGCAATGGTCCGATGCGCAGAAATCGTCCAACCGCTTCACCAGCGTCTTGGGCGCCACCAGCCGGTAGCTTTCCTCCAGCAAGGAGGTGACATAGTCCAGGTCGGCGTTGCCATCGAGCGTGATGCCGATCCATCCCTTCGGCCCGACATACGGTGGCGCATAGAACGTCTCCGGATCACCCGTGACCAGCAGCGTCTGCACGCCCGGCGCGGCCTTGCACCAGATCGACGGTCGTTCCCCATTGCGTTCGCGCGGCATCGCGAAGATCTTGTTGCGCACCCGGAACGTCGGACGCTCCCACGCTTCGACCTCGTGCGCCTCGGGCAACTCCAGGCAAAAGACACGGATCGCCGCGAACCAGGGATGCGTCTCGGTTTTCATCGTCGGTCGAGCCTCCTTTCTGGAGTTAGGAATTCGGAATTGAGAGTTTGGACGCAACTGATTCCCAACCGGGGGGTTGTAGACTACCGGTCTGAAATCCTAACTCCAAACTCCTCTTTCCCAATTCCTGTCTACGAGGTACGACGATGTCCAGCACGATCGCAACGGAGCCGCGCGATCTCAATCGCAATGGGCGCATCGACCTCTACGAGGATCCGGCCGCGTCGATCGACGATCGCATCGAAGACTTGCTGGGACAGATGAGCATCCCGGAGAAGGTTGGGCTGATGTTCCACCACATGACCTTTTTCAATGCGCCCTTCCCGCTGCCGCCCGAGATGGATCCGGCCCGGTTCATCGTCGAAAAGCACGTCAATCATTCCGCGTTCTTTGGTGAGGGCAGCGCGGTCGAGCTGGCCGAATGGCAGAACTGGCTGCAACAACTGGCCGAATCGACCCGTCTCGGGATTCCGTTCACCCTCTCCAGCGATCCGCGTCACGGTGCGGGCGCGAACCCGATCGGCTCCGCTGGTACGGCCAACGCATTTTCCCAATGGCCGGATGCCATCGGATTGGCCGCCGCCCGCGATCCGGAGCTCACTCGCCAGTTCGGCGACATCGCCCGGCAGGAGTATCTGGCGGTCGGCATCCGGGTGTCCTTGCATCCGCAGGCCGATCTCGCCAGTGAACCGCGCTGGGGCCGCATCTCGGGCACCTTCGGCGAGGATGTCGAGGTCGTCTGCGAGCTGACCGAGGCGTACATTCGGGGATTCCAGGGGGAGACCATCGGCCGGGACAGCATCAGCTGCATGACCAAGCACTTTCCCGGCGGTGGTCCGCAAAAAGACGGCGAGGACCCGCATTTTCCCTACGGCCGCGAACAGATCTACCCCGGCGGCGCGTTCGCCATTCATCTAAAACCCTTCGAGGTCGCCATCCGCGTCGGCGCCGGCCAGATGATGCCGTACTACGGGATGCCGGTTGACACCGAATGGGAAGAAGTCGGCTTCGGTTTCAACAAGGAGATCGTCACTGGGCTCTTGCGCGAACAGCTCGGTTTCGACGGCATCGTCTGCACCGACTGGGGGCTCATCACCGACGGCAACATCATGGGCAAACCGTTGCCAGCGCGGGCCTGGGGTCTCGAGCACCTGGAGCCGATCGAGCGGGTCTATCGGGCGATCGACGCGGGTTGCGATCAATTCGGTGGGGAGATCTGCACGGAGCTGCTACTGGCGCTGGTGGAGCAGGGACGCGTCACCGAGCAACGGCTGGATATTTCCGCCCGGCGAATCCTGCGCGAGAAATTCCGGCTTGGGTTGTTCGACCGGCCGTATGTCGATGTGGAGCAGACCGTGGTCGTCTGCGGTAACGAGGCATTCGTCGCGGCTGGCATCGCCGCCCAGCGCCGTTCTCTGGTGTTGCTGAAGAACGACGAGATCAGTGGCGCGCCTGTGCTGCCCGCCAACCCCGATACAAGTCTCTATGTGGAGGGGATCGATGAGGAAACCGCCGCCGGGTATGGCGTGGTGGTCGATGATCCCGCCAGCGCCGATCTGGCGATCATTCGCATCGGTGCGCCCTTCGAGCCGCGTGACACCCTGGCGCTCGAGAGCCTGTTTCACGCCGGCTCGCTTGCCTTCGACGAAGAATCCCTGGCTCATCTGCTGGAAATTGCGGCATCACTTCCGACCGTGGTGGTGATCGACCTGGACCGCCCTGCCGTGATACCCGAGCTGGCCGCGGCCGCGGTCGGGCTCATCGGCGCATTCGGCGCATCCGATGCGATCGTGCTCGATCTCATCTTCGGCAGTTCGTCCCCGACCGGTACGCTCCCCTTCGAACTGCCATCGTCGATGGACGCCGTGCGGACACAGCTGTCCGACGTCCCGGCCGATTCGGAAAACCCGCTCTTCCCGCTCGGATTTGGTTTGACGTACGCGTAGATCGCCGGAGTCAAGAGTCCAGAGTCAAGTGACCGTTCTCTTGACACTTGACCCTGGACTCTTGACTAACTCACAGTTTTGTAGGGTGCCACGACCGCATCGAACAGGTTGCCGAGCCGTTCGACGATGTCGCCTTCCGGATGCGCTGCCCACAGGACGACTTCGCCCGTGGTGGAGGCGAAGAGCACATGGGCCAGCAGCGCCGGATCGGTTGGGCGCAGCTCGCCCGAATCGATCGCCTCTTTCAGCAGGCTGCCGATTTCGTTCAGATAGACCGTGTTGATCTCGGCCAGCCGCTGGCTGAACTGCGGATCCTGCCGCGCGCCAATGAAGAATGACAAGATATTCGCCTGACTGTTCGGATCGCCGATCTCGCGCGGCCGTTGCTCGGCCGGCCAAACGAAGCGCGCGCGCAAGGCCGCCAGGGGTGAGTCGTAGCTGGCGCGTACGGAGCGATAGCCGTTCGCCACATGACCGAGCGACCAGTTCAGATAGGCCAGCACCAGCGCATGCTTCGAGCCGAAGCGCCGGACCAGCGCCTGCCGGGTGCAGCCGATTTCGCGGGCGATGGCATCGAGAGTCAGCCGCCCGTAGCCCTCGCGGGCAAGCGTCAGCTGGGTTGCCTGGAAGATGGCCTCGTCGGAAAAGACCCGTGGGCGGCCAACCTCACGGGCAGGGGCGGATGTTGTCACGTCGTTCGTTCCATTCCGGAAATTGGGCGACAAGCCAGAAACAGCGCATCACCGGTCGTTTTGCGTGCCCTCCACTATATCGTTTGATGGTCGAAACGAACACTATTTCTGGCGAACTGCCCGAAATTCCGGACGATCGGCCCGTTCCCCGGCTGGTTTTTGGCTGGAATTGTGCATCCCTGCCCGAACCCGGTTGCGCGCGAGGAGGCCTCTGCGGCATCCGACAGGCGGCTTCTCCTCTTTGGCTTACTGCACACCGAGCTCGTGGGCAGCGAGCTCGAGTGCCGCGATGTGCTCCTTCGGGGAGCGAAAGCCGGCGCCCATGGTGTTGATGCATAGGTGGGTCGCGCCCAGGCGGCGCCAGCCTTCCACGAATCCGTGCCAGATCTCGGGCGAGCCGCTGCTGAGATCGAGCTTTGGCTCCAGCCCGATCTCGGAGGGATCGCGCCCGGCCTCGCGGGTATAGGCCCAGAGGCGTTCCAGGGTGGAGGCCATCGTCTCGTCCGGTTGCCGCCAGGGGAACCAGCCGTCGCCGAACCGCGCCACCCGTCGCAAGGTCGCTTCGGCATACCCCCCAATCCAGATCGGAATCGGCTGCTGCACCGGCAGCGGATCGATGCCTGCTTCGATCACCTGATCCCAGCGGCCGTCGAAGATGATCGACCGATTCGTCCACAGGGCTCGCAGCAGCTGCATCTGCTCTTCCGAGCGGGCGCCGCGGTTCGAGAACGACTCACCCAGCCCCTCGTATTCCACCTCGTTCCAGCCGACCCCGATACCCAGGCGCATACG
>DASTFJ010000152.1:0-2710 GCA_035708745.1 Thermomicrobiales bacterium | reverse complement strand
CAACCGGTCGTAGGTGCGGGCGGTCCAGTCGCTGGTGTAGATCCCCTGATGCCATTCGGCTTCGGCTGAGACGGCCGGATCGAGACCGGCCAGGTCCTTGCGTACCCGGTCGGAGGCGAAGATCGTCCCGCCGGTGGCGCGCCCGATCGCGGCGGCGACGGTCGATTTGCCGCTACCGCTCAGCCCGGAGACGAGCACGAGCATGGGGGCAATCGAGGTGGCAAACGCGCTGGCGAGATCGAGATGGGCCGCCGCTTCGAAGGCTGCGGCCGAATCGTGCGCCGGATCGTCGCCGGAGCGTTCCAGCGCGGCCACCTTTGCCCGCACCAGCGCCCGGTGCGCACCATAGAGCTCGACCACCGGCCGCGGCAGATCGAACCCGGCATCCCGGTAGCGTTCCAGCAGCCCATCAGCCACGGGCCGGGCACCCAGCCGGCGCAGATCCATAAGAAGGAAGGCGAGATCGCTGGCGACATCGGAACAGCGGATCGCAATCTCGAACTCGACGCAGTCGTAGATCTGCATGACCTCCGGTTCGAGACAAACATGCTCGCACCGCAGATCGCCATGCCCCTCCACCAGCCAGGTTGCGAACCGGGATTCGAGCCACCGCCGTTCGGACTTCATGAACGCCCGCATCGAGCGGTCGACGAGACGCAGTTGTTCCTTGCCGAGGATGTCTCCCGCCGCTTCGGCCACCTGATCGAGATTGTCCGTCAGAACGGTGAGGTAGGTCTCGGGATCGGTGGGACATCCACCGTCCGTCATCCCGAGCGGAGTCGAGGGACCGCTCGTTGCCAGCACCTCCCGCTTCGATTCGCCTCCCTCCCCATTGTCATTCTGAGCAAAGCGAAGAATCTCTCTTCGTGCTTGCAAAGCTGCTTGCTCGTGGATGGACACGTTGTCGGAGAACGGCGGGATTTCTGGCGCACCCGAACGAGAGAGATCCTTCGCTTCGTTCAGGATGACAGAGGGGGAGAGCGCGCTGGTCGAAGAGGGGCGTGCTGGTAACGAGCGGTCCCTCGACTCCGCTCGGGATGACGGTGGTGTTGTTCGGGACGACGATTGGTGAAACGGAATCAACCGGTCCGCCAGCAATTCGGCCAGATTGGCCGGAGCAGTTCCTTGCTCCAGGAGCATATCGAGCATGCGGTCCGATGGCATGCGGCGCATGAGGGTGGCCCATTCGAGCGGTTCGCCGGGCGCATCCACCCCATTGGCGGTGATCGGAACGACGCCGAGATAGACATCGGTCGTCAGCCGCCGGTTGAGCCGCACCTCGTCTTCGCACGCCTGCTTGCGCCTGCCCGCATCGCGGAAATCGACGAACCCGAGATCGACCGGCCGCTTCAGCTTGACCACCCGATCCCCTGCCAGCAGCACCCAGGAGATATGCGTTTCGATCAGCTCGACCTCATCCACCGGCCAGGGGTAGACCGAGGGATCGAGCAGCATGCGGATGTCGAACTGGGGTGCAGATCTGATCGCCGGCCTCCCTTTCTCGCTCGCACGGCCGCCGCGCCGTCCTTCAAGTCTTACAAACGCTGTCGTTCGCCGCCATTTCACGCGGGGGAGTGATGTTGCAATTTTGTGGCAAGAAGAATTGGGAGTTTAGGAGGTAGGCTTTCCTTGAACTCCCACCTCCCACCTCCCGAATCCTTTTCCGCCCGTCCCCGTCATATTGGGTGGAGGAACCGGCACCGAATGGTTGGCGAAGGACGTTATCTCCAGTTGAATACCGACATGGCGCAGAGCGGAACCGCGGAACAGCGGCAGATCGAAGCAGCCCGGCGCGACCCGAATGCCTTCGCGCCGCTCTATGCCGCCTATTTCGACCCAATCTATCGCTATTGCTACTTACGGCTGCATCATCGCGAGCTGGCCGCCGATGCCGCCAGCCAGACCTTTCTCAAGGCGCTCGCCGGAATCGGCGGATTCCGCTCCGGGTCGTTCAAAAGCTGGCTCTATGCCATCGCCCGCAATGTCACCATCGACATGCAGCGCGCCGCCCGCCCGCAGCTCGATCTGACCCACGCCGAGCTGGTGCAGGACCACGCGCCAACCCCCGAGGAACACGCCCTGCGCGCGGACGAGCACGACCAGCTCTGGCGCGCCTTGCAACAACTGACCGATGAGCAGCGCGAGGTGCTGGAGCTGCGCCTGGCGGGGTTGACCGGCCAGGAAATCGCGAGCGCGACCCACCGCAGTATCTCCGCCACCAAGAGCATCCAATTCCGCGCCCTTTCCCGGCTCCGCACCGTGCTGGAGCTCGAAGCCTCCCGTCATCCGCGTTCCACCGATGGAGCACGATCGCAATGATTTTCTTCCGACGCGAGGCCGAACGCCTCGATACCTACCTCGACGATCAGATGGCAGGACGATCGACCGATCCGGACGGTCTCGACTCCAGCCTGATCGAAACCTGGACCTGGGCGACGACGGCTATGGCGCACACGCCGTCCGACCCCGTAGCGAAATCGGAAACCTGGAGAACGATCATGCAAACACAAACAGCCGCGGCGGCCTTGCCGATCGTGGCGCTGACCCCGCCGGTGCGCCGGCACGATGATCTCGCCAAACCACGCTGGAGTCATCGGGCGATGGCCTTCGTGGGCACCGCCGCCCTGGCGGCCGGTCTGGCCGTAGGCATCGTGGGGTACGACCGCTTCGGCGGCAGCGGCTCGCCGAACGAGCCGACCTCGATCCCGGC
>DASTFJ010000151.1:0-12362 GCA_035708745.1 Thermomicrobiales bacterium | reverse complement strand
ACAATTCCTGTCGCTAACGGCGGAATTCGTGCCGGCTGCAGGACAGCGACGAGCGTGGCAATCGCAAATTCTGGGCGTTGGAGCGGCTGGCAGGGAAGACCGATCCGTCCTCGCAGGAGCGTCGTTCGGTGGCACTCGCCGCGGCGAGGAGATTCCTCCTTTGTCGGAATGACAAGAGATCCGGAGTGCTTTGTCCCGTTTGTAGAGCGGCCGGCAATGGGATGCGGGTGTTTTGATTCGATTGCGTAGCGGCAGCCCTCTGCGGCTGCTTTTTGGCACCAACGGCAGCCACAGAGGGCAGCACCTACGGTGGTGGGAGGTTCCATATTGCCGGACGCTCTTAGTGCAAGAGAGGTTCGCGGGTGGTGCGGTTGCGCCGCTCGGTAACGAAATCCGCGAGCGCGACCAGCAGAAGTACGATTGTCGACGCGATGGCGACTTGCAGGCGGGTGCGATGCGCGAGGGCCGGCATGAGCGCAAGCAGCACGACGATCGCCGTCGCCTGGGCACGCGAGACCTGACCGAACATCGTCGCTTTATAAAGGAGATTTCCCAAAAGAAAGAGGGCCGGTCCGCCCAGCATCACCAGGAGCGCGGCGTGATCGATCCGTTCAGTTGGATGCTCGATCGAAAGCTCATCGCCTGCCGCGACCACGATGATGCCGGCCACGATGTACATGTGATAGAAGGTGTAAGCCAGCACCCCCAGCCGTCCCGGATCCGACGCTTCCACCATGCGCGCTCGGGCGAGCTCGATGGTGCGGTCGAAATAGATCCACCAGAAGAGCACGCTTCCGACGAACGCCACGGTAAACGCTGCCCAGATGGCGCGGTCGTGCGGCAGCTCGCCGAAGCCTTCGCCGGTAATCAATATCGATTCGCCGATGGCCAGAATGACGAAGAGCAGGCAACGTTCGGCCATGTGCACACCGGCGATCGGGTAATCGGTCGTGCGGTTGCGACCCAAGCCGGGGACGGGAAACCCGGCGAAGATGACCAGCCCGATGACCAGCGACGCAACCAACCACAGCGCCAACCGCGCATTGCCGGTCGCCAGCGCGCCAGCGATCCAGAGTGCGCCCGTGATCGAATCCCAGATCGCGACCCGGCGCAGGACCGCCCGTAGCGGATGGCTCGAGCCGACGGCAAGCAATCCCAGCGCCGGCGCTCCCACGATGAGCGCGACGACCGCCACCGCAAAGGTCATTCCCCGCTCATGGAATGCCCCGGGGATCGAAGAGGCCAGCACCAGACCAGCGAACGAACCGACCAGCATGACCAACCGCACGAGCCGGATGCGGACATCGAAATAGTTGGAGATCCAGGTCACGCAAATCCAGCCCGCCCAGACACCCCAGAGCAGGGCAAGCGTTTCCAGTGCTCCACCCCAGCTCAGCGTTGCCAGTAGATGATGGGTAAGCTGGGTGACTGCCAGCGCATAGACCAGATCGAAAAAGAGCTCGACCGGTTGCACCTCGGCGGCGTGCTCGCCATGCGGCCGTAGGAGTCTCGATCGGGAAACCGCTGCGACTTCTGGTGTCTGCATCGAGCGAATGCTCCGCTCCCGCGGTGCGAAATGGAGGTACCCTGCAGAACGCGTCGCCGGCATTCGTGCGTGCGCCGGCTCCTGAATGAGCTGTGTTGTCGAACGTGAGTTTTTCCTTCTAGCGGAAAGCGTGAGGCATGTTGCGCGTTTTGAACAGTCCGTATTTCACACTCTTTTTGCTTTCGCTCATGCTGCTGCTGGCGCCCGGTCAGGCTGCCGCCCAGACCGCCGGGACGCCTCAGGTCGCCTGGCACTACACACCTGCCTCGGGAGCGGTCTATGGCGCCGGGCTCTCGGATGACGGCGCCGATCTGGTCGTTGTCATCGGTCACGGATTCGAGCCAGGTGGCGCGATCGTGTCGCTCGATCCGGCTACCGGCGCCGAACGCTGGCGGGCGGATATCGACGAAGCTCCCTCGTCCAGCCCCATCATCGAGAGTGGGGTGGTCTATGCCGGTATCGGCAGTCTTGTCAGCGGCCGCAGCGCTGTCTATGCGCTGGACGCTGCGTCCGGCGCAGTGCTGTGGCGCACCGATGTCAGCAACAACGAGCTGCCGGCGACGCCGGTCGATGGCGTGACCCTTGGCGGTAACGCCCTCTTCGTGAATCGCGCCGATGGCGAGCTGCTGGCGCTCGACGCCGCTACCGGTCAGGAGCGCTGGTCGAAGGATCTGCAGAAGCCGCCGCGCGGCGCGCCCGCGGTCGCGGGCGAGACGGTCTATGTTTCGACCGGGTTCGATGGCGCCGCGATCCTGGCGCTGGATGCTGCCACTGGCGACGAGCGCTGGCGGGTCGAGGCCCCGAGCAACCCGGTCACCGGCCCGGTGGTGGTCGATGAGGTGATGTTCGTTCCGTATGGGGATGGCAATCTGGTCGCATTCGACGCGGCTTCCGGCGCCGAACGCTGGCGCGCGACCGGCGGTACTCCTGACAGTCTCGGGCCGCCGAGCCCCGGACTGCCGCTCGTTGCCGATGGCGCGGTCTATGTGAGCTCGATCGGGTTCGGCGGCGCCACCACGCTGGCGTTCGATGCCGCCACCGGCGCCGAGCTCTGGCAGCTGGCGACGGGCGACTTCTCCGCCGGTCCGCCGGCGTTGGTGAACGGGGTCTTGCTGGTGGGGAGCGACAGCGGGGAGCTGCTGGGAATCGACCCCGTCGCCGGCGTCGAGGTCTGGCGGTTGGCGATTCCAAACGACATTCACTTGAGCCTGACTCACACCGATCCGCCGCTGGCCGGCAACGCGATCTATGTCACCGACGATGCCGGCGGCATCGTTGCACTCACCATGTGATGAAATTCTGTTCTCGCCCGATCGACCCGTGCCTCGATGCCGGGTCGCTGGGTGAGACTCGCTGCGACGAGGAGGTCACGCGACTCCGCTCGGCATGACGGATGGCGAGGAGGCCGCTCGGCTTCACGGCCGTGCAAAGTTCGCCGCAACGAGAGGGCAGAGACGCCCTCGGCTACGACCGAAGGGGCGCGATTGCGTCACCGTTGCGTCTGTTGCGCGGTCCCGCCTGGGCGGAAGATCGAGGCAGACGCGGCGGCGGACTCGCAGAACATGACCGGGATCGCGCTCGGATGTTCCTGACCGGAATCTGTCAGGATTGTCCAATTCCCGGAGCCGGTTTTCGTTCAGATCGTGAGAGCTCGTCCGTCCGCGCACGTTTTGCGATAGGAGGACGACCATGCCTGCAACCGCGATCGATGAGGTTCATCGCCCTGTTCGCACTGCTTTCAGAAGCACGCCCGTACGCGAGCTGCTGAACGACGACGTCACTGCCTTGCTCGGGGTGGATGCGGCCGCGGGGACCGCGCTCGGGAAACTCGAGATCCACACCGTGTTCGATCTCGCCACATCGTCCGTTTTTGGCGCGGCGAGCAACATCACCGAGGCCGGCGAGCGGCTGGCCGGGCTCTTCTACCAGCATGGCAAAGTGCCGGCCGACATCATCAAGCAGTCGCTGGTGACCGGCGTCTCGGTGGAGGAGCTGCAATTCCAACCACTCTCGGTGCTGGAGCAAATCTCCGATGCGCTCGCCACTGAGCTGGAAGCGGCGCTCGATGTGCACACCATCCTCGAGCTGGCCAGCTACGCGCCCTATCTCAGCGCCAAGCGCATGCTCGACGCGGCCTATTTCCCCGAGAACCTGGCGACGTTCGATCCGGAACAGCCAGCCGATCTGCTGCCCGCCAGCGGCGATTACCCGACCGAGCGGGTGCAATACACCACGTTGCTGATGGACGAGATCCCGGTGGGGGATGGGGATCAATTCATCGATCTGAGCGATCCGGCCTTCCAGCCGCTCGATCTGAAGAAGCTCGAGCAAATGGACGCGGGATTCAAGCGGGTGGCTTATGGGGCGCTGCTGACCTACCGGCAGTCGTGGTACGCCCACGGCGTCACGCTGGGTCAGCTTCTGCACAGCACCTCGCTTGCTCCCGGGGAGAGCACGCGGGTGGCGGTGATCGACTGGTCGCGCCGCAGCCGGGCGGGCCAAACCGAAGCGATCGACGAGACCGACGATCTGAGCAACGACATGTCGCAAAACCGCGCCATCAGCGAGGTGACCTCGGCCGTCGCCACCGAAGCGCAAGGCGGTTTCTCCAGCTCGAACACGAACAGCACGTCCTCGCAGAGTGGTACGTCCGTGGCCGGCGAGATGAGCGGCGGATTGGTCGGCTCACTTCTCGGCGGTCCATCGATCTCGATGGGCCACACCAGCAGCGAGGCCAGCTCCAGCTCGCACGCCGATAGCTACTCCTCCTCGTGGGGACGGCGCGATGTGGCCTCGACCATGGCGCAGAACATCAACGACCGTACCCATCAACACGCGCATTCCAGCCGCAGCCGGCGGGCCTCGGTGGTCAAGGAAGTGGCGCAGAGCGAGCACGAAAACATCAGCACCCGCGTGATCGCCAATTACAACCATATGCACGCGTTGACGGTGCAGTACTACGAGGTCGTGCAGATCTACCGGGTGGAAGTCGAGCTGGCGCAGGCCGAAAAGGTCGTCTTCATCCCGGTGGCGCTGGCCGATTTCGATGACGACGGATTGATCCGCCGCTACCAGAGCGTGCTGGCCGCGGCAGCGCTCACCTATGAGATGCGGTCGGCTCTGCGGAATCTCGATGTGATCGAGCTGCTGCCAGAACCGAAAACCCGTTTCTCGGTCTTCGACCGGCCGTTCGATGTGCTGGTCAAGGAAGCGGTCTTCGCCAAACCGGCGAAGCTTGCGGCGATGATCGCCAAAACCGAGGTCACGGCGGCGCCTGTCGCCGCGGCCAAAGACGATGACTCGACGGATGTGACGCTCGCGGGGATCCGATCGGTCGTCTCCGATGTGCTGGCCGATTCGGTGAAAACCGAAGTGGCCGCTTCTCAGCTGCTCCAGCTCAACCCGACCGTGTCGGTGGCAGCGCAGCTCAGCGACAAGCTCTGGTCGGTCGATCAGGTGGCGCGGCTCTCCGGTTTTCTCAACCTCTCGGTGCTGCGGCCGAACTCGAGTGCGGTCTATCTGCCCAACGATGTGCTGGTGGAAAACGCGGTTGTCGTTGCCAGCGGTCTCTCGCTCACGGCGGTGCTGCATGCGCGCGATGGCTCGGTGTTGACTGCCAGTCCATCGGCACCGGTGGCGCTCAGCCTGGTGGGAGCGATCGGCGTGAGCGGTTCCAACAGCGGCGGCGAGGTTTCTGCAACGGTGACGCTGACCCTCAATCGCAACGGTGTGCGCTTTCCGATGGAGCTCCCGGCGGTGGCATTCCCGAAGGGATTCACCGGGGAAACGAAGATCGTCAAGGTCAATGCCGGCGCGGTCGACGCCAATGTGCGCCAGCATCTGAAAGCGAACCGCCTGCATTACAGCCAGGCGATCTTCCGTTCGCTCGACGCCGCACAGATCGCCCTGCTGCTATCCGGTTACCGGGTCGAGGCGGCGGGACAGGTGGTTCCCGTGGCACAGGTCGTCGAACCGCAACCGGTGCGCTATGTCGGCAATTATCTGGCTTTCCGTATGGGAGTCGATCCGGCACGCGACGAGACGTGGAAAGCCTGGTTGCACGATCGCCAGCTCGATGCGGCCAAACCGCAGATCGACATCGTGCCACTGGGAACCGGCGGAACCTTCGCCGAAGCGGTGCTCGGCCGCTCGAACTCGGCCGAGAAGCTGGATATCACCCGCTTCTGGAATTGGCAGGACTCGCCGATCCCGTTGCAGCCGACCGAGATCGCCGCGATCCAATCGGGTTCTCGCGCGACGGACGAAAACGTTACACCCGGTCAGCTCAGCGCGCCGATCGTCAATCTGATGACTCCGGCGGCGCTGCCCGATCCGGTTGGCACCGCCGCGGTGTTGACCGCCCTGCAGAATGGCAACATGTTCCGCGATATGAGCGGTTTGCAGGGAACCATCGGTCTGGCGCAGGCAGCCTTGCAGGCGACCGCCGCCGGAGCGGCGACGGCCGGCCAGCAGGCGGGCACCAACATGCAGAACCATCTGCAAGCGCAGACCGAGCGCATGCGCATCGCGGCCGATCTGGCCAAGTCGGCCATTGCTGCCTATACCGGCGTTCCGGCGAAGGATGGCGGTTCCGGCGGTGGCGGCAATCACTCGCAGGACGGCGCCAAGGTCAACTACTTCGACAAGACCGCGGACACGGCGACCAATGGTTCCAGCGCCAGCAATGGCGGGAGCGGCGCCGCGATCGAATCGGGCGGCTCGTCGGGGAGCGCCGGGATCATCGACAGCTCCGGCGGCGGAGCAACCAATGGCGGCGGCTCGAATGGCTACTCCCAGAACCCAGGCATCCTCTCGGCGACGTGGGGTGACGCCAAACCGGCGTCCAACACCGTCGGCAATCTGATCGACCGGATCATGGGGTCCGACGAGGATCCGCAGTCGGGGAATGTGGCCCTCGGCACTGCCACCGCGGCCTGGCCGTATCTGGACAAGGTACAGGTGCTGGACCGGATCAAGCTGCTTCGGGGCGATCCCGATCTCTTCGATCAGGGCCGGATGGGACTCTGCACCGCGGCGGCGTTCTATCACCACGCATTGCAGCGCTCGCCGGACAAGGTGGCTCAACTCGGCAATGCGCTGCTCAACCAGGGCGTCGGCTACCTGGGCAATCTGAAGATCCGGGCCGGTTACGATCTGCGCCACGCCGACTATGCCAAGCTGGCGGCGGCGAATCCGCCGTTCGTACCGCAGGCGGAATGGATGCTGATGAGCTCGCTGCGGGATAGCGAGAATATCTGGTTCGATTTCGAAGGCGGTCTGGACGAGGGATATTCGATGGAAACGTCGGCGAAGGAGCTGAGCGGCTGGTACGACGACACCGGCTTCTACTCGAATGTCTCCTTTACCGACGACACGAGCATCGCGAAGATCAAGACGCTGAAGAAGACCGCCACCAACCAGCTGGCGCTCTGGATTCGGACCAACATGATCTCGCCCGGCCGGCAAACCGGTCACATGATCTCGGTCGAATCGCCGATCACGATCGACCCGGCGACCAACACGATCAGCTTCGACTACTGGACCTGGGGACGGGCCAAGCCCTACCAGAAGCTGAGCATGTCGCTGGCGAACTTCCAGAAGGACTACTTCGGTTCGATCAGCGCGACCTTCTGAGCGGGCTCTCCGCCCATACATCACAACCAGCTCCGATGCATGCATCGGAGCTGGTTGTTGCGTTCGAGGATTCCCAGGCTACGTGGAAGGACGGCTCCCTACGCCGGTCATGTCACGGCTCTGAGGGATATCGGGCAGGACGTCCCCATCGAGGATTCTCCCGCGCTGATGACCGTGGTCGAAGTCGAGACCCTGGGCGTCTCCGATCGGTAGTCACTCCGCTCGAGGCCACTAGCCCCGAAACCTATCTCGCTTTGTTGACCCCTTCCATCAAGCCCTTTGCATAGCCGAGCGCGTACAACCGCCCCATGACATCGTAGCCGGGGGAGAGATTGGCTTCGCCGGCCATGGTGGGGACGTGGTCGACCCGAAAGGGGCCGGTGAAGCCACTATCGCGCCAGGCGCGCATGGTCTCGAACATATCGGTCTGGCCGGCGTCGTGGAAGGTCTCACGGAATTTGCTGGGATTTCCCTCAACATCGCGGAAGTGGATGAAAAAGACCTTGTTCTGCCCGGCGAAGCGGCGGATCTCCTTTGGCATATCGACCACCATGGTCGAGATCGAACCCTGGCAAAAGGTGATGCCGTTGTTCGGACTGGGCACCAGGTCGATGACCCGTTGCCGGTTGTCCGGGCTAGTCAGAATGCGGCCGACCCCACGCACCGGCGAGATCGGCGGATCGTCTGGATGGACGGCCAGTTTGACGCCTGCCTTTTCGGCTACCGGCACGACTCGTTTGAGGAAGATCTCCATCCGCTTCCAGAGGTCATCCTCCGAAATCTCGCCGAATTCGGTGGGACCGCCGCGCTGCATCAGCTCGTGGTCGTAGCCGGTCACCAGCGCGCCACCGCGATCGGGGAGCGCCATCGAGGTGCGCAGCCAGCCGAGTCCGGCCATGAAGTTGTGGCACATCACCGGAATGCCGGCCCGGCCCATGTTGTCGATCAGCTCGCAGAAGCGGTCGAGCGCCCAATCGAACTGGTCGGTCCCCTGTTTGATGTGTTCCATCAAGCAGGCGGGGGCCGATTCGATGACCTGCAAATCGATGCTATCGCCGGCGAAATCCTGCTTGAGTCGCAGCAGCGTCTCGAATTGCCAAACCGGCGGATCGTCCGGTCCCTCTGGCAGGCTGACGACCGCGGCGGTCACCCCGGCCTGCTTGGCGAGCTGCCACAGGATCGAGGGCCGTGCGGGCAGGATATCGGCGATGGTCAGACTCCAGGTCATCGGCAGGTTGCTCCTCTGTGACATGAGCGGATCGGCGCCGAAATTGTCGCAGGTTCGCCGGCAAGCTTCTCGTCGGGCTGCCCGAATTGTCATGTCAGCCACCTTCGGGCGTATGCGGACAGGCAGCGCAGCACGATCCCAGTGAGCGGGTTGTGATGAGCCGGGCGGAGGCGGCAACGGTCACACCTTTCCGAGCTCAGGTTGGTATCGGCAGTTCTGCCGATGCGCCTCCGGTTTGGTCGCCATAACGTCGAGTCAGAGTCCATTGGTGAAGAAAGGACTCAGGCCACGACTGGAGGTGCAACGATGAACGGAGGACATGCGATCAGCCGGCGGGCGACCATGGGATATCTTGGCGCGGCGCTTGCCACGAGCGTAAGCGCGAAGTGGGCGGTTTCCTGGGGAACGGCCGCCGACGCGGATCTGCTCGAAATTCCGCTGGGGGTCTTTGTGAGCGAAGCGCCAGGCGGCGAAAGCGATCCGACTGGCATACTCGCCGCGATAGCGCTCGAACCCGGACCGGTCGGAATGACCGGCGTGCGAGCCTATGTGTGCAACGGGGCGGACATCGCGGAATGGTTCACGGCCGACATTGCCGGCAACGACTTCTCGATGACGTCCGAGGCCGGAGCCACCCTGGAGGGCTCGATCGGTCCGGCGGGGATCACTGGCAGATTCCGGGCTCTGTCCGGGGCTGAGCGGTCGTTGGAGCTGCATCCGGCGGCCGGCGCCGAGGGACTGTATTACCTCGCTCGCTCGGAAGATGGCCGCATGTTCGGCGCTTCCGAGGGCGGCGCCGGCGTGTCGTATGTCGCGAATGGCGAAGGCATCCACGGGGCGTTCGTGCTGCCAGGCGGGATCGTGGAGCCGATCGAGCTGCCAGCCGAGTCGATCACCCTCGATGTTCATTCCGAGGATGCAGGCGCCACTGCCAGCTTTCGCGCGATCGTGGTCGGGAAGGGAGCTTCGCTGAGCATAGCTGGGGCCATGATCGATCCGCGGCCACCGCGAAGATGCGTCGCGATCAAGCGCGTGGTCGCCCTGGCGGACGGCAGCGAGCAGGTCGAGTTCGTCACCGTTTGCAGCCGATAGGACGGATTCGATCCAGGACGGGAGTCGATCCGTCAAGCAAGCTCGGCGGCGATCTTCTCGGCGGCGGCGACCACCGGGAAATGGAGATTGCCGCGCGGCCCGCTGGGAAAGATGGACGCGTCGACCACCAGCAGGTTCTCGAGGCCGTGCACCCGCGCATGCGCATCGACGACCGCTATGGGATCGCTGGCTGGGCCCATGCGACAGGAGCTCGACGGGTGAAAGGTGGTGCCGACCTGGGCGCGGATTTTGCGCTCGAGCTCCTCGCGGGTCGACCAGGTGAGCGTGCTTTCCGGGAGCGGCTGCACGATCTCGGCTAACGGGCCGGTGGAAACCATACGATTGACGAGCTCGACCCCGTCCGCGAGTGCGGCCAAATCGGCGGGATCTTCGAAATAGGCGTGATCGATATCCAGCGGAGCATTTGGATCGCTCGAGGTCAAGCGCAGGTTTCCCCGTGAGCGCGCCTGCTGGAGCGAGATGGACAGCCACATGCGCCATTGACCCGACGATTCGTCGAAGGACTGACCCTGGTAGATATGCAGGTCGATCTCATCGGCCACCTGCCCGCTGCGGGCCTTGACCATGACCGGCATGAAGGTGACTGCCTCGGGCGCGGCTCCCGGTGCGATGGCGCATTCCATCAGACCGTTGACCAGCGGGTGATCCATCAAGCCGGCGCCGACGCCGGGTACATTCCGCACGAGGGGGATGCCGAGCGCTTCCAGATCGGCGCGCGGTCCGACGCCCGAGCGCAGCAAAATGGCGGGCGAGCCATAGGCTCCGGCGCAAAGGATCACGGTCCGGCCAGCGATGGTTTCACCTTCGATGGTAGCAACCCCGGCAGCCCGGCCGTTTTTCAGCAGGACCCGATCGATCGCGGTGTCCGGCAGGATGGTCAGATTCGGTCGATCGCGAACAGGGGCCAGATACGAAAGCGCGCCGTTGAAGCGAACCCCATCGCGGATGTTTTTCGGAGTGGGACCAACGCCGGGAGATTGCTCGCGGGCGCCGTTGAGGTCGGCAATTCTATCGAAGCCGAGTTCTCCGGCCGATGCGATCAGCGCCCGGTCGAGCGGCGTCCAGTCCGATTCTGGCACCCGCGACACCGGCACCGGACCGTCCGCGCCGTGCAGCTCACCGCCGAGAGGATCGGATTCGGCTTTTTGGAACCAGGGGAGCAAATCGTCGAAGCCCCAGCCGGGGTTGCCACGCTCCGCCCAGGCGTCGTAGTCGGCGGCGGAGCCACGCATCCAGATGCAGCCATTCATGGTCGAGGTGCCGCCGACCACCCGGCCGCGCGGTAAGCCGAGCTGGTGATCGAACGCGGTCTGGCTATGCTCGAAATCCCAGGAGTGCGAATCGGTCGGGACGCCAAGGGGGTTCAGAAGCTCTGGCGGCCAATCGTCCGGATCCGAGCCGTAATCAGGTCCGGCTTCGATCAGCAGTACGGTGCGCTCCGAGTCGGCCGACAGCCGGTTCGCCAGCACGCAACCAGCGGGTCCGGCTCCTACGATGATGACATCGAACATGCGCGAATCGGTCACGGCAGGCGCTCTCGAAATGAGAATCGGGTCGATGACGTCACTCTAGCAGACCGGGCTCGGGCATTTTCAGCGGAACGCCATGCGGACGGCGTCGGAGAGATCGCGCCGGGCGATAGCCCCCGCTTTGTCGCGACGAACGCCATTCGTAAGAAACGCCATTGCGATTTCCGTGTCGCGATCGGCCCAGCACACCGAGGTGCCCATACCACCGTGCCAGAAGGTGCGTTCGGTGCTGGTCGCGCCGGGCCAGTGGCGGCGAGGCTCGTCGAGACCGCCGAGCTCGAATCCATAGCAACGTCGCACCGGGAGATCGAACGACGGATCGATTTCGTCCAGCACGGCGATCGCCAGCATCTGATTCACGGTTTCCGGCCCGAGGATTTGTACTCCATCGATCGCGCCACCGAGTGCAATGGCGCTGTAGAACCGCGCCATACCGGCCGCGTCGGATACGAGGCTGCCTCCGGGAACGACATCGCGATAGATCGGGTGGATATGGGTTGACTGGATGACTTCCACTCCCCATTCATCGGTGCCATCGGTGGCGTGCAGCTTGACGCAGCGCTCCTCGAGGTCACCGACCACCATGATGTGCGTATTCTCGAGTCCCAGCGGGTTCAGAATCTCGTCCTGAAGATAGTCTCGATAGGAGCGGCCATCGACCAGTCGGATCAGCTCCGCGATGACCCAATGCTGGGTCAGAAAGTGATAGGCGCTCACGCTGCCGGGGTCGAGCTCCGGGCCGAGCTGCTCGATGACCCGGTTCACTCGGTCGCGGTCGCCCCACGAGCTGGGTGGAAGCGAGTCCGGAGTCGAGGGAAACCCGCCCTGGTGGCAGAGAATGTGCCGGACCAGAATCGCGTCTTTCCCATTTTGCCCGAACGCGGGCCAAAGATCGGCCACCCGGTCGTCCAGCCCGATCCGGCCGCGTTCGATCTGCTGCCAGAGTGCAACCGCGCCGAACGGTTTCGAGCCGGAAAACATGGGGAAGAGCGATGCGGCTTCGAGCGTGGTGGCGCGCTGGGTGTCGGCGTATCCGACGACGAGATCGATGACAGGTTCTCCCTTGAGAAAGACAGCCAGCGCAGCCCCCGGAGTCAGCCGCTGATCGCACACCTGGGCACGCACCATGGATTCGATTTCCGCCATCGCGTCCCGGTTGGGGGACGCAATCGCGGGAGTTCGAGGAGAAGCAGCAACCATCGCCCGATCTCTCCTAGACCAGGAGGGACGCTTGGGCACGATCCCGCGCGATAAGCTCGCGACGCAGAATTTTTCCGGAGGGCGATTTGGGGATGACGTCGATGAATTCGAG
>DASTFJ010000150.1:0-18472 GCA_035708745.1 Thermomicrobiales bacterium | reverse complement strand
AGCGTCGTTCGATTACACCGGCGATGCGGAACGGATGGTGGAGGAAGTTCGCCGTACATCGCCCTTTCCCGGCGACCCGAACGGATATCGCGATCTGATCGAACTGACTCGAAAAATCTATGACAAAGGGTTCACTGAGCTCGCCACGAAACCGTTCCAACGCCCGATCGACATGGTGCGCATCGCACCCGATATGCTCCGCCTCCAAAGCTACCGGTCGGTGTACGGGCTCGTCTCGCGCTATGTGCGCGACGAGCGGCTGCGCCAGGTGCTTTCCTTCCATCCGCTGCTGGTAGGCGGAAACCCGTTGGATACCACCAGCATCTACGCCTTGATTCAGCACCTGGAGCGCGAGTGGGGCGTATGGTTCGCGATGGGAGGGACCGGCGCCATTGTGGACGCGATGGTGCGACTCTTCAAAGAGTTGGGCGGCGAGCTGCGGCTCGATGCTCAGGTCGAAAGGATCGAGGTGACGCGTGGTCACGCCACGGGATTGACGCTCGCAGGTAACGAGCGAATCTCCGCGGATATCGTCGTTAGCAATGCTGACGTCGCGACCACTTGGAAACGGCTGATTCCGCCCTCGGTCGACCGCGGAATATTGACCCGAAGACTCGACCGAATGCGTTATTCGATGTCCCTGGTCGTCATCTATTTCGGCGTAAACCGCACCTATCGAACCGATCCTGGGAATCGCCTGGCGCATCACAACATCATATTGGGCCCACGCTACGAGGAACTGCTGCGGGATGTTTTCGATCGCAAACTGCTGGCTCGCGACTTTTCGCTGTATCTGCACATACCGACGCTTACCGACTCGTCGCTCGCTCCGGTGGGCTGCGAAGCGTTCTATGTACTCGCGCCGGTGCCTCACCTTGGCGCGAATCTCGATTGGGAGATCGAAGGGCCGCGCTATCGTGACCGCATCATCAGCTTCCTCGAGCAGCACTATCTGCCCGGGCTGTCGAAGGCGATAGTCACCGAGCGGATGATCGACCCGCGTCACTTCAGCGAGGTGCTGGGCAGCCATCTCGGCTCGGCGTTTTCGTTCGAGCCCGTGTTGACGCAATCGGCGTGGTTTCGACAGCACAATCGCGCCGATGAAATCGACAACCTGTATTTCGTTGGAGCGGGGACGCATCCGGGCGCTGGCGTTCCCGGAGTGCTCTGTTCGGCCGTCATTGTGGATGCGTTGATCGCGGAACGATTGCATCCGAACTAACCAGTCCAGCTTTCCGCGTCAGCGTCCGGCGAGAGTATGCGGACCCTCTGGGGCGCCGAACTCACACTGTCAGGGCGATAGGCCATTCTGGTCACGCTGAGAAACCGAACGGAGGCCCGAGTCAGCTTTCGCACTTTGCCTGTCCGGCTCACCACGGCTCGCCGCTCGAACACGTCATAGCGGTTGCTCTCGATCCGACCGAGAATTCCAGAATAGACTTCCGCGGCGACCAAGGTCGCCAGCCTGCCACCGGGCGACAGCGCAGGAACAGCTTCCAGTGCTTGTTCGTACAGGGCTCGCGCGCGGTCGATCTGCATGCTCATGAAGTCCGGGAAGGCGGGCCCGGGGGATCCAGCCAGCACCAAAGCTGGCTCGATACCGAACATGGCCAGCTCGTCGAGCGGCAAATAGATCCTTCCGAGTTCAGCATCCTCGCGAATATCTCGCAGGATATTGGTAAGTTGCATGGCGATACCGAGATCGGCCGCCCTTGGCAATGCTCGGGTGTCGTCACATCCTAAGATGGGCGCAACGATCAGCCCGACAGTTCCGGCAACGAGATAGCAATATCGCCGAAGCTCGAGCCAGTCCTGATAGCGCGAAATCGTCAAATCGGCTCGCAGCCCCTCGAAGAGTTCCCGAACCGGTTGTTCAGGGATAGCGTATCGGTCACGCACCTCAGCGAATGCAACCGCGACGGGGTGTTCGGGCCGATCGAGCTGGCGCTCCCAGTCAGAAAGCGCCGCGCGCCGTTCATCGGTCGTCTCGCCGTTGAAGTCGACTACATCGTCGGCAAGGCGGCAAAAGGCGTACGCGGCCAATATCGAGCGACGGCGCTCCGAGCTCAGTGCCCTGCTGGCGAGGTAGAACGAACGGCCATGCGTGCTGGCAATCTCCCGGCAGATCTGCCAGTCGGATTCCTGGGTTACCCGTCGAAGGCTCATGGCAAACTCTTTTCAGCAAAGCCCAATATCGGGGCGTCTAGTTCGAACAGCAGGTCCCGGCCGAGCGCTGCGGTGTTCGGCGCGCCAACCGCAAACATTGCAATTCGCAGTTCGGTGATGATGGACTGAAGGGCGGTATGCGCCGCTTCCTCACCAATCGCGGCAGCGCGCAGCAGTGGACCGGCGATGCCAGCCAGATTCGCCCCGAGCGCGAGTGCCTTGGCGACATCGACCCCTGTCCGCATTCCGCCACTCGCCAGCAGGGTCATGTCTGGCAATGAACGCCGAACGTCGATCAGGCATCGCGCAGTTGGGATGCCCCAGCCCAGAAAGGCTCGGGAAATCTGGCGGCGTTGCTCGTCCGCGCAGCGCAGATGCTCGACCGCACTCCACGAGGTGCCACCTGATCCGCTCACATCGATTGCCGACACGCCGCAATTCGCAAGTCGAATGGCGGCGGTTGCGGAGATACCGAATCCCACTTCCTTGACGATTACCGGCACGTCCAGTTGCCTGCAGATCGCTTCGATCTTGCGCGCCAGATCCGTGAAATCGGTATCTCCGTCCGCCTGCAGCGCTTCCTGCAAGGGGTTGAGATGCAGGAACAAGCCGTCCGCGCCGATCATCTCCACGGCACGGCGGCATTCGTCGACGGTGTATCCATAGTTCAGTTGGACGGCGCCAATATTGGCGAAAAGGAGTGCATCCGGGGCGATCGAGCGGACCTCGAAAAACGCCGCGCGCTCCCAGTGCTCGAGCGCGGCGCGCTGAGAACCAACTCCAATTGCGCAACCGAGCGCCTGAGCAGCACCAGCCAGCCGTCGGGTGATTTCCCACCCTCGTTCGACACCTCCGGTCATTGAAGAAATGAGCACTGGAGCTGCTAACCGCGTGCCAAGAAACTCGACCGTCGTGTCGACTCGATCGAGAGATAATTCGGGTAAAGCGTTGCTCTTGAACTGCAAACGCTCGAATCCGGTTTTTAAACCACTCGGTTCGACATTGCGGCGCAGATTGATGTCGATGTGATCGAGTTTCCGCTCTTCGATCGCGGTACGCGGCGTCATTGCTTGCTCGCAGTCAATCTATGGTCGGTAACGGCCGGAACGTCGATTTCACGTGCCGGCAAGTTGCGAGCGCTTGTGTCGGGATGCAGTTCGTGGCGCAGTGAACCCTGGATCGTGGGGTAGAGGAACTGGAAATCAGCTTTCTCGAGCGCCAGCGGAATGGCACGCTGGCTCACCAGCACAAGCTCCTCACCCATCTGTCCCAGAGCAATGCGAACTCCAAATTCGGGCACGGGAATGATCGCGGGTCGATGAAGCGTTTCTGCTAATGCTTCGGTGAATTCGCGATTTGTCACTGGGTTCGGAGATACCGCATTGATGATCTCTCCAGAACCCTTGGACTCGACCGAATAGAGCAGGACACGGACCAAATCATCCAGGTCGATCCAGCTCATAAATTGCTCGCCGTCGCCGATCCTGCCCCCGAGTCCCAGCCGAAAAAGGCGGGCAATGCGCGGAAGCATTCCACCTTCGCCGGCCATAACAATTCCGAAACGCGGGTGGACCACACGGATGCCCACGTCTCTCGCGGAGTCGGCGGCGGACTCCCACGCCTCACAGACGTCGGCTAGAAAACCGCTGCCGTTTTCACTAGCTTCGGTGAGCACCGTGGAGCCGCCATCGCCGTAAAAGCCCACCGCGGATGTCGAAACAAGCACCGTGGGAGGATCGGGTGAGTTCGCAATGGCTGACGCTAGGAGTCGCGTTCCATTGACGCGGCTGTTGTAGATCGCCTGCTTTGTCGATGCGCTCCAGCGCTTGTCAGCGATGGAAACGCCGGCCATGTTGATGACCCCGAACGCACCGTCGAGAGCGGATTGGTCGATCTCTTTGTCCAGGGGATTCCAATAGCGCTCGCTGGGTCCCGTCGGCTTCCTGCGCACCAGCCGGATGACGTCATAACCAGCGAATTCGAGATAGGGCACGAGTCTTGTCCCCACGAGTCCACTGGAACCTGTTACGACAATGCGCTGTCGAGCCATCGGATTGCCTTTCTTCCGAGATTGATATTCACGAGCGGAAACCACGCTGGAGCTGAAGTCGGAGGAATGCGCCCGAGATATCTCGGGCGCACTCCTCACACGGTGAGGCGACCGCGGAATCAGGCCACGGGAGTCGCAACGGTGGCAGTTGTGGTCGAAGGAATGACCAGAACCGTCAACGTGTTGTCTGCCAGAGTACCGATGGCGAAAACGTCGTAGACCATGCCAGCTTCGAGTTGGACGCCAGCAAGATCGAGTGCGACATCCATGGTTCCCGTCGGGCGAACTTCGAGGTCGTAGCTCGCCGCCGGAACAGTCAGGTAGTCGCTGGCGTTCGGGAAGGCGAGATTCGAAATGAGCACATCGCCGCCCTTGACGGCGACATCCACGGCGGGAGCGTCCGGTGAGGTGTGGATGACTCGAATCCGGCTCTCATCCATGCCGAGATCGCTCAGATTCACTTGGTAGACCTGCGCCGCGATGTCGGCAACAAGCCCCGTGGCAGCGACTTGGTATGCAGCACCCGGTTCCAATGTCACCATTGTGTCGATAACAGCGGAGGACGCATCCTCGCCAGTGGGCACAACTTGGACTTGATGATCGCCGGCCGGAACCGCCACCCATCCAGAGAACTTGCCGAATTCGAGACCTTCCAACGCTTTGGCGCCATCGAGATACACATCGACTGCCGGGGCGTCAGGCGACGCATGGACGACATCGATACAAGCGTTCCCCGCTTCGCCAATGCCGAGCGCCATAACGCAATCGCCCATCGAGCCCGCCATTGGCGATGCATCCTGGGCGACCGCCGACGTTGCGGAGAATGAGAGCGCGATCATCGCGCCCAACGCGACGATGGAGAAAACCGAACGAACAGACCTGAGCATCGGACCACCTTTCGTTCAAATGCGAATTCTTCGAATGTAGGAACGCCGTGCACGGAAATTCCAGCCATGAATAAACCTATACTACAACTTTAGTTTTTGTCAATTCTCGCCAGGGCGTGATTGCACTTGGACTGGGTCCGTGCTAGAACTACCTAAACCACCGGTCGAGCTATGGGACGGTTCTATCCTGATGAAGTCATCAACAGACATGGTGCCAATCGGCGCGGCGGTTGCCTTGCTCCACGCACGCTATCCCGATGTCACGCATTCAAGCCTCCGATTCCTGGAGCGAGAAGGGCTTCTGCGCTCGGTGCGCACCGAAGGCGGTCATCGACTCTATTCACCTGACGATTTGGCAAGAGTCGCCCTCATCAAGCGATGGCAGAAGCAGGGAAGCTCGCTCGAAGAGGTTAGGCGGCGCTTGGTCTCGCGCGACGCGATGCCGGATCCGAGCACGCTTGCCAGCGCATTTCTGGACTTTGCGCTCGACCGCAAATTGGAAGATGCACAGCATCTTCTCCTGCAGGCTGATACCGACGGCCTCGATCCTCAAATCGGGTTTTTCGATGTGCTGCAGCCGGCTCTCGTGCGCGTAGGCGAGCTGTGGGAATCGGGCCGTCTATCGGTCGCACAGGAGAAGGAAATAACCGAAGTCTGTCGCGAGATCGTTACCGAGGTCACCCTGCGCCACACGCCTGATTTTCCCAGCGGACCGTTGCTCCTGGCGGCCTGCGTCGAAGGCGAACGCCATGAAATTGGCCTGCGGATGGTGTACGGCATCCTGCGAATGGACGGGTTTCGTGCGCGTTATCTGGGGCCCGATGTGGCCACACGCTTCCTGGTCGATGCTGTGCAAGCCAATCACCCGCATGCCATCCTGCTTTCTGCAACGCTGGAGACCAGCTTCTATAGCTGCCGCGAGGTCATGGAAGCGCTCGGAACGCTCTACCAGCCGGAGTCTCCCGTTCCAACGATTTTCGGCGGCAAAGTGGCGCTCACCCGCGCTGCCGAACTGGAGAGCCTTGGCGGAACGCCGCTCGCTCATTGGGACCTTCGCGGCTACCTCCAGGAATCGATTCGAATCCCTGCGTGACCTACTCGGCGGACTTCGCCGTAAGAGCTGCACCCATGCCTATCGTTTTTTCTCCGATGCGAATACCAGCATTACCCTGAGGGCGCGTGGATGCGCGGCACAGCGGCACCTGCTTGTCGGTGGCCAGCGGTCAAATGAGTCGGACTCGAGCTGAAGGAGGAAACGATGAATCTATCGAGTAATGCGATTGGCCGGCCATCTCATCCTATCCCTGCAGCGTCGATCGCTCAAGAGACAGTGCCGGAACGGATGCGCTGGTATAACCTCGCGCTTGGTGTGATCCATTTGGCTCAAGCCGTGCTGATCATTGCGTTGTCGAACGACTTCAAGCTTCCGATCGTTGGGACGTACCTCACGGGACCGCCGGGCAGCGAGTACAGCCCACCCGATCTGATCTGGAGCGTGCCGGTTGGCTATGCGGTGGCGGTCTTCCTGCTCCTGGCTGCTGCCGATCATTTCCTCATGGCGGCGCCCGGCATCTGGCCCTGGTACCGTGACAATCTGGCCCGCCAGATCAATTACGCGCGTTGGCTCGAATACTCCGTCAGCGCGTCGCTCATGATGGTGCTGATCGCCATGGTCACAGGTATTCGCGATGTCGGCGCGATTCTGGCGATCTTCGCCGCGAACACGGCCATGATCCTTTTCGGACTCGTGATGGAAATGAGGAATCATGAGCGTGGGAATCGGCCGGTCGATTGGGTGCCGTATATCTGCGGGTGCATCGTCGGCATCGTGCCATGGATCATCGTGTCGATTCAGGTGGTTGGCGCTTCGGATCAACCCGGCTCGGCCGGCGTGCCGACCTTCGTCTACGGCATCATCATTTCGCTCTTCGTGCTTTTCAACACATTCGCCATCAACATGATCCTGCAATACGCGAAGATCGGTCCCTGGAAGAACTATCTCTTTGGCGAAAAAGGCTATCTCGTGCTGAGCCTGACCGCAAAGACGCTACTAGCCTGGCAAATCTTCGCGAACACGCTCACCAACTGATCCCTCACCACGTTGTCCGAGTCTTGCCCGGATGCGGAGACCCAGCGCCCGAGAACTGGATCGACATCATCGATAGGATTGTCTGGACGCTGGATGCTCAACCTCTATTGCGTAAGCGAGTGCTTCTGCAGAGTCGACCAACTGTTCGCAAAGTGCACGGGACGACCGCTCGAAGCAGTCGTCCCGCGGGGTACGAAATCGCTGGCGCCGCGTGTGCGCGAATCCAGCGTCACCGTGGCGATTCTTATGCCGTTTCCTTCCAAGCCTCGTCGATCATCTTGCGCGCAGCGGTCACTACACCGCTATCGGTCACATGACCGTCCTTTTGGAGCTCCTGTAGGACGACCTGCGGGATCAGATGGTTGATCCGCTGAACTGCCTTGGCATAGCCGCGCAGGTGACGCTCGGCGAGATCGCGCACCTTTGCATCGTCGAGCGCGGCTGCAGTGGTGTAGAGCATCGTGTAGCTGATCGCGGCCAGGTTGAAAGCCGTGTAGTCATCGCGTAAGGCTTTGGATTCGCTTTCGGTGCGGATCATGTCTATGAGCCCCGCGGCTTTGCCGAGCAGCGCCGCACCAGCGTCCTTGACTCCGGCGGTCTTCGGCTCTTCGGGCTCCTTTTCGAGCAGCGCCGACACGGCATCGCGCTGCGATCTGACCATGTCGTGAAATTCTTTGACGGCCGCCGACACGTCCGGGAGATCCTTGAACATGCCGAGCTGGTGGTCGAGGGCCTCCTCGATATGCGATTCGACCGCTTGCATGTCGCTGAGATAATCGGCGACGGTCTTCTCATTCTTTTGCTTGACGTCGCCCTTGCTTCCAGCAGTCATCTTTCCCTCCTTTGTCGCATTTTCTCAGCGGCGCTTCGATAACTTTGAACCCCGAGGCCCGATGCCAGAAAAGAAGCACCCTGAATACCTGAATCTCAGGTTCACATTCGAGTGTAGAGGGCAAGAGCAAAATGATTAGATTTCGGCAAGCGCGTTCTGTTCCCAGAACGCCGCTCGGCAGCTTCATGGTCACCAAGCTGGCAACGTCCCCGGTGACGGGAACCACGCATCAAAACTCCAGCCCTTCATAGGCCGCATCGGACAAACGATTACGAGCGCCGGTTCCGGCCGAGACCTCGCGGTTTGGGAACGTCTACTGGCTGGGTAACGCCAACGTGGGCCCGGACTCTGCGGATGCGAACTCCGACTGAATCGAGATGCGCTCCCCGGATGGTCACCGCTGGTTTGCGAACCGTGATTTCGACCGCGGTGATCGCGGGAAACGCTTCCAGGACAGCGAGGGCCGACCGGTCGGCGACCGCCTCGATCAGCATCAGCGGCTCGCCTTCTACGATCGACCGCACCGTGGCGTAGAGACTGGCGTAGTTGACCGTTTCGTCCAACTCGTCATGCGCGCCGGCATCGCGGAGATCGAGCTCGGCGGTGATATCCACGATGAATCGCTGGCCGAGCGTGCGCTCCTCTGGATAGAGTCCGTGGTACCCGAAGAAGCGCAGCCCCTCCAGCAGAATGGCGTCAGTCAAGTTTGTAGAGCTCCCGGGCGTTATCGGACAAAATCCCGGCCGCGGCCTTTTGGGCGTCGGCTTCGACCAGCATACCCCTGGCTACCAGCCCGTTCATGACATCTTGCAAAGCCTGCTTTCCCAGCATGGCGCTGGTGTACATGATCTCGGGCACCTGATATCCATCCGAGCCGTAGCAAATCTTGTTCAGGGGCGCCATCGAAACGACGCCTTCGATGATCTCCCATGCCGCGGACGACGCAAACGGAATGCCCTCGCTGATATCGAGATACGTGCGCGGCAGCACGTTCGCCATATAGGCGGCTTCCCGGTGATAGGGATAGCCGGTATGCACCAGCAGCACCCGGCAACCGCGGTAGACCGGGAAACGCAGCAGATCGAGCAGAAAGCTCGGGCGGCACAGAACCAAATCGATTTCGACATCACCCATGCCGGTGTGAATCTGCATTGGTACGTCATAGTCCATGCAGAGCTCGATCGCCCGGCAGAGGAGGTGATCGCGCAATTTCTTCATGCTACCGCCGCCCAGACCGCGCCTGATCGCGTCCAGCGCCTGATATCCCTGATCGGGCGCGCGCGACAACGGCGATATATCCAGCCCGGTGCGATAGGCGATGATCGATTTCAGACCCCTATATCGTCCTGAGCTCAATCCTTCAGATATCGCGGTGTCGTATTTCACTTTGAACTCAGACCAGGTCAGGTCCTGCCTGAGCAAGTCCGCGATCAAAGGCTCGATGCGGAAAATCGGCACCACCTCGATCGGTAGCTCGGCGCTGACCTCGTCGATATCGAGCATAGGGAGCGGCAGGCCGAAATCGAAGACGACCGTATCGAGCCGAGCATCGGCCCAGAGACGCTGGACGTAGCCGCGATAGTCGACGGCGACCTGCGCATTGCGCTCATTCAGCACCGACTCGAGGTCGGGCGAGATTCCCAGATATTTCGCCAGATCGTTGACCATGCGGGCGAAGTAGAGCGTCGACCGCTTGATGCGCTGGAATTCGTCGGAGACCTCCGGTGTCCACGCGATGCCGCCCGCTTCCATGTAGATGCGGGAGCCGTCGGCCGAACCGCCATGGCCGCCGCCAAACGAGGTGATATCGGTAAACGTCTCGGCCGAGACAGCGCCTTTGTTCAGGAAGGGATGCGCATGGACATCCAGCACCGGCAATCCGCTGACATCGACCATGATCTAGATCACCTCCAGATACGTGTCCCGTTCCCACGGATGCACCAGAAGATCGTACGTTTCCAGCTCGCTGCGCTTGACCGAAAGAAAATGCGGCAGGATCACGTCGCCGACTGCTTCTGCAACAACCTCGTCGGTCTCGAGCGCGGCGAGCGCCTCCGGCAACGAACGCGGCAGGAAGGTCAGGCCGGCGCTCAGCATTTCGTCCTTTGACATCACCCCCACATCGCCCTGGAACGGTGGTCCCGGATCGATCTGGTTGCGGATGCCGTCCAGCCCGGCCGCCAGCAGCCCCGCAAGAAAGAGTGCCGGGCTACAGGAGTTGTCGCCGGAGCGGTATTCGATATGCCGCCGGTCGCCCACCCCGGGAATCCGTGCGACGCCCGAACGGTTGCCATATCCCCAATAGATATTCGCCGGCGCCCAGGAGCCCGGCAGCAGGCGCTTGTAGCTATTGACCGTTGGCGAGCCGAGTCCCGTCAGCGCCGGGGCGTGGGCCAGCAGCCCGCCCAGAAACCAGCGTCCGATATCCGAGAGGCGCTCGTTGTCGCTCGTGCCAGGCGTCAGATCGTTTTCGCCGTCCTTGTCCCAGACACTGAGATGCACATGAAGGCTGTTTCCGGCCCAATCCGAATAGACCTTGGGCATGAACGTAGCAATCCAGCCGTTCGCTCGGGCCAGATCGCGCACCACCGCCTTGAGTGCCCAATACCGGTCGATCGCCTCGATGGGAGTGCCGTGCTCGACCGACATTTCGTACTGGCCCAGCCCGTATTCTTTTCCGAGCTGCGCGACCGGCACCCCCATGGCTCCCAGTTCGGTGACCACATCTGCGCAAAACTGCTGAGCTTCGTGCAGTCCCGCCGTCGTGTACATACGTGCCTTGTTGATGGGCACGAACCCGCCCTGCTCGTCCAGGTCGAGCAAATAAAACTCGGGTTCCAGCGCAGCCCTGACGGAATAGCCTTCGTCCGCGAGGAGGTCGATCGTCTTCTGCAATCTCGTGCGGGGACATCCGTCCCAGACAGAACCGTCGGTCGCCCGCATCCAGCCATTCGCGATAGCAGTTTTCGGAAATCGCGGCACAACTGAATAGCTGCGGGGATCGGGCACCAAAAGCGTATCGCCTGAGTCGGCGCGCCAGGTCGCAGTGCGGGGCTGGCGATCGAGAATGTCCATATCGAGATTCGCTCTGGCAAACACGAGTCCGCCCATTACGGCACTTTTGAACCCACCGGGCGGAATCGTCTTGGCGGCCTGCACCCCGCTGTAGTCATTCAGGGTGACCCAGAAATGCTCGATCTGGTCATCCCGCAAGCGGAGCAGCAGCTCCGCGGCTTCAGCCGGCGCGTTCGGCATAGTCGAATCCTTCTCCATCACCTATACGTTGCAAGAGCTTGGCCAACAGCGCGGTGCGCGGAACGATGCTGCTGAGGAGGATATATTCGTTCGGGCTGTGATCGAGTCCCCCGATCGGCCCGAGCCCGTCGAGCCCTGGGGTGCCCGCCTGACAGGCGAAGCTTATGTCGGAGCCGCCACCGGTCGCTGCGCCCTCGAGCGCGAAACCGAGCTCATCCGCGATTTCGATGGCCGCCGCCTCCAGGCGTCTCGTTCCCGCGGTGTATTCCATCGCCGGGCAGCCGGATGCCGGGTCGATCGTAATTTCGACCATTGTTCCCGGCACATATCCCTGATTTGCCACCCGCGTAATGGCCTCGATCAGCTCATCGAGATCCGAATTCGACCAGGCGCGCACATCGAGCTCGACTCTTGCATAGTCGGCCACCACATTTGGGCGGCTCCCGCCCGATATCTCGCCTGGATTGACGGTCATGCCGGGCTTCATGGCATTCAACGCGAAGACATTCGTGATGATGTGTGCCAGCGCCAGACTTGCACTGGCGCCTTTCTCCGGCTCGACCCCGGCGTGCGCCGACTTTCCGAAGACTTCGATATTCACCCACTTCCCGGCTTTGCGGGAGGTCACGATATCGCCGTTTTCACGAGCTGCTTCGAGTGTCAGCACGGCATCCATTTTCGGTCCAAGGTCTTCGAGTAGCGGATTCGAATGCCGGTCATCGATCTCCTCCGCGGAGACGATGAAGAAGCTCAGCTCGGCGAGCCCGTTCCAACCGAGCTGATCGAGCGCGCGGATGGCATAGAGGCCGCTTAGCAACCCGGCTTTCATATCGCAGGTGCCAGGACCGAGCAGCTTGTCGCCGTCGATCGTTACCGGCCGTTCGGCCGCGGTTCCAAGCGGGAAAACGGTGTCGGAATGGCCGAGAAGCATCACCTTGCGCCCACCGGTTCCCCGGCGTACGGCGAGAATATCGTCGCCGCACGTTGCCTCGGTCAGCCGCTGCACGTCGAAACCGAGTTCGGCCAGCTGCTGCTGGAACCAGTCTTGCACCTGATCGATACCGGCTTTGTCATAGCTGCCGGAATCGATCCCGGAGAGATATCGTAGGTCTTCTATATAGCCACCGAGCTGCGATTCGAGCCAGCTCGTGATCGGTTCGCTCACCAGGGTCCTTTCCTATCTACCAGCCATACCACCCGCAGTGCTGGCAAAAACGCCATGGATGCCGTTTCCAGCAGCGTTCGCGACTCTCGATCATGCAGGCGTTGACGGTATGAATCCAACTTCGTCATTCTGCACTAGGTTGCGCAGGAAAGAAGTCGCTCGATCGTCTGAATCAGCGGCCCTTCGTTTACCAGTCGATAACAATTGCCGCTGGTCGATTTTCCGCGCCTGATGCACACTTGCAAACAAGGCTGGAACCGCCGCAGGAACCCAGCGAGCCAGAGCGCGCCGAAGCGTTGTTTCGTACTCGGGCAGGAGATCTCTCCATGACGGAACAGCCGGTTGCCGGGTTCACCAGGACGGCTCAAACGATCACCGCGCGTGTGCTGGCCGAAAGCCGCCGAACGTATGGCGCGACGGTCGACGACATCACGTTGCAATCTTGGGTAACATCGGCGTTGAGCGCGCTGCTGACCGAGCAGACGCGTGTCACGCAATTCATTCCGTTGCTGGCGATGCGCGATATTCGTGAGCGCGCCAGTCTTTACGGTTCCGACGCCGCCTGATATCGAGTCCGGGCGGCTCGGTCCTCAGGAGCGAGCAAACCGTGACTGCCCGGCGTGCACTGGCGGAAACCGCAGCGCAGCCAGCTGCGTCTGGAATCACCACGACGTCCACGCAACCGCCTGGCGAACTCCTCCTTCTGCGAGAGGATCAGCTCCCGACCCTGTCGGCCGAGCTTTTTATCAACCGCGAGCTGAGCTGGCTCGATTTCAATGCCCGCGTACTGGCCGAAGCGCGGGACCCGCTCGTTCCGCTCCTGGAGCGCGCGAAATTCATCGCCATTTTCTCCTCGAATCTCGACGAATTCTTCATGATTCGCGTGGCCGGTGTGTTGAGAAAGATCAACGCGGGCCGCACCGAGCCGTCGATCGACGGCCGGACGCCGACCGCGCTCTATCTCGCCATCCGGGAGCGCACCCGGCGGCTTCAATTCGAGCAATCGAATATTTTGCAGCGCGACCTTTTGCCGGAATTGGAAAAGCAAGGGATTGTCATCGGCGAGATGCGCGATCTGCCGGAATCGGCCCAACATGCGTTGGCGGACTATTTCCGCCGCGAAGTCTTTCCGGTGCTGACCCCGCAGGCGATCGACCACGCCCGCCGCTTTCCGCACATCTCCAATGACAGCATCAGCCTGATCGTCCTTTTACGCTCAGCGGGGACGGACAAGCTGGCCCGCATCAAGCTGCCCAAGGTGCTCCCGCGTCTGGTGCGCGTGCCCGAGCCCGAGGACTCGCCGGTCACCCGGTTCGTCTGGCTGGAAGATCTGATTTCGGAACATCTGCACGATCTCTTTCCGGGACATCAGGCGATCGAGGCGTATCCCTTCCACCTCACCCGCGACTCGGACATCGAGATCGACGATGACGAGGACGCGCACGATCTGCTGGCGACCATGCGCGAGCTGCTCTCCGAGCGAACGTTTGGCTCGGTCGTGCGAGTCATGGTCGACACGAACATGCCGCAGACGGTGGTGAACTGGTTGCTCTCGCAGCTCGGGGCGACCGAGCGTGAGCTCTACGTGACCGATGGTCCACTCGCCCTCGAAGACATGATGGAGCTGCTGCGGCTCGACCGTCCCGATCTGAAGGACCCGCCGTTGACGCCATCGACCCTGGGAGGAAATCCCGAGGATGGCGCCTGGGGTGTACCGGATATCTTCCAGGCCATTCGCGAGCGCGATGTGCTGGTGCACCATCCCTACCAGAGCTTCTCGATCTTCACCGATTTTCTCAAAGCTGCCTCGACCGATTCCGATGTTGTCGCCATCAAGCAGACGCTCTATCGTATCGGGAAGGACTCG
The DNA here is from genome assembly GCA_035708745.1 of Thermomicrobiales bacterium. Lineage (GTDB taxonomy): Bacteria > Chloroflexota > Chloroflexia > Thermomicrobiales > UBA6265 > JAMLHN01. Next base: position 4,161 of record DASTFJ010000150.1, on the reverse strand, counting down.
CCGCTGATTCCGGCACTAATCGAAGCGCGCGACGACGACACGCAGGTGGCGGTGCTGGTCGAGCTCAAGGCTCGTTTCGACGAAGAGAACAACATCTCCTGGTCCCAGCAGCTCGAACACCACGGGGTTCATGTCGCCTACGGTATGGCCGGGTTGAAGACCCATTGCAAGGTCACGCTGGTGGTGCGGCGCGAACACGACGGTCTCCGCCGTTATGTCCATCTTTCGACCGGCAACTACAACGCGGCGACGGCCCGTCTCTATGAGGATCTCGGTCTTTTCACCTGCGACGCGGAGATCACCAGCGATGTCAGCGAGCTCTTCAATGTACTCACCGGCTATTCCGAGCAGGAGCAATACCGCAAAATCTGGGTAGCGCCCGGTTCGTTGCGCGATCACTTCCTGCGGGCGATCGCCAGAGAAATTGCCGCTCACCGCGAGCATGGAAACGGCCATCTGATTTTCAAGATGAACGCGCTGGTCGACCGCGAGTTGATTCGGGCGCTCTATGCCGCCTCGCGCGCGGGCGTGCAGATCGATCTGATCGTGCGCGGCGCCTGCTGCCTGCGGCCCGGGGTGCCCGGGTGGAGCGAAAACATTCGCGTTCGCAGCGTCATCGGGCGGTTTCTGGAGCATAGCCGCATCTACTACTTCGGCAACGGCGGCAAGGACGAGATCTATCTCGGAAGCGCTGACCTGATGGAGCGCAATCTCGACCGGCGCATCGAAGTGGTCTTCCCGGTGGAAGACCAGTCGCTGGTCGCCTATCTGCGCGACCAGATTCTGCCGCTCTATTTCAGCGACACCGAAGACTCCTGGACGCTCGATCGGGAGGGCCGCTGGACGATGCTTCGCACGCCCGGGGTCGAGTCCCAACATGACGTCCAGGCCGAGCTCATGGGACTGTATGTTCGGTCTGGACTCGCAGCCCCCACCTTCACCCAATAATCGAACGTGGCGATCAGGCGCCGGCTTCGGCTTCTCCGTTGTCGAATCCGGTGGTTGCCAGGGCGTCGATGACGCCCTGGATCTCGTCGCGCAAATCGATGAGATCGAAGATGTCGAGACCGGCGAGCACCGCATCAGCCTCGGGATCGCCCTCATCGGCGCTCCCCGCCACGATACGGAACTGCACCTCGACGAACTTGTCGGCATCGCCGTTCAGATCGCTCGAAAGCTCATCCATATAGAGATTGAACGTTTCCACCGGTGGGACCTTTCTGTTCGTCGAGCTCTTAGATCTCGTCCATTGGCCAGATCGGCCGCGGCAGCCGTTCGTAGGGAAAGCGCGAATAGTCCAGCGAGGTGAGCCCCGGCGTATCGACCTCGAGTATGCGCGAGGCAATCGGCATGAAGGCTCCTCGAAAATGGACAGCCGATTTGAGCGCAATGATTTTGCACTCGGACGGCTCGATTCCCTGTGATCGAAGAATAGCGGTATCGAGCGATTGGCACCGGCGTTCGCATACGATCACATCGACCACGTGCCCATAGCGTCCATCCACCCCGAGCACCGCAGTACGGCCCAGGGTGCTCTGCACGCCCCGATCCATTGGACCGTCGTAGACGAAATCGCCATCACTCAGACGTTTGATGGTTGCCTTGATCGGAATGGGATAGCCGTGACGCTCGTCGGTTTTGGCGCCGAGCATCGTCTCGATCCTGGTGCCTTCGCCGGCTCCGAACGCCAACGCCACGACCTCGGGATCGCAGATCGTGGAAACGACCGCGCCCTCGGCGCCCAGATCCATAAGCCCCCAGAGGAGCGACGTGCCGTCAGCAGCGGTTCCACCGCCCGGGTTATCGCCCAGGTCCGCCAGGACGACCGGCCACGCCTCGGCCGACATGGCCTCATGGATGGCTTCCTCCACCGACCAGAGCTCGGTCCGAAACTCGGAGTGCCGTTTCCAGATGTAGTCGCCGATCTCGTTCGCGTAGGCAGCGGCCAGATGGGAATCGTCATCGGTCACCACGGTGACGGTCATACCCGGGAAGGGGCAATCCGCCCAGGGAAACGCGAAGCAGACCCCGGCGGTCAATACGCCGGGCCGCGTTTCGACCTCATGGACCAGCGCCATGATCGATCGAGTCGGCTCCGCGCCGGAAAACTGACGCGGACCGTCCGGCAGCACCGGCAGCTTGCGCGAAGCCATGACCGGCGCGATCTCGCCGGAGGCAGTTCGCACGGCCAGCCGCAAGGCTTCGGCGCCGCGCTCGGCATTGTCGATATGGGGGTACGTGTCGAACGGGACCAGCGCGGTCGCATTCGCAAGCATCTGTGGACCGACATTCGCATGCAGATCCAGGGTCGAGATTATCGGCATCTCCGGTCCGGCGGCCGCACGCACCCGCTCGAGCACCGCGCCATCGCCATCGTCATGCGATTCGGTCACCATCGCGCCGTGCAGATCGAGCACGATGGCATCCGGCCGTTGCGCCGCGAGCGCGTCTTCGATCGCGCCGACGACCAGCTCGAAGACCCGATCGGTGACCAGTCCTCCCGGTATCGCGCTGGTTCCCACCACCGGGATCAGATCGACACCGAGCTCGCGCGCCGCCTCGACCACCCCACCGATGACGGTGTTCGTTCCGGCCAGATCGAGCAACTCGTCGCCGCGAAAGAAGCCGTCTGCCTCGAATTCGTCGAGATCGGTGCGCTTTTCGGCGAAGGTATTGGTTTCATGCACGATCCCGGCCAGCAACACGCGCATCGGTGGTTCATCTCCCAGTGGCAATCTGACGCCGGTCGTTTCACCCGGCGGCAGCATCCTACCAGTCTCGCCAGCGAGAAGGATCGGGTCGATCGTCCACTTGTTGTCGCGACTTCCGCTATGATCGCGGGAAGCACGGAGTTGCATGATCCGGGCAGGACGTCGGGTGCGCGGGCGCGCGCTGAATCGCATGGATACGACGGGCGACAGATGGGGATATCTCGACGTTCGGTTCTCTCGATCGGAGCGCTGGGGCTTGCGGCCGGGTTTTCCGGGTGCACTCTGCAAGACAATAACTCGTCCGATTCGACGGCCACCCCCGAACCCGCTCCCACTGAGGAGTTGAGCCCAACCCCGACCCAGCCGCCGATCGCCTCCCCCGTTGCCGCCTATGGCGATCCGGCCCGCTGGGAGGGCCGCACGCTCACGGTGGCGGCCTGGGGAGGTGACTATCAGGAAGCTCAGGACGACGCCTTCTTCAAACCGTTCAGCGAGGCCACCGGCGCCACGATCCAGCAGAAGGTCGCCGATATCGGCAGCCTGCGCAATCAGGTCGAATCGGAGGATGTGGTTTGGGATGTGCTGACGGTGCCGATGGAGCAGATGGTGCGCCTGGCGCGGGACAACGTTTTGACGCCGATGAACTACGACGTGGTCGACCGCACCCCGCTCTATCAGGACATCGCGCTCGAGTACGGCGTCGGCGTTGCCTACTTCTCGGCGACCATGATCTATGGCGCGGGGTCGACGAATGCCCCGCAGGACTGGACCGATTTCTGGAATGTCGCGCCAGTCACCGATGACGCCGAAATTCCGGTCGAAGATCTGCGCTGCCTGCGGCGGTACCCGATCGGGACGCTCGAGTTCGCGCTGCTGGCCGATGGGGTGCCGATCGAGGGACTCTATCCGATCGATGCCGACCGTGCCTTCGCCTCGCTCGACAAGATTCGCGATTACGTGCTGGTCTGGTGGCAGGAAAGCAAGGAGCCAGCGGAGCTGATCGCGGCTCAGGCGGTTTCGATGGCCAGCAGTTGGAATGTGCGCATTCCGCAGCTGGATTTGACCGACGAAGTGCGCATCAACTGGTACGACGGGATGCTTTCGGCTGACGCCTGGATCGTGCCGCGCGGCGCGCAGAACACCGATGTCGCGTTCGACTTCATCAACTTCGCCACCCGGGCGGTACCGCAGGCGAATTTTGCGCTGCTGGTGCCGTATGGACCGGTCAATATCGACGCGTTTCCGTTGATTCGAAACGACCGGGTCGCGATTCTCCCCAGCGCGCCGGGCAACAAACCGTTGCAGTTCGTCGAAGACTGGAGTTATTGGGCGGAATACGAGGAAAAGCTCACCGCGCGCTTCGAAGCATGGATCCTCTCACCGGAAGGCACCCCGGAACCGTCTGACAGTCCGGACTAGCGCCACCGTTGTCCCGACCGCAGTGCAGGGA
>DASTFJ010000149.1:0-4309 GCA_035708745.1 Thermomicrobiales bacterium | reverse complement strand
CCCGGCGTGTCCGATGGCTCCGCCAGCACGATCTTGCCGTGCTCGGCCGAAAACGCCTGCTCGACATACGGCGGGATATTCTGCGGAAGGGGGGCGCGGGTCGAAGGATCGACTGTCTTGCGGCCCGCATCCGTCAGAATCCGGTCCGGCTGCGGCCGGCTCACCACTTGCGCCATGATCGTCAGGGCCGGTTCGACATTCGCGCCGAGATTCAGATACTGCTGATCCCCCCAAATACCGCCGCCCGCTTGCACTTCGGTCACGCCCTCGATGCTGGCCGTCGTCAGATAGGTGCCCGTCCCCCCAGCGGACACGATCTCCACCGGGATCCCATTGGCGCGCAGTTGCTCCGCCATATCGACCAGCTTGCCGACCGAGCTCCGGATAGCTGCTTCCCGCTCGCCCGCGTCGGCGATCTTCATGCAATGCCCTTCCCAGGTCATCAGCCCGGCAAACGTCAGCCCATCCATACCTGCGACCAGCTCCGCCAGGCGCAACACCGCATCGCCCGGAAGCTGCCCGCCCCGGTTCATCCCCGTATCGAGCTCGATGACGACCTCCGGATGCGTACCGAGCACGACTGCCGCTTCGTCGAGCTGCCGCGCCTGGATCTCGCTATCGACCGCCAGGATCAGCCGGGTCGTGCTCGCCAGCGCGGCCGCACGGCGCGCCTTGATCGGTCCCACCACCTGATTCGGCACCATGATATTGCGGATCCCGCTGGCCGCCATTACCTCGGCCTCACCGAGCTTGGCGCAGGCGATTCCGATGGCGCCCGCCGCGATCTCCAGGTGCGCGATCGCCGGCGATTTATTGGCTTTGCTGTGCGGCCGCCAATCCGACCCGCGTGATTTGATATCGCCGGCCATGTTGGCGATATTCCGCTCCAGCGCATCGAGATCGATCAGCAGCGCGGGGGTGTCGAGCTGTTCGACGGGCAAGCCAATCAGGGTCGTGAGCATCCGGGAATCGTCCTTCCAACTGACGGAACCATCGGCGGAGGCGCCCGTCTCCGCACATTCCGCGTGCATGACGGGATTGTCTCCGGTTCCAGCACGTCTCGCTGGATGTGATGCTCAATCCTGGGAGATCGTGATCGGCGTGGTCGCCAGAAAGCGGTGAACCGCCTGCACCACAACCGATCCCTCGCCGACCGCGCTGGCGACGCGCTTGACCGAGCCGCTGCGCACATCGCCAACCGCGAATACGCCCGGCTCGCTGGTCGCGAATCCGGAGCGGGGATTCCCTTCGCGCGTGGGAGGAAGATCCAATCCGGTCAGCACATACCCGTTGTCATCCAGCTCGACGGAGCCGCGCAACCAGCCGGTGCACGGTTCGGCCCCGATCATGATGAAGAGACCCGTTGCCGGCACCGGATCGGCGGCGCCATCCGCATCGCGAATGGTGACTCCGCGAAGTCGTTGGTTCGATCCATCCAGCGCCTCGATCGCGCAGCCCAGCTTCAGAACGACATTGGGCGCTTTTTTCAGCCGGGCGATCAGATACTGCGACATGCTCGATTCCAGATCGTCTCCCCGATGGACCAGATAAACGGTCGAGCTGCGGTCCGAGAGGAACATGGCCGCCTGGCCGGCAGCATTTCCACCACCGACCACGACGACCGGATCGCTGCCGCAGAATCGGGCCTCCAGCTCAGTCGCCGCATAAAACACACCCGAAAGCGCCTCTTCCCCGGGCAACCCGAGCGTGCGATAACGGGCGCCGGTGGCCACGATCACACCGCGGCCGCGCAATGATTTGCCAAATTCCAGCTCGACTTCGAGGAGATCGCCAGTGCGACGCAGAGCGACCGCATTGTTCGGGACCGTAATGCGCGCGCCGAATTTCAGCGCCTGCACCTCGGCGAGAAACGCCAGGTCTCCGCCGGAGATGCCGGTGGGAAAGCCAAGGTAGTTTTCGATCTGTGACGAGGCGCCCGCCTGACCACCGATGGCGACATTGTCCACCACAATGGTGCTCAGCCCTTCCGATGCACCGTACACCGCCGCGGAGAGACCGGCAGGCCCGGCTCCGACGACGATCAGATCGACGGGTGCTGTTTGATCGAATCCCAGATCGAGACCGAGTGCTTTCGCGACCCGCAGCGGACTCGGATCGGCCAGCGCCTGCTGATTGCGGATGACCACCCAGACATGCGCGTATGGATTGGGCTCGGTGCGCCCGATGAGATCGAGCGCGACCGGGTCGTTCGGGGCGAGCCAGCGAAACGGAATACGGTTTCGATCCACGAATTCCGCGACGCGCAACAACGACTGCGACGTCGGTGGCCCGATTAGGGTAAGCGTGTTCTTGGCCACGAACCTGAGCGCCTTGCGACGCAGAGCAAGGGTGGTGACGAGGATGTTCCCGAGCGCGGGCACCGTCGCAATCGCGATCCGCAGCTGGTCGGCCGGCACGATGAGCACCGCACCGCCCTTCTGGACCACACAGGTGGCCCAGGCGATTTGGCCGGTCAGCAAGCTCAGCTCGCCGATGAATTGCCCCGGCCCGGCTTCCAGGATCGTGCGATCGTATCCGTCCGAACGGTCGATGGCGCGCACCTGCCCGGAGAGAACGACGACCAATGTCGGGTGCCGCTCGCCCACGGACCAGATCACCTCTCCGTCCCTGGTCGTGTGAGTCTCCCCAAAGCGGCGGAGCAGGTCGATCTGGTCCGCGGTCAAGGTCGGGTACAGCGCGGCTGGGTCGAACTCGTGAGCGGCAGATGTCATCGATGGAGCTCCAGTTGCGTGTCGCGCGTCACTGTCGGTCTGGCAGACGTGCGCCGTGACTGAGCGGAGTTGCTGAGATCGTACGACGCCCGTCCCGCCGCGTCACCTGTCACACGGAACTACCGGGGTTCGCCTGGAACATCCACTACTGCGCGATAGCTGGATGGATCTTCCAAAACTCCGTGGCCGATTCGAACGCCTTCGAGAGCTGCAGCACCCCCAGATCGTCACGGAACCGGCCGACGATCTGGATGCCAACCGGCAAGCCGTCCTCGGTGAACCCGGCCGGCACCGAAATGGCCGGCGAGCGCGTGACGGTGATGAAATACGCGCTCTGCATCCATGAGATATACGTCTCCATCGGCACGCCATCCACCTCATGCGGCCAGTCCCACTCGATCGGGAAGGGCGGCACCTGGTTGACCGCGCAGAGCACGAATGCGTACTCCTTCATGAAGACCCGTAGCCGCTCGAAAATCTGCTGCTGCATCGACATCCCACGGTCGAAATCGGCGGCGGAAAGCCGTTTGCCGTACTCGATATTCCAGATCGCCTCAGGTTTGACCTCGCCCGGCGCATGATTCAGCAAGCCGCGCTCGTCCTCAGCCATATTCGCGGCGCGCAGGATCTGAAAACACTCCTCCGCGCCGGAAAGATCGGGAGCGACATCTTCGACGATGCATCCCAGCGACTCGAAGGTCGCCCGCTGCGCTTCCAGGGTCGATCGCACCCGCGGATCGAGCGGCAATCCGCCCAGATCCGGGCACCACGCCACTTTGACGCCCTTGAAATCCCGCTCCAGCGGCTGCAAGAACTGGCTGGGATCGGAGGGATAGGCCAGTTGATCGCGCGGATCAGGCCCCGCCAGCACCGAGAGCAGAAACGCGCAATCGTCGACCGTGCGCGCCATCGGGCCTTTCACCCCCAGGCCAAGCCAGGGTTTCGAATTCGGCCAGGTGGGCACCAATCCCGGGGAAATCCGGAATCCCACCACATTGTTGAAATTACCCGGATTGCGCAGGGACCCGCCGGTGTCGCTCCCATCCGCCAGCGGGAGCATGCCGCTGGCCAGCGCCGCGGCCGCGCCGCCGCTGCTGCCACCGGCGCTCCTGCTCAGATCGTATGGGTTATGGCACGGCCCGAACACGCGATTGTAGGTATGCGAACCGAGCCCGAATTCGGGCACATTGGTCTTGCCGATCACGATCGCCCCGGCCCGCCGCGCTCGCTCCACGATCAGCGCGTCCTTTTCCGCCATGGTGCCGGCAAACAGGAGCGAGCCGTTGGAGGTCGGAAAACCGGCGGCATCGTGCAGGTCCTTGACCGCGTAGGGCAAGCCATGCAGCGGACCGGTCTTCGAGCCGGTCGCCAGATCGCGGTCTTTGTCCACCGCCTGCTGGATCGCAACCTCAGGATCGAGCATGGAAACGATGGCGTTGACCCGCGGATTGGTCTTTTCGATCTGGGCCAGATGCGCGTCCATCACCTCGCGCGCGGACACGTCTTTCTTGTGAATCCGCTCGCTCAGTTCTCTGGCCGGCGCAAAAATGATCTCGGTGGACACACGCTCCCCTTCC
>DASTFJ010000148.1:0-4886 GCA_035708745.1 Thermomicrobiales bacterium | reverse complement strand
TGCCCAGGGCGTCGACGGCGGATATGGACTGGGCGCCAATATCGTCGTCTCCATTCCTGGCATCGAGGCCGCCAAAGCGCAGGAGCTCAGCGACGCTGCCCACCAGATATGCCCGTACTCGCAGGCGACCCGCGGCAATATCCCCGTCGAAGTTACGGCGGTCTGACACCGGCCTTGCACTCGATCCATTGTGGATCGGGACTCTGTTATTTTCGCGCGCCTGCTTTGCCTAGATTTTTTGAGGAGATTTGCAAAGATTCACCCGAATTGTCTCCTCTTGGAGAGGGCGCCACCCATCACGAACGCGCTTCCGCGCTTCGTCGCGTTCCGTTCCGGGCCGTGCATCCTCGCACGGCCCGTTTCATTTCGCCTGGTCCCCAGCTTCGGTAGAATGCCGCAGAAGTCGAAGACGAGAAGAAAGGAACAGACCGGGTGAAAATTACTGATGTCGAAGTCGCCTATTTGAAGATTCCGAGTATTTCGGAAATCTCCAATGGCACCCAGGACGTGGCGGTGGTGCTCGTCCACACCGATGAGGGCATCACCGGCATCGGTGAGGCCGAGACCTCGCCGCACGTCGCCAAGGCGGTCGTCGATGCGCCTCGCTCCCATTCGGTCATGGTGGGCCTCCGGGAGGTGCTGGTGGGCGAGAACCCGCTCGACATCGAGCGGCTCTGGCGCAAGATGTACCAGGCCACCATCTATATGGGCCGCCGCGGCGTGGTGCTGCATGCCATCTCCGGGGTCGATATCGCCCTCTGGGATATCAAGGGGAAGGCCTACGGCCAGCCGATTTGCGATCTGCTGGGCGGCTCGACCGATGCCAAGGTGCGCGCCTACGCCTCCGCCCTTTTCGGCAAGGACGGAGTCGAGACCGCCGAGAAAGCCGCCCGCTACAAAGAAGCCGGCTACACCGCATTCAAGTTCGGCTGGATGAACTTCGGATTCCATGAGAAGTCGGACCGCGCCCATGTCGAAGGCGTGCGCAACGCGGTCGGGCCCGATGCGCCGATCATGTTCGATGTCGGTTGGGCGTACGACTCGGGCGGACCAGAATGGGACCACACCACCGCTCTGCGCCGCGCCAACATCTTCGCCGATTACGATATCTACTGGCTGGAAGAGCCGCTGCACCCGGACGACTGGGATGGATATCGCGAGCTGTGCGACCGCTCCCCGGTGCGCATTGCCGCCGGCGAGCAGATGGCGACGATCGGCGATTTCCGCGATCTCGTGCACCGTGCCCATCTGGACGTGATCCAGCCCGACGTGGCCCGAGTTGGCGGGATCACCGAGACGATGCGCATCGCCGCGTATTGCTACGCGCACCGCAAACCGTGCGTGCCGCATCATTTCAGCACCGGCATCCTGGGAGCGGCGTCGATTCACGTCAACGCCTCGATCCCGAACAGCATCTTCCAGGAAACCCCGGCCCCGGGCGAGGGTTCGATTCTCAATACCGATCTGGTCACCCCAGGCGTGCAACTCGATGCAGACGGCTGCATCGTGATTCCGAAGGCGCCGGGGCTCGGGATCGAGCTGAACAAGGACGTGTTCGATAAGTACCGCGTGGAGTAACCCAATGAGCGTTTCCAATCGCGAGCGTTTTCTGCGGCAGGTGCACGAGATGCACCGGCTCTGGAATCTGTCCACCGCCGATCTGACCGTGGAGCAGATGAACTACCGTGAGCGCGACGGCGTGCTCCCGATCGCCTTCACGCTGCTGCACTATGTCCGGGGCGAGGACCGGCTGATCTGCGCGGCGGTTCTGAACGAGCCGACGTTGTGGGAGGCAGGCAATTGGCAGGAGCGGATCGGTGGCAATCCGCTCGATATCCGGCGCGGCTCCAAGATCGAGGAGGCCGAAACCGCCACCATCGGCAACTCAGCGACCTGGAATGACTACCAGAACACCGTCTTTACGCACACCGAATCGGTGCTGGCATCGCTCTCGGATGAAAAATTCGACGCCGATCTATATCCGTCGATCCCGGACAATTACCGGGAGAGCTTCCTGGGGAAGATGGTCGGTGACGGCGAAAGCGTGCCGCTGGCGGCCCTGCTGGAAGCCATCATCTTCCAGCACGGCATCCGCCATCTTGGCGAGCTCGATCACGCGCGGGCGCTGATCGGCCTGAACGGCGTCAGTTAACCGATGGGGGCGATGCCACATAGCATCGCCCCCGTTGTCATTCTGAGCGCAGCGAAGAATCTCTCCGCGTCGGAGCTGCATTGACGCAATTCGACGACTGGTACTCCGGTCTCGCGACGGAGAGACCCTTCATCCCGTTCAGGATGACAGGAGGGCAGAAGGAGACATCGATGTCTTTAGAACAGCAAATCGAGGATCTCGAGGTTGCCAGGGGATCGGTCGCCGTCGTCTGGCTCGGGCAAGCCGGGTATCTGCTCAAGACGTCGGATGGGACGATCGTGATGATCGATCCGTATCTGACCGATTGGGCCGAAACGCAATGGGGGCTGGAGCGGCAAATTCCCTCGCCGATCGATCCGGCGGCGTTGCAACCCGATCTGCTGCTCGTTTCCCATTGGCATGAGGATCATCTCGATGTGCCGCTGGTGAAACTGTGGGGAGCCGCGGGTCCGGCGGGGGTGTTCGCCGGACCGGTGACCTGCACCTCCCGCGCGCCGGTCTGGGGCTGGCCGGCGGATCAGATCGTCAACATCGACAGGGGCGAGCGCCGGACCATTGGCAAAATCGACATACTCGCCACATTCGCCCGGCACGAGGTGGAATCCGCGCCCGCGCCGGAAGCGGTCGGCTATCTGCTGGAGGTCGACGGGCTCAAGATCTGGGATGTGGCCGACACCGAATACGATGCACGGCTCCGCCCGATGGCGGATGAGCAGATCGATGTCATGATCGTGCCCATCAATGGAGTCGGCGGCAATTTGACCACCCACGAGGCGGCACTCCTGACCTGGTATGTCAAGCCGAAGGTGGTCATCCCCATGCACTACAACATGTGGACCCCGGACGGCTTCGGACCGGGCGCGACTCTCGACCCGCTCGAGTTCGCGGCCACCTTCTCGAAATTGGGCGGAACATCGGAGATCTGCATTCTCGATGTCGGCGAGATCGCCGTCTTTTCCAAATAGGTATCCACATTCGCCGCCTGTGGCATGATCCCGGCAAACGGTTTTTCGGGTGCAACCCGTGTTCGAATGGAGTAACGAAACGATGCAGTTCGACGGAAAACGCGCCCTGGTCACCGGTGGCGCACGCGGGATCGGCGCGGCGATTGCCACTCGCCTGGCAACCAACGGCGCAAAGGTCGCGATCGCCGATCTCGATATCGAGAAGGGACAGGAAACCGCCAAGGCGATCGGGCCGAACGCGATTGCGGTCAAGCTCGATGTGACCTCGCCCGAATCGTGGCAAGCAGCCAAAGCCGAGGTCGACAGAGCGTTCGGCGGTCTCGATATTCTGGTCAACAATGCCGGTATCGCCGGCCGCTCGGCTCCGACCTGGGAGCTGTCGTTCGAGGAATGGAAGCAGGTCATCGATATCGATCTGACCGGGGTCTTCCTCGGGTGCCAGACCTTCGTCACCGGTATGATCGACCAGGGATACGGCCGCATCGTCAATATCGCCTCGATCGCCGGCAAAGAGGGCAACCCGAACGCGGTGCCTTATTCGGCGGCGAAATCAGGCGTGATCGGTCTGACCAAGGCCATCGCCAAGGAAGTGGCGACCAAGGGCATTCTGGTCAATGCCATCACTCCGGCCGTGATTGCGACCGAGATTCTGGCGCAGGTCAGCGACGAGCATCTCAAGTACATGACCAGCAAGATTCCCATGGGCCGGGTCGGGCAGCCCGAAGAAGTCGCCGCCCTCGCCGCCTTTCTCTCCTCGGATGAGCTCAGCTTCAGCACCGGCGCCGTTTTCGATCTCTCCGGCGGCCGCGCAACGTACTAGAGCACGATTCAAAGTAGTTCTGACAATCCTCGGAACAGCGTTCTCTGGTGGCACTCGCTGCGGCGAGAAGATCCTTCCTTCGTCAGGATGACAACGTGGATTGGCGCCTTCTGACTTCTCTGTAAGTCGCGCTAGCCACCAAGCGATCGACCCCGTTCCAGACATCTGGAACGGGGTCGATCGACTGAGCGCGAACCGGTCCCGACCGGGATCGCGGATTCAGCGATCGCGAGATTTGCCGTCGTACGCATACAGGACTATTGTTGAAGTAAATCTGCTCGCGGTGCGCGCACAGACCGACCGTTTCGCACGAGCTCCAGCCCAGAGCGGAGAGGAGGCGATTCCATTACGGCGATACGGCCACGTGACATTCATCTCATTTTCGAGGAATGAACCGAGGTTCTATCGTGAATGAACACCATTCCCTCCTTGCCGTGCCGAATGCCGGCCGGCGCCCCTTTCCTGTTGACCCATCGATCCTCTCCGGCGGCCTTAATCGGCGAGAGTTCCTGGAACGCGGCGCCGTTGGCGGAATCGCCGCGATGATGGCGATTTCCTACAATGGCCGGCTTCTTTCCCCCACCCAGGCAAAGGCAGAAGACGTTCCCCTCACCACGTTGACGTCCACCGAAGGGGCTCAGCTCGAGCTATTGGGCGATGTCTTGCTTCCCGGCGCCAGCGATGCCGGCATCGCGAACTTCGTCGATGCGCAGCTCGCGAAACCGGAGCCGTTGTTGATCGTCAGGTATTTCGACTGGCCCGGTCCCCTGACGGACTTCTATTCCAAAGGACTCGCCGCGCTCGATAAGGCCAGCCAGGCTGCAAATGGAGCCACCTTTGCCAAGGCGACACCCGACCAGCGCACCACTCTCATGGGAACCTTCCTCGGCGGCGATGTTCCCGGATGGGATGGTCCACCCGCCCCCCTCTTCTACCTCGCCGTGCGCGG
>DASTFJ010000147.1:0-4856 GCA_035708745.1 Thermomicrobiales bacterium | reverse complement strand
GAGCGCAGCTCGATGACGGCGTGGCCCTGAAACCCAATTCATCGAGACAACCATTTTTGGAAGTCGCGCTACGACCCGAACACCTCGGTCATGCGCTGGGCCGATTTCAATCCGGACCCGGTAAGCACGACCACCGTTGTTTGATCCGACCGAATTGTGCCGTCCGCGATGAAACGGGTGAGTGCGGCGGCCGCAACCGCGCTGGTCGGTTCGGCATAGAGTCCGCGCGCGGCCAGCGTTCGCGTTGCCGCACGAATCTCGTCCTCGCTGACGCCGATCCCCGCTCCACCCGAGCGCCGGATGGCTTCGACCGCCTCCTGCAACCGCACCGGTCGAGCGATCGATGCGCCCTCGGCGATCGTGGGGGTGCGCTGCCCGTCCTCCGGCAGCGGACGGCCGTTCAGGGTATCTACGATCGTGGCCCATTGCTCGGGCTGCCCGACCAGCAATCGCGGCGACCGCTCGATCTGCCCAGCGGCCAGCAGCTCGCGAAACGCGATATCGCATCCCAACACCAGACTGCCGGCCCCGGCGACCAGCACCACATTGTCCGGCGCGCGAAACCCGAGGTCTTCCCACAACTCGTAGGCAATCGTCTTGATCCCCTGCAAAAACATCGGATGCCAGTTGTGGCTGGCATAGGGAATCGTGGCCGATTGCCGGATCGCCTCATCCGCCACCTCATCCCGTGTGCCGCCCACCAGCTCGATCTCGGCGCCATACGCCCGCGCCTGCAAAATCTTCGCCGGCGAGGTCGCTTCCGGGACGATGATCTTCGCCGAAATACCCGCCGCGGCGGCATACGCGGCCACCGCTGCTCCGCCGTTGCCGGAGCTATCTTCCAGCACCCACGTCACGCCAAGATCGCGCAGGTGCGACATCATCACCGAGACTCCGCGGTCCTTGAAGCTTGACGTCGGCTCGAACCACTCCAGCTTGAACCGCACTGGAACATCATTCCAGCTCGATTCGACCAGCGGCGTACACCCCTCCCCCAGGGAAACGCGATTGGTCGGATCGACTGGCAGGACGTCGCGATACCGCCAGATCGACCGCTCCCGCCGATCGATGTCGTCGGGCGCCAGTCCCGGGATCTCGCTCACCCGCAGCGGGCTACCGTCGTCTCCCCTCCAACGTGCATCGCCAAGCGGATAGCTCCGCCCGGATCGATCGATCGACACGTCAGTACGCTCGGAACCCACCGGCACCCCCACCTCGAACGTAACCGCCGGCCCTGTGCCGGCGGTGTCCCATTCGCCGGCACAGGGCCGGCGGCTACGGGAATATCTCGCGAATTTCCAGCTCGAACGACTCCATCGGCGCGTCCGGATAGCGCTCCACATAGCGGCGCGATTGCAGCCAGGTCTCCAGCACGTCCATTTCTTTGACGAACCGCGCCTCGGGGGTCTGCCGTTCGCGCAGCTCCGCCCAGCGAGCGCGCAACCGCTCGGCCCGCTCCCCACCCAGCTCCTTTGCCAACGACGCGATCGCGGTGTCTTCCGCCGCGTGCTTTTCCGCCGATCGTTCATCGGAACGCACGTGCCGCTGGTTGAGCCAGTTGCGCCGGGTATCGGGATCGAGGTTCTGCAACGTCTCGCGGTCGTAGGGCGTCACATCGCCAACCACCGCCTCGGCCAGATCGTGCATCAGGGCCAGCTCGACCACCCGCCCGCGGTCCAATTCTTCCGGGGCCAGCAACCATGCCAGCAGCGCCACGCCAAACGAATGGTCCGCAACCGACTCGGTTTCCTCATCCGGAATGCCCCGGTCGAGCCAGCCGGTGCGCGGAATCTCCTTCAACCGGCCGATCGCCTCGACGATCGCCGGTGGAAGGCGCTCGTCACTCATTCGCAAGCTGCTGGTCGAGAAACTGCAAGGTCGCCGTCCAGGCATCGGACGCCTGGGAAAAGCTCTCGGCGTCCGGATCGAAGGTCATGAATCCGTGCCCCACCCCCGTGTAGGTAATGGACTCGTAGTCCTTGTTGGCCGCATCGAGCTTCGCTTCGTACTGCTCCATATTCTCCATGCCGACCCCAGTGTCCTGATCGCCCACGATCAACAGCATCGGCACCCGGACGTTGTCGACATCGTCCATGGGCGCTTTCGGCCATCCCTGGCGCGACTGCGGGAATCCATAAAAGGAAACCACCGCATCCGGGCCGCCGGTCGCTCC
Organism: Thermomicrobiales bacterium; assembly: GCA_035708745.1. Classification (GTDB taxonomy): domain Bacteria; phylum Chloroflexota; class Chloroflexia; order Thermomicrobiales; family UBA6265; genus JAMLHN01. Next base: position 2,683 of record DASTFJ010000147.1, on the reverse strand, counting down.
CGCGGAAAGCATCGCCAGCGTGCCGCCCATGCAGAACCCGATCAGCCCCACCGGTCCCTCCGCGCCTTTCAGATCGCGCACATGGCGGACTGCCGCGAGCACATCCTCCAGTGCCAGATCCTTGTCGAGCGACCCCTGGCGCCCCTGCTTCGCCTGCGGACTGCCGTTCTGCAGCGCTCCCTGCCGGACGAAGAGGTCCGGCAGGACCGTCAGATAGCCCTCGTCCGCCAGCCGCCCGGCCATGTCTTTGTAGAAATCGACCGGACCGTTGATGTCGTGGATCAATACCACGCCCGGACGTTTTCCCTCGCCCTCCGGTTTGGCGACATAGATCGGAAGCTTGGTGTCCTCACGATCGATCTCCTCACGCTGCGCCGCGGTGGGCGCTCCTCCACTGATCGGCCAGGTTATCGATTCGTGGCACATCCTGTATAGCTCCTTAGCGTCGAACGAAGTTCTCCGATTCTTCGATAATAGACCTCTATCGTGCGCCTGTCCGCGCTCGCTCACCGCCGAAAGGGACCACATGCTCGGGTTTCCGACCACGACCGATCTTCCGAAGCCGATGGGACGCCGCCGCCGGGGCTCGCCGGTCTTTGCCCGTAACGGCATGGTCGCCAGTGCGCATCCGCTGGCGACGGCCGCGGGTGTCGAGGTGCTGGCTAATGGCGGCAACGCCGTCGATGCCGCGATCGCCGCGGCGTTGGTCGATGCGGTCACCATGCCGGCCTCCTGCGGGGTCGGTGGCGATCTCTTTGCCATCGTCTCCAAACCGAAAGCAGGCGGTGGTTATTCCGAGCTGATCAGCGTCATCAGCTCCGGCATCAGTCCGCGCGGCGCCTCGCTCGAGTTCATGCAGGAGTACTGCGAGCTGGACGGGCGGGTACTGCCGCAATCCGGGCCGCTCTCCCCTTCGGTGCCCGGTTTCCCGGCCGGGATCGACGCCCTGCTGGAGCGCTTCGGCAGCAAACCGCTGACCGAGCTGAGCAAAGCCGCTATCGGCTATGCCGCGGATGGCTTCCCGATCACGCAAAAAGTCTCCGCCATGCTCGCCAGCGAGCGCGCCTTCCTTGAAAAATACCCGGCAAGCGCCGCGGTCCTCTTGCCGGGCGGGAAAGCACTCGGCCCGGGTGAGATGCTGAAGCAACCGGGGCTGGCCGCAACCATCGACCAGATCGCTCGGGAAAGCTCGAAGGCCTTCTATCAGGGTTCGATCGCCAAACGCATCACCGACTGGCTCGGCGCCAACGGCGGCAAGCTCACCGCCGAAGACTTCGCCGACCATGAGGCCTGGGTCGGACCGCCCCTGCAATCGACCTACCGCGACAAGATCGTCTACCAGACCGGGCTGCCGACCCAGGGATTCGTGCAGCTGGAAGCTCAGAACATCATCGAAGGCTTCGATCTGGCAGCCACCGGCACCGATACCGCCCAGGGTGTGCATTACATGGCCGAAGCGCTCAAGCGCTCCTTCCACGACCGCCACCTCTACGCCGCCGATCCCGATTTCGCCGACGTCCCAATGGACACGTTGCTGTCGAAAGAATGGGCCGCCGAACGACGCGCCACCATCGACCCCAATGAGGCGCTCGAGGAGACCAAATCGACCTATCTCTACCCCGGCGACACCACCTATCTTTGCGCCATCGACGGCGATGGCCTGATGGTCTCGCTGATCGTCTCGGTGTCCGGCATCTGGGGCAGCGGCGTGATCGCGGGCGACACCGGCGTCCTGCTCAACAACCGCGCCGGCCATTGCTTTTCCCTCGATCCCGAGCATCCGAATGTCTACGCGCCCGGCAAGAAAACGATGCACACCCTCAATTGCTATCTGATTGCCGAAGCGGACGGCACCCCCATCGTGGTCGGCGGCACCCCCGGCGGCGACAGCCAGACCCAGTGGAATCTGCAATGCGTTACCGCCATGATCGATGAGGGGCAGGATGTGCAAGCCGCGGTCGAAGTGCCGCGCTGGTCGATCTGGCCGGCCACCTATCCGGTCGATGTCGGAAATCCCTTCAAGTTGATCGTGGAAGATCAGATCGGGCAGGAGACCATCGACGGTCTGCGCGCGCGCGGGCACGATGTCGTCCCCTGCGGTCCCTGGGGACAAGGCGGCAGCGAGATGATCATCGCCCGCAACCCGGACACCGGCGTCCTCGTCGGCGGCTGCGACCCCCGCTGCGAAGGCATCGCCGCGGGTATCTGATCGTCGTCCCGACCGAAGTGGAGGGACCTCTCGTCACCCCGAAACCCAGCCCTCGAATGGCGACTTTTCTCCTCATGACCGCCGATCACGCGCGGTCCGTTGATTGCAATCGGAGACTGAGTCTCGGGGCAACAAGAGGTCCCTCCACGTTGGTCGGGACGACGGAAGTGCTATAACGGCGGCTGCGTAATCTGGTAAGCGAAAAAGAGGATAGGTATGACCAACCCAATGATGAAGAAATGGGCCGAGGCGCTGGTGCAATTCTCCGCGCCGGTCAAGCCGGGCAACTCGGTGCTGATCACCGGCGGCGTTCAGGCCGAGCCACTGCTGCGCGCGATCTACGATGAAGTGGTGGAGGCCGGCGGCTATCCCGTCATGGTTCCCCTCTTTACCGGTATCCAGGCCTCCCTCTTGAACAACGGAACCGACGAGCAACTGCAATGGATCAGCCCCATCGAGCACTTCACCCGCGAG
>DASTFJ010000146.1:0-3498 GCA_035708745.1 Thermomicrobiales bacterium | reverse complement strand
GCTGGCGCTCTCGGTGGTGCCGGGGTTCGTGCTGGCGCAGTCCGATTCCGACACCCCCGCCGCGGCCTGCGGCTCCGGACCGAATGTGGTCTGCCCCGCTGCCAGCGACCCGAGCGCCCCGTATATCGGCTCGGTGACGGCCGTTCCGGACGGCGTGGTGCTCTTGCTCACCGATGCCGGTCTGGACAAGGCTCGCGATTGCGGCGGCGCAACCGAGATCGCGAAGCTGGCCCAAGCACTCTATGCGATGATTCCGGACGATCAGAAAGCGACATTCCAACTCGACTGGACGAGCGAGCAACTGGCCGATGAGATCTACGGCCACGCGTTTTTCAACGAGCTCACCAGCGGTCTCGGCGGTCTGGGAGACCTCCATGAACGGTCGAATCCGATCAATGTGGTGTTTGCCGATTACGGGGGGCCAGGCGAAATGACGACGGAAGCGCAGGCCGAACAAACGACCTTTGCGGCGCTGGGCGCGGTCCACCGGGCGGCGTGCTGAACGAGGGGTTGGGAGCTTGGAAAGCCGATGGGTTCCCGGATGGCGCCCCTGACTTCTGGCTGCAATGTGTCTTCGACTCGCTCGCCGTCTGGAACGCCGTTCGACAACTGGTTCCACAGTGAGGGATAGAATGGCAGGAGCTCGCTGCTCTATCGACGGATGCGAACATGGTCGACCTGATTACCGACAATCTGCCAGCCATTACCGTCCTGTGCGAGAAGCACGGCGTGCGCAAGCTCGAGGTCTTCGGCTCGGCGACGACCGATCGGTTCGATCCGGAGACGAACGATGTCGATTTCGTGATCGAGTTCCTGGATCGCGGCCCTGGCTATGCAGACCGTTTCTTTCGGTTTGCCGAAGCGATCGAACTGTTGCTGGGCCGGCAAGTCGACTTTGTGTTTGGCAACAAACCGATGAAGAATCCTTATTTTCGTCAAGCCGTCAATGAGTCGAGGGTGACGATCTTTGAATCGAGAGACCGCCAAGCGGCTGCATGACGCCCTCTCGGCCGCGCGCGAGGGTCAGGCAGCGTCTGGGCGGGGTATGCCGAAGATCCTCAGTTGTGAATCAGGTTCTGCTACTATCCGCGACGGAGACGTTGCCGCCACAACGGCCCGGACTGATTCGAGCGATATCGGAGGTTTGAACCAGATGATCACCCGACGAAAACTCATCCCTGCCGCTGCCGGCGTCGTAGCTCTCGGTGGGCTCGGCCGTCTGGGCGGTGTCGCCGCGCAAGACGCGACTCCCGGGTCCTCGCCTGTGGCATTGCCAGTTGGGTCGCCGGTCGTTGCCAGCATCGACGAGCTCCCCCTGAAGAACGCCGGGAAGCTGACTCCCCATGCCGACCAGCCGCTCTATCCGCCCTGGTTCATCGACAACGACCCCTCGAACGGTAAGGGATTCGAGAGCGCGCTGACCTACAAGATCGCCGAGCGGCTCGGATTCACGGCCGATCAGGTGGAGTGGGGGTATACCTCGTTCAACACGTCGTATGCCCCGGGGCCGAAGGATTTCGACTTTTACATCACCGAGGTCTCGATCACCGAGCCGCGCAAGGAAGCGGTCGATTTCAGCGATCCCTATTACCGCTCTCCGCTCGTGCTGCTGGCCGTCGATGGCTCGCCAGTCTTCGAGGCCAAGACACTGGAAGACCTGAGGCAGTACACATTTGGCGCCCAGGTCGGCACCACGTACTACAGCTACATCACCGAGGTCATCAAGCCAGAAAATGATCCACTGATCTTCAACACCAACGCCGACTCGATCCAGGCGCTGGTCAACGGCCAAACTGACGCAGATCTTCAGTCGCTGCAGATCGCCCAGTTCGTCGTGTCCGACAGCCAGTTCCCGGAGCTCGGAATGGTTGGGGTGCTGCCGGGTGGTGAGACCGATATGGGCATGGTTTTCGAGAAGGGCAGCGAGCTGGTGCCCTATGTGAACCTTGCGCTGCAGTCGCTCAAGGATGACGGCACGCTCGATGCGCTGATCGCCGAGTGGCTGCCGGTTCCGGAAGATCTGCCGGAGATCGCTGAATAAGCAGGAGCCGTATCGACGGAACTGAGGGCCGGCCGGTCGATCCGGCCGGCCCTTTGCATGTCATGAGGTGGAAATGAGTGAGTTTCGTTCGGTCGTGCTGGATGTCGATGTGGGTATCGACGATGCGCTGATGATTCTGGGATTGATTTCGGAACCGGAGGTGGAGGTCGTCGCGATCGGCGCGACGCATGGGAATTGCACCGCCGCCGATTCGGCCCGCAATGCGCTGCGCACCCTGGAAGCGGTTGGAATCAGCACGGTTCCGGTGGCATTGGGACCGGAAAGCCCGCTCGATCCGCCGCATTCGGCGCCGCAGGTGCACGGGCATGACGGTCTGGGCGATATCGGATTGCCGGAGCCAAAAGGGCAGGTGACCGGAGAGCCGGCGCCGGAACAGCTGGTGCGGCTGGGCCAGGAACGGCCCGGGGAGCTCGATCTGGTTGCGGTCGGGTCGCTTTCGAATCTGGCCGCGGCGCTGGCGCTCGATCCGGAGAGTCTGAAGCGCTACCGGTCGGTCACGTATCTGGGCACGCTGTCGCGGTATCCCGTCAAACCACCGGTGCACGATTACAACGATGCCAATGTCTATTTCGATCCGGACGCGTCGCGCGCGGTGCTGTCATCGGACACGCCGATGACCATCGTACCGATCGATCTCTCCCGCCGGGCGGCGCTGGAAGACCGGCATCTGAAGGCGATCGAGGCTGGCACGACCCCACAGGCGCGGTTCGCCTGGACGATTCTGCCCTTCTATTGCAATTTCTATCAGGAACGGTTGGGCCGCTGGTCGGCTTCGATGCACGATCCGCTAGCCGCCACCATCGCCATCGATCCCTCGCTTGCAACTGAAGTCGTCGAACGCCCAATCGTGGTCGAACCCTATAAGGACAAGGTGCGGGCAGTCGGCCGCACCGAGCCATCGGCCGACACCGAGGGTGTTCCACCCAAACGGATCGTTTCCGAGGCCGATCTTCCCCGCTTCCTGGACCGGTTCGTGAACAGCCTGCTCGGTCCGGTGAATCCCATCTACGCGGCGGACGACCGCCCAGCGATCGCGGATTTGCCCCGCTCTGATTTCGGCCCTAAAACCGGCCGCTAACCCAAGTGCTTGGTAGGGGCCGCCCCCTGAGGCTGCCTTTCTCGCATGGCGACCGATCCCCGGCGGCAACCTCATTCCAGTCCACATTTGGATTGCCAACATCGCGCGGTCAGCAAGTTTGGTGCATGGCAAAAAGGGCAGCCACAGGGGGCTGCCCCTACCAGTGTGATGTCAGGGGAGGAGCTGTCCGGTTCTACCTTCGTTCGGCGAAGTCCGGTTGCTCGAAGGCGTGGATGGGGGGAAGGGGGGCGGTCCAGGGTTCGATTTGCACCCAGGAGAGCTGGCCGGAGCAGCCCTGGGCCAGCTTCGAGGTGCCGATGTCCTGGGTGAGGACATTGGGGTTGCCGTGGACGCAGAG
>DASTFJ010000145.1:0-2943 GCA_035708745.1 Thermomicrobiales bacterium | reverse complement strand
CGGTCGAGATTCGGTTGCGGGCGGTTCGGCTCCTCGCGCACGACGATCGGGCGCTTCGGCGCACTCGGCAGGTCGAGTATCTGGGGGCGTCCCTTGAACGCGCGAAAGACCTCGGCAACCTCCGCCGGGGTGGCGCTCTGCCCCAGCTTGACCGAAACCGCTTCCGTATGACCGTCTCTAACTGGCACGCGTGTGCAGGTGGCGCTCACGACCACCGGATCGAACTGGAAACCGGCGCTCCATTTGCCGAGCAGCTTTTGCGTTTCCTCGGCCATCTTCTCTTCTTCGGAACCGATGAAGGGCACCACGTTGTCGATCATATCGAGTGACGGCACCCCTGGATAGCCGGCACCGGAGACCGCCTGCAGGGTGGTTACCGCCACCTGCTCCAGCCCGAAGGCGTCCTGTAACGGTTTGAGCGTCAGCACCATATGAATCGCCGAGCAGTTTGGATTGGTGACGATAAAACCCGACCAGCCGCGGTTCTGCTTTTGCGCCTCGATCGCGCGAGCGTGATCCGGATTGACCTCCGGGATCATCAGCGGGATGTCGTCGCCCATGCGATGGAACGACGTGTTGGAAAGCACCGCATGACCCTCTTTCGCCAGCCGCTGCTCGATTTCCTCGGCAACCTCACCCGGCAACGCCGAAAAGGCGATTGGGCTATCGATCTGGTCCGCATAGTCTTTGACTACCAGATCGGCAACCCCCTCGGGCACCGAGTCATCGAGGCGCCAGTCGGTCGCTTCGCGGTATTTGCGCCCGACCGAGCGCTCCGAGGCGACCACCTCGGCCACCTCGAACCAGGGATGGCATTGCAGGAGCTGAATGAAGCGCTGGCCGACACTGCCGGTGGCTCCAAGTACGGCAACTGGAATCTTCTTGGTTGGCATCGTGGTACCTCGTCCTTCCTATCCGTATAGCCGCCGGCCCGCGGCCAGCGAAAAAGAGGCGGTGGTTCGGTCCACCGCCTCGACTATCCAACTTGAACCGGTTCCGCCAGCAGGCGCGAACGGCGCTGGCGGCGCAGCTTGGCGCCGCTTGGGCGCGAGCCAATGAACTCATCGTGGATCGCCAGCAGCCCGCGATCAGCAAACCGCTGAGGCACCGCCGCCACCATGGCGACATTCGACATTTGCTGATTGGAGGCCAGCACCGGCACGCCCTCGCGTTGCAGCACGCCGAGCATGCGGGAGAGCGCGCGCGTCTGGTCGGCCGCGCCCTGCCCGACCGCGGCCAGAATCGCCACGTCCTCGGTGCAACCGATCTCCACCTCGTAATCGCGCAACACATCTTCGAGTCGCGCGCAGACCCGGTTGCACCCACCGTAGTTGCCACCCTCGATCAAGTACGTCATGCGGCGGCGTGAGGAAGCCTGCGCGGCCAAGACCACCTCGGTGCGATCCTCATAGAGCGCGCCAAAGACCACCGAGGCCGCTCCGGACAAATCTTCCAGCTCCGGCACATCGACGGTCAGCAGAATCAGGTTCTTCATCAGGGTCACGGCTTTGAGATCGTCGCTGGACGATTCGCGCGTCACTCGGGTGCCAGGCTCGTACGGGGCGAAGGTAGAGAGAATGCGCACCGGGATATCGAGCGCAACCGCTGGGCGGATGGTGCGCGGATGGAGCACCTTGGCGCCGAAATGCGCCAGCTCCTGCGCTTCCTCGAAACCGAGCTGCGGCACCTCGCGGGCCCCCGACACCAACCGCGGATCGGCGGAGAGCACACCCGGCACATCGGTCCAGATCTGCACCTCATCGGCATGCAGGGCAGCGCCCAGCAGGGTGGCGGAATAATCGGAGCCGCCACGGCCGAGCGTGGTGGTCGTGCCATCGGGCGCGCCGCCGATGAATCCCGTCATCACCACCGTCTTGCCCTCATCCAGAATCGGCCGCACGATCGCGTCCGCCTGCTCGCGGGTGCGGTCGCGGTCGGGCCGCGCCGCGCCATAGCGCCCATCGGTGCCAATCACCCGGTCGGCGAACACCGCTTCGGCGGGAAAACCCATCGAACGCAGGGTCGCGGCCATCAGCAGGCTCATGACCTTTTCCCCGGTGGCGACGATGCGGTCCGACAGCCGGGCCGAAAAATCGCCCGCCGCCGTCACATCGGCCAGATTGAGCTCCAGCGCCGTATGCAGATCCTCGATGCGGTTGGCGGTCTCGGTGCGGTCAGGACCAGTGGGAAGTCCCTCCAGCATTGCCTGGTGTTTGCCGACGATAGTGGCGACGGTCGCCGCCATTCCGCCGCGATCGCCCCTGGCGGCCTGGCGCCCCGCCTCCAGCAGCAGATTGGTTACGCCCGATGCGGCCGAAACGACCACCGCGCGCGGAGCAGGCTGGGCGGCGGCGATGGCCGCGGCTTCCCGAACTCGTTCGAGTGAGCCGACAGAGGTGCCTCCGAACTTGAGTACGATCATGCGCGTCGATCCTGACATAAAAAGAGGCGGGAGCGTTGTTCGCTCCCGCCTGCCGGTGATGCTTGGTTCCGTCGCTCGCTCAGACGTCTCCCCATCTCCCGGCAGGCGTGCGCTTGGTAATCATCATGGTCATCATGGTGATCCCCAGGGGCGCGCCGGTAGTGGTGGTAGTGAGCATTCGACTTGTCATGGGTTCACTATAACGGGCTGGCATGGTTTTGGGCAATAGGGGAGAGAGGCAATGGGCAACAGGCAATAGGCAATAGTGAGCGGAAATAGGAAATTATTGGGGTTGCGCGTGCCGCATCCCTCGGTGTCTCACTTTCATGGTACACACCAACTCCGACACTTCCATTGCCCATTGCCCATTGTCCTGTCAAGTACCATTTCCGCCATGACCGACTTATGGACGAATCTCGACCGCATCATCGGTGCGGCACCGGATGCGGGTGCCCTGCGGATGCACGGGCTGGGTCCGATCGCCGCGTGGCGCATGCGCGAGCGCGGGGAACCGGTGCCCG
>DASTFJ010000144.1:0-15247 GCA_035708745.1 Thermomicrobiales bacterium | reverse complement strand
GGCGGTCGATTTTCTGCCGGTGCGTGAGCTGGATGTGGTCACCTTCACGATCAATCCGCAGGTCCACGCGTTCGACAATCTTTCGATGGTGGAGACCATCTCGGCGCAAACCGATGTGGTGCGCAGTGCGCGGGCGATCATTGGGGAGAAACCGCTGTCGGTCGGGCCGATCACGCTGCGGCCGCACTGGAATCCGAATGCCACTTCTGCGCCGCCACCGCCCGGGCCGGACCAGCTGCCGCCATCGGTCGATCCCCGGCAGCTGTCGCTCTTTGCGGCGGCCTGGACGGTCGGGAGTCTCAAGCGGATGGCGGACGAGGGGGTCGAAACCGCGACCTATTTCGAGCTGGCCGGCTGGCGGGGATTGCTGGAGGGGCGGGAGCATCTGACCCGGCGCGAGCTGTTCCCTTCCGATCCGGGGCAGCTCTTCCCGGTCTATCACGTCTTTCGGGCGATTGCGCCGTTTGCCGGCGGGGAGAGTGTTTGGGTCACGGTGCCAGAACCGTTCCAGGCCGAGGCGCTGGCGATGACGAAGGACGGTCAGGTGCGGGCACTGGTCGCCAATCTGACCGAATTCGAGCAGGAGATCGATCTCGAGGGACTGGCGCTTGCCGATCCCTCACTGGCGGTGCTGGATGAGACGACCTACGAGGCGGCTGCTGTCGAACCGGACTGGGTAAATGCGGCGATGTCGCCGCTAAGCATCGATAGTGCGGCAGTGACGCTGCGGTTGAAGCCGTATGCGGTTGCATTTGTGGAGGGGACGATCGCCTGACGACAAACTCGGTGTCGATCGCATTGCAACCCGGTGTGAAGAAGGTGCGCCTCAGTGAGAGGCGCACCTCAATCTAGCTATCTGTCACCGCGCTTGGGTGATAAGCGTCCAGGTTGGTCCGAGTGCACGTGCTTACGTCGTTGCCCGCCACCCGCCTCCAGAGGAGCCGCCACCGCAGCCCGCGTCGTACCAGAGGCCCTGCGCCGCTTGTGCAATGTTGTTCCAGTACTCGAAGCCCTTGGTGTCACCCACCAGCTTCGCAGCGAGCGCTTTGTCGAATGTGTATTGGAATCCCGCCTCGATGGTCGTGCAAACCAAAGATTCAGACTTGTACGCCGCGGTCTCTGCCGGTCGGCCGAACCCCACCAGGAGCATCAGCGCCACCAGCGCGGTGGCGATCCCGGCACGCAGCGCCCCGGGGCGCCGCACCAGTCTCGCTGCATGAGAAGCGCGCTCTGGCGCAACCGTTCTGATAGACGACTGAATCCACGGGTTCATTCCGACGAGCAACATGGTTCCGGTCTCCTTCGTTCTGACAAGCAGCGAGATCGCCTCCGATCTCCTGGTTCGAAGGATGCCGAGGGAAGAAGAGCGCTTCATCGGTAGTTTTGCCTAATCGAATATTTCCCAGCAGCGTGCTGTCCAGCGCGGGACGGTGCGACGTCCTATGCTGGGGTTGCTCGGACCAGCAACAAGTATCAGCAGAGCGCTGGAATCGATCACTGGACGATGGTGGGAGGTCGATGATGTCAACGGTCGAGACGCTCGAACAGGTGCTGGACGCATTCAACCAGCATGATATCGAGGCGGTGATGGGTTTTTTCGCCGACGATGTAGTCATGGAGATGCCACGTGGTCCCGAGCCGTGGGGTACGCGCTTCGAGGGGAAGGCGGCGGTGCGGGAGGGCATCGCCGGGCGGTTCGCGGGCATTCCCGATGTGCGCTATTCCGAAGACCGGCATTTCGTCTGTGGGGATCGGGGCGTGTCCGAGTGGCTGCTCACCGGAACCACGACGTCTGGCGATCGGATCGTTGTGCGTGGCTGCGATCTTTGGGAATTTCGCGACGACCTGATCGTATGCAAGGACTCCTATTGGAAGATAGTCGGATAGCTTGGCGCGAGTAGGTTGGATTTTGGCGGAGCGTTCAACTAGCCGAATGGGCGGCTGGCAGCGGATTGACGATGATGGAATCTGCCCGCTGCTCGACCTGTGACAGGTCGTAATTCAACTGCAAACGCATCCAGAAGTCGGGAGTACTTCCAATCGTTTTAGAAAGTCGAACAGCCATGTCTCCGGAGACGCCGGACCGTCCGTTGAGGAGGCTAGAAAGCGTTGGTCGAGACACGTTCAGCATGTGTGCGGCGTCCGTCACTGTCAGACCGAGATCGTCGATAGCATCTCTGATGATTCTTCCCGGATGGGCTGGGTTCTTCATGGGCATTGCAGTAGCTTTCTGCTAGTGATAGTCGACGAGATCTATATCGAGCACACGGTTTTCTTCGATCCTGAACAGGATCCGCCAGTTCCCAGTTACGCGGATACTCCAGTAACCTCGGAGATTGCCAGTCAAGGGATGAAGTCGATAACCAGGAATGTCGATCTGTTCGATCGATTCGGCTGTTTCGAGTACGGAAAGAATGTTGACGATCCGCACCACCATCGACGGTCCGATCCCGCTGCGGTCGCCACGTTCGTAGAGCCTGCGCAAACCCCGGTGGCGAAAGCTTTCGATCATGCTGAAGTGTAGCGTGTAACGTTACGAGCTTCAAGTTTGGCGGCAGCTGATACCTTCAGTAGACGAGGGAAAAATAAGATTCCTAGAATCCCAACAAATTGGATAGATTTGCACAGGATTTTCGCGCGATTTTCTGGGTGCGGCTCGTATAGTAGCCGTACTGATTGGAGATCGTGCAGAAATGCACAAAGCATCAGGCGCGGTCTCCTCGATCGAGCTGGCACGCGGCGGAGTGCGCTCGCTTGCCAGTTTCCGCTTTCGTGTCCAAGGAGGAATTCGTGACACGCTTTTCCCGCCGTGTGGCATTGACCACGCCGGCCGGCGCTGCGCTGGGATATGCCCTCGCCCGTTCCGGTTTCGCTGCTCTGGCGCAGGATGCTTCTCCCGCCGCGTCCCCCGCTGTGCCGACCGCGGTGCTGCCGGTGACGGTGACCGACGCCAGCGGCGCCGAAGTGACGGTGACCGATATCTCGCGCATCATCCCGCTCAGCGGCGATATCGCCGAGATCATGTGGGATCTCGGCGTGGCGCCGAATATCGTCGGGGTCGATGTGTCCGCGGTCTATCCGGAAGCGCTGCTGGCGCTGCCGAAGATTGGTTACGAGCGCGTATTGAATGCCGAAGGCATCCTCTCGCTGGAGCCGACGGTCGTGATCGGCAAGGAAGCGGCGGGACCGCCGGAAGTGCTCGATCAGGTGCGCGGCGCGGGGGTGCCGGTGGTGATCATCTCGTCGCCCGAGACGATCGAAGCGCCGAATGTGAAGATCGAAGCAGTTGCCAGCGCCCTCGGGCTGGCCAACGACTCCGGGGCGCAGGCGCTCGATGTGCGGGTTCACGATGAGATCCAGGCGGCGATCGATCTGGCGAACACCGCGACCACCAGGCCGACCGCGCTGATCCTGCTGTTGCAGGAAGGCGGCGTGCAGCTGGTTGCCGGTGGCGGCACCGTGGCGGATGCGATGCTGGAAGCGGCCGGCGCGACCGATGCGGCGGTGGCGGCGGGTATCACCGGGTATCAGCCGGTGACGGCCGAAGCGCTGGTGGCGGCGGCCCCAGAGATCATCGTCACGCAGACCTTGGGCGCTCAGGCGGTTGGCGGGATGGAGGGCATCCTGGCATTGCCGGGCGTGGCCGAAACGCCGGCCGGGCAGAACGGCCGCATCTATATCTACGACGATGAGCTGTTGCTGGCAATGACCCCGCGCACCGGCCAGCAGCTCATGGCGATGATCAGCGATTTCCATCCGGAGCTGGCAGGGGCGACCCCGGAGGCGACTCCGGCCGGGTAGACGAGATGAGGTCCTGAGTCCTGGGCCCTGAGACGATCGTACTCCAGATTGTCTCTGCTCATTCATCGCCGGCACCTTCGCTGGGGGTGCCAGGGGCGGAATTTCGAAACAGATCGGAGCCAGCGTGAGTCTGGTTGCCGGTGAAAACCGGTCGCAATTCGAAGTCAGACGGCGAGGCGCCAATGCGGTGCCTCGCGTTTCGGCATCGCTGCTGATCCCGGTGTTGCTGGTAATTCTGCTGTGCTCGGTGATCCTGAGCGCCATGATGGGCGCCGTGCATGTGCCGCCGCGCGAGGTCGTGGCGATCGTGTTCAATCATCTCGCACATTATGTCGGGTTGCATGTCGATGCGGCCTATACCCAGCAACAGGATGCGGTGGTCTGGTCGATTCGGCTGCCGCGGATTTTGCTGGGGGTGATGGTGGGGTCGGCGCTGGCGGTGTCCGGGGCGGCGTTACAGGGGATGTTCCGTAATCCGCTGGCCGATCCGGCGCTGATCGGGGTTTCCAATGGCGCGGCGCTGGGCGCCGTGCTGGCGATCGGGCTCAGTATTGGGGTGATGGGCCGTTGGACCACCCCGGTGTTCGCCTTTGCTGGAGGCGTGCTCTTCGCCCTGCTGGGTTATGCGCTGGCGCGGCAAAACGGCCGCACCGAGGTGGTGACGCTGATCCTGGCGGGGATCGCGCTCAATACGTTCGCCGGGGCTGGCACCGCTCTGGTGACCTTTGTGGCAGACGATGCTCAGATACGGGCCATCATCTTCTGGTCGATGGGAAGTTTGGGCGGCGCCACCTGGAAGAGCGTGCTGGTGGCCGCGCCGTTCGTGATCATGGGATTGATCGCTTCGTTCTGGTGGCGGCGGCCACTCAATCTGATGACCCTGGGGGAGCGTGAAGCCCGGCATCTCGGGGTGGAAACCGAGCGGGTGCGGTTGCTGGTGATCGTCTTTACCGCGTTGATGACCGGGGCCACAGTGGCGGTGGCGGGGGTGGTCGGCTTTGTCGGGTTGATCGTTCCGCACGTGATCCGGCTGGTGGCCGGTCCGAATCACCGGGTGTTGCTGCCGGCGTCGGCAGTGGGCGGCGCGATCTTGATCGTGCTGGCCGATCTGGTCGCTCGCACGATCGTATCGCCGCTCGAATTGCCGTTGGGCGTGCTGACCGCGTTCATCGGCGGGCCGTTCCTGTTGATTCTCATGCTGAAAACCCGGCGAGCCGAAGGGGGCTGGGGATGACGACCGTGCTCCGCGCGGAGCGGGTCGGCATTCAGGCGAGCTCGCGCTGGCTGGTGCGCGATGTCTCCTTCACGCTGGAGCGTGGCGAGGTGCTGGCGATTCTGGGTCCGAACGGCGCCGGAAAATCGACGTTGCTGGCCGCGCTCGCGGGCGATAGCGTCCCGGCGGAAGGACGGATCCTGCTGGCCGATCGTCCGCTGCCGAGTTACAAGGCCGTCGATCTGGCCCAGCGGCGCGCGGTGCTGCCCCAGCAAACTTTCGTGCAGTTTGCCTTTACCGCCCGCGAGATCGTGGAGATGGGGCGCGCGGCGATCGACCCGGATGCGGTCGACCGGGCGGTGATCGACCGGGTGCTGCGCGAGACCGAGTCGTATGACTTACAGCATCGGGTATTCCCCACCCTCTCGGTGGGCGAGCAATCGCGCGTGTCGCTGGCGCGGGTGCTGGCGCAGGAAACGCCGCTCCTGTTACTGGACGAGCCGACGGCCGCGCTCGATCTGCGACATCAACAGCTGGTCATGGAGCTGGCGCGCCAGATAGCCGAGCGGGGCGCGGCACTGGCGGTCGTGCTGCACGATCTGAATCTGGCGTCCGCCTATGCCGACCGGATTCTGTTGCTGCGCGAGGGGCGGTTGGCGGCGCTGGGCTCGCCGCGGGAAACCCTGACCGAGGCGCTGCTGAGCGATATCTTCGGCTGCCGGGTGTCGGTGATGCCGCATCCGGAAACGGGCTTGCCGTTGGTGCTGCCGATGACGGGCGCGCCGGTTGCCAGCCGATAGGACAGGCACTTTCTCCTCCTTACCGGTGCTGTCATGGCAGGAATCGGTCGTGCAAATCTGTGCCATAGTTATGTCGACTTCTGGTTCCAGGAGGCGGTGAACAGCCGACAGGACCGGTGGGCCGAGCGCGAATCCGATAGAATCGACCTGGAATCGGCGCTGCCTCCTTCGCGCGGACAGCATGTCGCGGTTCGTAATGCGGTTGGGACGCTCTTATGGTATGAGCGTATATATGGAAAAGAGGTAATCGGATGCTTTCTCGTCGTTCGTTGCTCGTGTCGGCCCTCGCGGCGCCGTCGTTGGTTGCCATGCCGGGTCGAGTTTTTGCTGCCCAATCCCCCGTGGCGGGCGCTTCGGTCGATCCCGAGCTTGCGAGTTATTTGGCGCTCGCGCCGTCCTCGGTGGTCACCCTCGACCAAGCTTCTCCTCTGATCTATGGCAATGCGAAACTGCAGGCGGATACGCTGGGATTCGCTCTTCCCTTCGACATGGCGGACGAGGCAGCGAGGAGTGCGTGGGTGAATGGCACCTTTACCGTGGCAACGCCGTCCACCTTTCGACAATACGGGTTCATGGATGATTTTTCGCAGTTGACCGGTTTCGAGATCGGTCAGGTCTTTTCGGGCGTGGAGCTCGGTGAGCCGCCCGATGTGATCACGATGATTCGTGGAGCGCTCGATATCGAGGCGATCCGGGCCGCGCAGCTCGCGGCGGGCTACCAGGAAATCGACATCGCCGGGCATGCCGTGTATTCGCTGGCCGAAGACTATTCGTTGAGTCCAGACAACCCCATCCAACGCTGGGCGTTATCGCGGTTGAACAATTCGGCGGTGCTGGACGATGGCACGGTGGTCTACACCCCGGCGCAGGAGCTCATGCGCGCGGTGCTCGAGCCGGAAGCGACGCTGGACGCCCAACCGCTGGTGCAGCGGGCCATGAGCACCCTCGATGCGCCGTTGATTACGGGTATGCTGCTGGGGCCGGGTGCGTTCGTGCCTGGTGTGCCATTGGAACTGCTGCAACCGCAGTCCGAAGACGAGATCGCCGATTTCATTCTGGAGATGCGCGAGCAGACGCCAGCGCCGGTGGTGCTGACCGGCATCGTCGGATCGACGGCGGGCGGTCCGCTTCCGTCACCGGGTGAGGAGATCACGCCGGTGGCGCCCGGTGAGCCGACATCGGTGACCAAGATGGCGCTTGTCTATCTCACTCCCGACGAGGCGACTACCGCGGCGGGGCAGATCGAAGACCGGCTCGCGAATGGCGATTCGGTCGTGCAGCAGCGGCCGTGGACCGATGTGTTCACCAGTTGGTCGGCCGTTCCGGGCGCGGATCCCGGCACGTTGCTGGTGACACTGGAATGGGTGGGCGTGCCGCGCTCGCTCGAGTTGATCTTCAATCGCGACATTGGATTCATCACGGGTTGAGACTCGTCTGGGTTGCAATCGATCGCTGGCCGGAAGCGGGTGCGCGCACTTCCGGATCACTGTTTGCCGCATTGCGTGCGGGGGTTGCGCCTGCTGGCACTGATTCCGCTAGAATGTGCGTACGTACAGGGGCATGTGGCTCGGGATGAGCGGCCGCGGGAGTGGAACACCGGGATGATTCTTTCGGATCGCGATATCGTGGCGGCGCTCGAATCGGGGCGGATCAAGATCGATCCGGCGCCGGATCTCGAGCGGCAGCTTGGCTCGGTGTCGGTCGATTTTCGGCTGGGCACGACCTTCATGATGTTCGAGCATTCGCGCCATTCGTATATCGATCCTCGCCACCCGCAATCGATTGGCGACGCGATGCGCACCATCGAGGTGCCGGAGGACGAACCGTTCATCATGCAGCCAGGCGATTTTGCGTTGGCCTCGACCATCGAATCGCTCGAATTGCCCGACGATTTGCTCGGCCGGCTGGAAGGACGGTCGAGTATCGCGCGGTTGGGGATCACGGTGCATTCGACCGCGGCGGTGTTCGAGCCTGGCTGGGTCGGCACCGCAACCATGGAGCTGAGCAATCTGGGGCGGATGGCGGTGGCGCTGTATCCGGGGATGCGGGTGTGCGCCTTTTCGTTCGAAACGGTTAGCTCGCCGGTGATGACGCCTTACCGCCTCAAAGTCAATAACAAGTACGCGGGGCAGGTGACGCCCAAGGCGAGCTTGTTGTCGGAGGAAAACCGTTCGGGGCGATAGCGGCGGACAATGGTTGGTTTCTGCCGGTCGATAGGTCCTCCGCCCTGGGCCCTGGGCTCTGCGACGATCGTGGTCGAGGAGCTCGGCCCTCGCGCATCTTTCCAGGATGGCACCAGGCTGAGGATCCGAGACCGATCGACCGCATCTGGGTCCTTATCTGCTTTTTTAGAGCGTCACGGGACCCGGTTCCCTGCCCCAGGCTCACGGTACGTTTCACGTGAAACATGCCGGGGGTAGGCGCGGATGCCGAACCGTGATGATCGGCTCGACAGTTCCCGGTCGAAGCCGGATAATCGGCAGGTGCATCGAGCGTCCGTTGGCAGGCGGGCGTCCGCGATCGAATCCGTGGGAAAGGGACTCCGTGTCGACCGAGAAACTGGCATTTCAACTTTCCGGACTGGCCAATCGCTTCGAGCCAATGCTGGAGCAGGCCCAGCGGGATTACCAGGACCGCGTTCCGGCCGGATATCCGACGATTTCGCGAGATGCCTCGCGCGGCAATTATGGGATCCAGCTCGATCCGAATTTTGCGCTCTTTCTGGCGACGGACGGCGAGCAGCTCTTCGCCGATTTCACCTATCGTTCCTCACGCGCCGATGCGCGCTCCAGTGCAAGTCGGGAAAAGTTTTCGGGTATGCCGGTCTTCGACCGGCGGCCGATCGAGCATACGATCTCCGATCAGGAGTTGCGCAATATGCTGGCCGAGTTGTTGGCTCGCTTCAATATGCAACCCCTGCTGATCCACATCACCGATACGTAGGCCGGCCAGCCACCAAGAAATGAAACACCGCCGCCCGGGTCGTTCGATCCGGGCGGCGGTGTTTCACGTGAAACGTCGCCAAGTCGATTGGTCTCGTTGGCAGAGCGGTTGTCCGTCTCCCGACATCCGCCGGCACTTATGCATTCCTCGACCACTGGCAGCGAACCCGAACAAGCGTCCTCTGAGAAAATCAATCACAGGAGGTTGCCACAACCGGTATAGCACTCGCATCTGAGCAACGAAAAACCGCCGCGCCCGAAATCCGGCGCGGCGGTTTGCGGTGTCAGAGATAAACTCCAGCGACTACTCGTCGTAGACCCAGCGATCGGTATTCCGCGACCAGCTGGGGAGCTCCTCGCCATCGAAGAAGAGACCGACCTCGCGCTCTCCGCTGGCGACGCTGTCCGAGGCATGCACCAGGTTGCGTCCAACGGTCAAACCGTAATCCGCGCGAATCGTGCCGGGAGCGGCTTCCCAGGGACGGGTGCTGCCCACGGTGGAGCGCGTGATCTCGATCGCGCGCGGTCCTTCCAGCACCATCACCAGCGACGGACCCGAGGTGATGTAATCGACCAGGCCAGCGTAAAAGGGCTTGCCTTCATGCTCGGCATAGTGTCGCTTGGCCAGGGCCGCGTCGATCGTGCCGAAGCGCATGGCGACGATCTTGAGACCGCGCCGCTCGAACCGGTTGACGATCTCGCCGGTCAGTCCGCGCTGCACGCCATCCGGTTTGACGATGACCAGCGTTCGTTCGATATCCGCCACGAAGTCCTCCAGCACCCAGGGTGCATCGTTATCCAGCCGGGGCGGCGCCGCCCCGCAATTCAACCGGGAAGACTACCGCAGGAAGCCGCGGTTTTGCATTGTGCTGTGAGAATGAGGTCCGGAGCCCTGAGCCCTGAGACGTTTTTCGCGGTCAGCCGTCGGCGGAGGGGATTTGATCGTCGGGGGAGGTGGCCAGGGGGGTGGGAATGCGCTCGCGGCCGGATTGCGACTCCCGGTTCTTGCGGGAGCGCTTGAGGGCCTGATCGAGGGTCCATTTGGTCACGATGACCGCCAGGAGCAGGGGCACCAGAATCACCAATACCACCAATAGCCACTCGGTTCCGCTCACCAAAGTCCTCGCATCGAACGCCAATTCACCGGTTCGATACTACACCAGGGGTGGGTTCGCGGTCCGGAGGCCGGAGTGCTGAGTCCGGGGATGCTTGTAGCAGTCAGCAGTCAGCTCTCGACCCCGGACCCGTGAGGGCACAGAGGCTCTTGGCTACGATCGTCTCCGGACTCCGGACCTATGTCACCACTACATCCTGCCAGACGGATGGGCCGCCGCAGGTAGCGCGCGTGGAGAATTGCCCCGCTGGCGCCGAATCGGGAACGGTGATCAGCCAGAAGGCTTCGCCCTCGCCGTTGGCGTCCGCAACCCGTTGAATGGGGGTGCCAGGGATGAGGATCTGCACGGTACAGCTCGCGCCCGGCGCGGTGGCGACCACCAGCACGAGCTGATCGCCCCGCGCGATCTGATCCTGGGTTTGCTGCCAGGCGGCGGCGGCCGAATCGCCGGAATAGGACGGGGTCACGAAATCGATCGGTATGGTGCTCACCGGCACCAGGCCACCGCGCCACGCATCGAACTCGACATAAAATTGGTCCGGCGTTTGGCCGAAGACGGTCTGGAAGGCAGTGTCGAAGGGCTGGCCGTTGCTGAGTCCCTGATAGACCTGCGTCAGCGCCGATACCGACATGCCCGCGCGACCGAGCAGATATTGCACCGCGATATAGGCCAGCGGATACGAATCGGCGTCCATCGAATCGTACGACTGCAACCCGGCCAGACTGCCGTCGTAGGGGTAGCGGGTGAGCAGATATTGGTTCAGGGCGTAGATATCGTCCTGATCGACCACGCCGAGCCGGGTGATCGCGAGATAGCCGAGCGCCTCGGCGACGCCTTCGTCGAACCAAAGTGGCACCAGCGATGAGAGATTCCGCTCCAGCGCGTTCTGGTAGACGTGCATCAGCTCGTGCACCATCGCTTCGATCCGGATGAGTGATGGCGCCTCCTGCCAGGAGGGACCGCCGGCGTAGACCTCGATCTGCTGACCGCGGGTGGACGCCATGATGTACGGGCTTTCGTCGGCCGGCGCGGCGCTGACGGTGATCTGCGCGCCATCGAGACCGTCCATCCCCACGAACCCGCCGATGACCTCTTGCCCAAGCAGCGCGCCTTCCACTGCATCGTCGCGGTCGGCGTCCGAGACGCCGGGGTCGAAGCTGAAGGCGATGCCATTGGTGATTTGCGACAGCGGGCTGGTGATGGGAGCGGATTGCGCGGCCACAACGGATAGACGGGAACCAGCCAGCAACGCCGGCAGAAATGCCAGCACCAGCAGCGCGATCCGCCATCTCATTTCCAACGATCGCTGCATCGCATCCCATCCCTTCTCGTTACCGGGGTGACTGTACATCGTTAGAACGACGGGGTCCCACGCGAGGTTCCCGTGGAATGCCAGGACGTGCGCAAGATGCCATGAACCCTCGAGCCGTCTCCTCATTGTCATGCTGACGAAGGAAGCATCTCTTGTTCTCCCGCGACCCGCTTCAGGCCCGAAAACTAATGGCTTTCCGACCTGACACAGGTTGTCTTCCAACGAAGGATTCTTCGCTGCGGCTCAGTGCTCTGTCAAGACAAAGCTGTCTTCTGTGTTCAGCTGCTGTTGGGGAGTCCGACGAGCGAGATTCTTCGCTGCGGCTCAGTACATCGACCGCGACAATCTGTCCCATGCATTTGTTGAGGACTGGGGTTCCCTGCAACGAGAGATTCTTCGCTGCGGCTCAGAATGACAGGGGTGGGGTGGCGCCGCCGCGACGCTGAGTGATCGGACAAAAAGGCGCGGTCAGTGTACTCAGGATGACAATGGGGTCTGGGACGACCGAACCGGACATCAATGCTTTGACAGAGCATTCGGGATGATAAGGGGAGGGAATGCCGCACCGGTCGCGGCATTCACCCGCCAGAGAGGCGTGGTCGAGCTACCAAGCTTGTTTCTGACGTCAGAATGGCCAAGCTTTATACAGATTTTCTGTCGTGTTGCACAGGTTATAGGTGTCCGACCTGCCTCCAGACGCTGATTCGAGCTCGCTACGAGATGGTGAGCTGGATGGTGGTCGGGGCCGATCCGCAGGCGAAGGTCAGGGAGGCTGGGCCGGCGGGGGCGTCCGGCGGGATGGTGAGCAGCCAGAAAACTTCGCCTTCGCCATTGGAAAAGGTCTGCCGCTCCAGACTGACGGCGCCGAGCTGCGCGGTGAGATCGCATTCGGTCAGGGGCAAGGTCTTGCCTACCGCCACGATCTGTTGGTCGCGAGCGGCGTTCTGCGGCACGGTTTGCATCGTGATCGCGGCCGGTTGGGTGGTCCCGTCGTTCGGATAGAAATCGTCGGGCAGCTCGGTTTCCGATTGCAAGGTTGGGCGCCATGCCCCGAAATCGATATAGAACCGGTCGAGCGTTTCGCCGAAGACGGTCTGGAATGCCTGCTCGAAGGGAGCTCCATTGGCCAGCTCGGTATAGACATCGCCGAGCGCGCTCACCGAGAGTCCCTTGCTTCCGAGCAGATACTGGATCGCCATGTAGGCGAGCGGATAGGCGTCGGCGGTCATCGAGCCGACCGGCTGCAGGTCTTCCAGCGTTTCGGGCAATGGATATTCGGTGAGGGAATAGGCGGCCATGTCGTAGAACTCGGTCTGGTCGGTGACGCCGAGCTGCGCGGCCGCCAGATAGCCGACGGCCTCGGCCGTTCCCTCGGTAAACCACAGCGGCAGGACCGCATCGCTGTTCTCGGTCATCATATTCTGGTAGACGTGGAAGAACTCATGCACCAGGGTCTGGATGCGTTCCACCGGCGGAATCGATTGCCAGACGTTCGAGCCGGCGTAGACCGCAATCGAGCGGCCCAGGGTGGTGGCCAGGCTTTCGTCGCCTTCGGACGAGACGGTGCTGAAGCCGTTGATACGCACACCGGTCATCGCGGGATCGCCGAAGTATTGGGCGATCACATCTTGACCCAACCGCACCGCCTCGGCGATATCGTCGCGGTCGCGTTCCGGCAGATCGGCATCGAAGCAGAAATCGATGCCGTTGCGAATGGTGGAATCGCAACCGCCGGCGATGCTGGTCGGCACCGGCTGGCCCTGGGGATAGATGCCAAAAGTCTGCCATTTGGGGAGATAGGCCGCGAGCTGCGATTGGTCGATATAGGCTTCCAGCAGGATGTCGAGGCCATCCCCCAGATCCCACGCCTGCAGAAAGACCCCGGTTTGGCCGGTGGCGCCGTCACTGAAGGTCTGTTGGCCGGAATAACAGGCTGCTGCGCTGTTCGACGGTGGCGTGACCGGACATTGCGATGCGTCGAGCCGATCGAGATTGGCCCAATCGCTGGAGGAGCGAATTTGATCGGCATACTCCTCGATGACCTGGTTGGGATTGGACGCGCCCGACGTGCCGCCGGAGAGATAGACGATGCTCTGGTCGTCGGCCAGCCCGAGGATATCGAACCCGTTGTTGTCGGTATCGTCCTCGGTGACATACCAGGGGGTTTGCCAGGTGATCGAGTAGCCGAAATGGGGGCTGGTATAGGTCGTGCCGGTGACCTCAGCAGTTACGGTGTGAACGTAACTGCTGGCGAGCAATGGCGACAGCAGCGCCAGCACGAGCAGGCAGCGCACCGCCCGAGTTCCTAGGTGCTTCACGGGTATCTGGGCTCCTTCGGCGCCCGGCCACGATGCGGCGGGGCGGGACGGTACAGGCATGCAATCACATGCAATCGCTTTCAATGGGACGTGATCCTAGCAGACGGGGGTAAGGGGATGGTGAATGTGGGGTCCGAAACGGGGTGCGGGGTCCGGGGGCTGAGTTCCTGAGACGAGAGTCAAGAGCCGATTGTCCCAAGGCTCAGAGCTTCCTGGAGCATGCCCTCATTGGACCATTGCTCGCGGCTGAACAGCGGTGGCTCGATGAAGACCTTCGGCGTGTACACTCTCGGTCAGTTTTTCTTACAACCGGTGTTCTCGTCGAGCTGACACGACATTCTCGTTCCCTCTCTATTCATGCGGTCGGGCAACGCTCGCCACGAGGCCATCCATGTACTCCGTCGCTGCCCGCATTTTCGTGGTCGTTACGCTCCTGGTCGTGATCGCCGGGCCGATGGCTGGCGCAGATCTATTCGGTCGCCTATCACCAGCGGCCGTTCTGGCTGAGGAGGGTTCTCCCTCGGCGGGCGTTGCCACGAGTGATACCGGAGGCGAAGCCACCCGCTCGCCGACCGAGATTTCGTCCGACCTCGGCGAGTCACCGACGGCGACAGTCACCGATCTTCCAGTCGGCCCCGCTGAAGACGTACCGGAACCCGGGCTGCACACCATTTCCGCCACGATCGACGACCCCACCACCTGCGTCGCGGGGCGGAGCTGGTGGTTTTCCCTCTCGAACGCAATCGGCCCGGAGAAGAATCCGGTCGAGATCACGGTGACCTTCGTCGGTCTCCCGAGCGTGGTCGTTCCGCTCGATAGTCCCGGCAGCGGCGGCGGCTTCGAAGCGATCTACATTCTCCCCGGCAATCTGGACGCAACCCTGCTGTCAGCGACCGCGCAGGTCGATTCCGCGGTCGACTACACCTTTGCGCTCGTCAAGGGTCCGCATTGCCCCGGCATTCCCGATGAGGTGGCGACCTTTACCCCAACTCCACGTCTGACGAAGGTCATCACTGCCCAGCTCGATGATCCCGAACAGTGCCCTGAAGACCAGCAGTGGACGTTTTCGATAACGAATCCCGTCAGCTTCGACCTGAATCCCGCCCTCATCGATGTCGTCTTCTTGGAATTTGGAAAAAGTGTCGGTGTGCCCGATACCCACCATGAAGGCGCGAATGGCTTCACGACCACCTATGTCGTCCTGCTGGAGGATGACACCTTGCTCTCGGCAAGCGCGACGGTCGATGCCTCGGTCGATTACGCGTTCAAGCTCGACAAGCGAACCAACTGCACGATTCGAACCCCAAAGCCCTCGACGACGCCGACGGCCTCGATCACCCCGACGGCCTCGCTCACCCCAACGGCCTCGCTCACGCCCACCCTTACCCCAACGTTGCTGCCTGGCTTCGAACTCGTCTCAGCGACCCTGAATGACGCCACACCCTGCCAGATCAGCGCCACTCGTTGGCGGTTCGAGATCGCGAACAGGAGCGATGAACGCGCCAACCCGGTGAGTATCGTGGTGACCTTCAGAGATGGCACGGTGGTGACTGTGCCACGCAGCGAAACGGTGCGCGACCCGGACCGTGCCCTCATCTCGCACTACGACTGGGATCAGCATTTGAATGGGACGGTGGCATCGGCCCAGGCCGTGCTCTTCACCGGCGGGACGTACCAGTTCGTGCTGCTCGAAGGGCCAAACTGCTTTGGCTCGCCCACGCCCACGGCGACATCGACGCCGAATCC
>DASTFJ010000143.1:0-15065 GCA_035708745.1 Thermomicrobiales bacterium | reverse complement strand
TCCCGATCGTCGTTGCGGGTGAGACGGATATCGGCGCGCCCCTCCAGACCGGCCACCAGGCGGTCGGCCTGCGCCATATGCCGCTGGTAATCGGCCTCATGGTCGTGCACCAGAAAGCGCTCCAGTGCGACCAGTAACCCGACCATCGATTCCTTGCTCACCTTGCCGCCGCGGCCGACCGCGGCATTCGGGCTGCCATTGGCGCGGGCGGCCTCGATCAGATCGGCGCGGCCGGCCAGCAGCGAGGTTTCCTGCGGACCGCGGATCCCCTTGCCACCGCTGTAGATGACCAGATCGGCCCCCCGCTCGATCCAGATGCGCAGGTGCCCGACCGGCGGTAGCGTCGATGCGGCATCGACGATCACCGGCACCTCGCGCGCATGCGCAATCTCCACCACCTGCTCGAAGGGCAGCGCTCCCGGTCCGCAATATTGCGAGCGGTTGAAAGCAATCGCGGCGGTGCGGTCGGTGATCGCCTGTTCCAGCTCGGCGGGGTCGGTCTGCTCCCACGTGCCGATCAGCACCAGGCGGCCGCCCCCATTGCGATACATGCGGTCGTAGGGAATCCGGTGCGCCCGGTGCATGATGATTTCGTTGGGAAAACCGTCGCTATCGGGCAGCGCATCGATTTTGACCGGATCGGTTCCGGCGATGCAGGCCGCTACCGCCAGCGCCATGGCCGCTGCCGATCCACAGGCGACATACCCCGCCTCAGCTCCCGTCACCTCGGCAATGCGCTTGCCGATCGCGCGGTTCAGATCGTCGAGAGCCACGAAGTGCCTGGCCGCTTCGGCCATCGCCGCGAGCGTTTCCGGTTCCATGCGCGAACCGCTTACCGCGGTAGTCGGCCCGCGGCCGTTGATGATCGGGCGCACCCCCAGCTGTTCGTAGATCGACTCATGCGTCATCGAATGCCTCCTCGCCGCCAGCAGTTCAGCGCCATATCGCTCTCGCTCGGTCTTTCGCGGCCGTGAGGCAGTATGTGCGAGCCGGAGGCCGAAAAGGCCGGTCCATTCCGTAACGCGCGATACCAGTTGACGTGTAAGCCGGTGACGGATACGATGCCAAAAATTCTCAGGCGTCCAATGTGTGTCTCAGAAAGGCAAGAGGCGATCCCGTACGTTTTCTGGAAGCTCACCGTTGATTTCGACGTATCGAAAGGATAGAAAGCGATGACTGCCGTTTCCCTGTCGCGTCGACAACTGCTGGAGCTTGCCTCCGCCCTTGGGGTCACCTCATCGGGGGCATTGCTGCTGCCGCGGCTGGCGCGCGCAACCGCTGCCCAGGGAACGCCGGCGCCGGAACCAGTGGGGTCGGTCTCCTGGGCGATCAATTCCGATCCGGTTTCGCTCGTTCCCTACGGCAGCTCCTCGACCTCCAATATGTGGGGCAAGGAATTCATCTACGACTCATTGCTGGAGTGGGACCGGGATCTCAATATCCAGCCGGCGCTGGCTGAATCCTACGAAGCGGCTCCGGATGCCACCTCGTATCTGTTCCATCTCCGGCAGGGCGTGACCTTCCACGATGGCCGGCCGATGCGCGCGGCCGATGTCAAATACTCGCTCGATCTCACACTCGAACCGCTGCCACCAGTGGTCGCGTCGCCCTACCTGGCGAATGTCGCGGAGGTCGTCGTGGTCGATGACGCCACCGTGCGCATCGACATGAGCAAGCCGGATCCGACGCTGCCCGGCATCCTCGCCTGGCAGCGGCTCACCCCCATCTTCCCCGAGGGGATCGCCGATGAGATCAACCTGCTGAACGAGGGGATCGGCACCGGACCGTTCAAGCTGCTCGAATATGTCTCCAACGAGCGCTTGGACTACGAAGCATTCCCCGACTTCTGGAAACCGGGCATTCCGTGCATTCAGCGGCTGACCATGCCCATCGTTCCGGAGGAGCAGTCACGGGTCGCCTTGCTCCGTTCCGGGGAAATCGACGGCGGTACCTTCAGTGCGGATGTCGTCGCGTCGCTCGAAGGCGATGAGAACTTCGAGGTGCTGTCCGGGCTGACCTCGGCGCCACGCACGATCTATATCAATATGGCGAAAGACGTCCCATGGCGCGATGCGCGCGTGCGCCAGGCGGTGAGCAAGACGATCGATCGCCAGGTCATTATCGACAATGTCTATGCGGGTAATTCCGAGCTGACCGGGCCGATTCCCCCAGGATACGGCGATTGGCCATTGTCGCAGGACGAGCTCGCCGAGCACTACAAAGTCGATGTCGAGGGCGCCAGGGCGCTCATGGCGGAAGCCGGTCTGGAAGATGGGTTCCCCGTGACCCTGATCGCCATCTCGGCTCCGCGCGAATACACGCAAATCGCCGAGATCATGGCCGAACAGCTCAAGCAGATCAATATCGATGTCTCGGTCGAGCCGCAGGAGATTGGCACCTTCGTCGAGAGCATCAACAGTGAGTTCGAGTGGGCATCGACCGGCGGCGGTATGCGCGGCGACCCGAGCGGCTATTTCTCGGTATTCCGATCGGCGGACGAAGGCACCTTCGCCATCACCTACGGCGATGGCTGGAAGAGCGATGAGCTCGATCAACTCTACGATCAGGCCCTGGCAACCACCGATCAGGCGGAGCGGCACGATCTCTACCGGCAGCTGCAGGAGCTCGTGCTGGAAGAGAATCCGTATCTCTACACTGTGCAGCCGTACAAATTCCAGGTCGTCAACAAGCGGCTCACCGGGATGTATGTCGCCTATACGGACTTCCACACCGGATTGCGGCAGGCGTGTGTGGCCGGCGCCTGAGCGGCGCGGCGTCGATGGAGTGATTCGACCATGAGCGCTGGCTTCCCCAGGGAAGCCAGCGCTCATCCCCTCGAGGAGCGAACGTGAAAATCACGGATGTCGAAGCCCTTTCCGTTTCGGGTGGGAAGGATTATCCCTACGCGATCGTGGTGGTGCTCATTCGCACCGATGAAGGCATCACCGGCATCGGCGAGGCCAGTCTCGGCGGCCGCAGCCGGGGCGTGCTGGGCATCATCGACCATGCCCGGGAATTGCTCGTCGGGCAGGACCCGGCCCGCATCGAGCATATCTTCGCCGAGATTCTGCGGGGAACCTTCTGGTCGACCGGGCAGGTCATCATGAGCGCCATCGCCGGCATCGATATGGCGCTCTGGGATATCAAGGGCAAGCGGCTGGGCGTTCCCGTCTACGACCTGCTGGGCGGAGCGACGCGGGACAAGGTGCGCGTCTACCGGCATCTCGATCATGGAGCATCCTCCTCGGTCGACCAGGAGATCGAGGGTCTGGTCGAGGATGCCCACGCCTGGGTGGCAAAGGGCTTTCCGGTGCTGCGCTTTTCGCCGGTCGCGGCCAACCCCGCCGAACCGTGGGATCCGACGCGATCCATGCTCGCCTCGGTCCGCGCAGCAGAGCGATTGCGAGCCGAGCTCGGGAATGACATCGAGCTCCTGTTCGACGCGCACACCATGTTCAGCCCGATCGAGACCGTACAGCTTGCCAACATGCTGGAACCCTACCGGCTCTTCTTCTATGAGGACCCGGTGCGCCCCTTCAATGCCCAGTCGTTGCGACTCGTCCGGCAAAAGACCAATCTGCCTCTGGCGACCGGCGAGCAGTTCAGCCACAAATGGGAATTTCAGCCGTTGATCGAGGAAGAGCTGATCGACTATCTGCGCATCGATGTCGCCCACGCGGGCGGTATCACTGAGGCCCGCAAGATTCTGGCGGCGGCAGAGATGCACGGGCAACGCTCGGCGCTG
Source organism: Thermomicrobiales bacterium (assembly GCA_035708745.1). GTDB lineage: Bacteria > Chloroflexota > Chloroflexia > Thermomicrobiales > UBA6265 > JAMLHN01. The sequence continues at coordinate 11,320 of DASTFJ010000143.1, read as the reverse complement.
CATCACGCCAGCTCGCCGATCAACGCGATCGTCTGCCTGCATATCGACTGCTCGATCCAGAATTTCGGCATCCAGGAATGGCCGGAATTCCCCAGTCTGTACGAGCTCTTCCCAAATGCGCCCAGAGCGGTCGATGGCTATGTCATCCGGCCCGAAGGCCCAGGGCTGGGACTGGAATTCGACGAAGCCGCCGCCCGAGCGCAACCCTCCCGCGATTTCGAGCTGCCGCACCGCTACTGGCCGGATGGAGCCGTCGCCGACTACTAGCCCAGCGTGTCCACAATCGGGGAACGCGCCCACTTTCCCCGTAGTTGCAGCCCTCTGTGGCTGCTTCGTTTGCTCCAACGGTCGCCGCAGAAGGCTGCCACTACGGATTCGAGGAGGTGAGAGTCGGAGTGGCGATCTCCTGCGAAATGGCCTCCAGGCAGACGTCCCGCCCTTCTCGAAAGGCGGCGAAAGTGGGCGGCGCGTAGAGATCGGGGGGAATCCACGGGCGGCGGTCCCATGGCCAACCGCTTTGCCAGAGAAGATCGGAGATATTCACTCGGGTTCCGCTACAGGGGAGGGTGAATTCGACGCTTTCCCCATTGAAGGTGGGACTCGAGCCGGTCGGCTCGCCCACGAAAATGGCGTTGGTGTGTAGGTCGAGATAGGTCGCGAAATTCTGCGCGGCCGAGAAGGTGCGCCGCCCGATGATGACGAACAGCTTCCCCCGCGCATTCCAGCGGCTCGCGAACAGCCGGTGCAGAAACGGCCATTCGAGGCTGGTGTTGCCGCCTTTATTCATACGGATGTCGATGATGAGTCGTGCGGGCAACGTTTCATCGAGCAGGTCGAAGAACCGCTCGGCAAACACCGCCAGCGTCTCCTCGTCGCCGTCGCGGACTGCATTGAGTTGGAGGTAAACGGCATCGAGATCGAGAAGCTGCTCGGACCAAAACGGGGTACGAAGATCTCGTAAATAGAGTGGCTTCTCGGTCAGACGATCGAGCGGGGTCACCCAGTCATCCGGAAAAGGAAAATTCCGCCCGAGGGGAGCGGTGGGGAACTCGTCGTCAGCCACCACCTGGCGCTCCCGCAGCAAACCGTCGTCGTCTCGCACGCTCAGCAGCAGCCGGTCGGATGCAGCGGCGATCCCCATGGCGTGCAGCAGCGCGGGCTCCCGCAGGCGAAACGGAATCAGCTCGTTCGGCCATTGCTCGTTGTCGCGGCAGATCGTGCTCCAGAGTCGCTCGGTGACTTCCGCGATCGGCGTGCCGTCGATCGCGATCAGCTCGCAGCCGGCCAGATCGGCGTACTCCGCGTTCGCCGCGTTGATGAACGTGCCTTCTTCGAAGCGAGCGAACGCCAGCGGGAGGGCCGCGAGCAAATCGGTCCGCTCGGGCGCCGGCGCAACATAGGCATGCCCATCCCGTAGCGGAACCAGCAACCGGTCGAGCTCCAGCAAGATGCGCGCCTCGCTCAGCGCCGGCAGATGATGCTCCAACCACCTGACCGCGCTGTCGTAGTCCTCCTCGCGGATGAGGCCGAAGGGATCGACCGCCCGCCGCCGGACCTCCTGCGCGAAGAACGCCAAGTCGAACCGCCAACCGGCATCGCGGTCGAGCGGTTCGTCGGCTATGCCAAGGAGCTGCCGGATGGCCGGATCGGCGCGTAGCTCGGCGAAGTCCGGATCGGTGCGTGGCAGCTCCAGATCGCGCAACTTCGCCGCCATCGCGTCGACCAGCAGATTGCGCGCCTCCTCGATCTGTCCCAGCCGCCCGGCGCAGCGGGCAGCCAGCAAGAGCAACTCCCCGAATTCACCGGCGCCCAGCTCGGCCGCGGCTTCCGCCAGCTCCCGAGCCGCGGCAACATCGCCCGCGGCAAATCGCCGTCGCGCCAGCTCCGCCTGCGCCTCGCCGTCGAACGGATTCGCCGCAACCCGCGCCGTCAATTGTTCGACCGTTCGGTCCATCGTGCTCCACTCGAATGACGACGAGAGGGCAGAGACTCCCCCGCTACGATCGTCTCAGGGCTCAGGACTAGCTCACACTCCGGTTGAACCGCTCGATGGCGCTCATGAGCTCGTCGAGGATGGCTTCCTGGTCCGCAGGATCGCCGTTGATGACGCACCCGCGGATGTGGTCTTCCAGCACCAGCAGACCGGTGGCGCGCAGACCGGCGACGATAGCCGAGATCTGCGTCAGCACATCCACGCAGTACTTGTCCTCCTCCACCATCTTGTGCACCCCGCGCACCTGGCCTTCCAGCCGCTTCAGCCGGGCCAGGATCTTGGCTTTGTCCAATTCGTAGGACGCGGCGTGATGGTGGTGCTGCTCGGCGATATCGTGGTCGGGATTGGTTGTGCTCATGGAATCGATCATCCTGTTGTGAATTGATTGCCGGAATGGAGAAGGCGGTTCTTCGTTCCAGCAGAACACGAAGGTCCTGCGCTATGCCGCTTGCCAGTTGCCGCGCACTATTGCCTTTTGCCCATTGCCTGTTGCCCGGGCACCAGCCCCATTCCGGGATAGAATACGGTGTGCCGCCGGGACACCGTCCCATTTGCGCCAAACGACGTTTATACCCGCGCCGGGAGCGCGACGCCCCTGATGACTCTATCAGGCGTCGCCGGTTCCACGTAGCCCGACGAATGGAGCAACGCCGCTCGATGCGCACCATCCGACCAGATCGGTAGCCAGATGAACGCCACCGTGTTCCTGCTGCTGGCCGCGCTCTTCGCCGCTCCGTTCACCGCGGCGTTCGGCGTCGCGCGCTCCTCGCTTACCCGCCCGGTCGCCATCGTCACCAGCGCCATCGCCTTTGCGGCGGCACTCTACAATGCGTTCCAGCCTGGCCCAATCATCGATAAGGAATGGGCGCCTGCCTGGGGGCTGCGCCTGCATTTCGAGGCGGATGGCATTGCAGTGCTCTTCGCCCTGCTGGCCACCGGCATCGGGCTGGCGGTCATCGTCTATTCGAGCGTCTACATTCCCATCCACCTCCATCACGAGCACCGCGCCGAGGCGGACCAGACGCGCTTCTTCGCCTTCATCCTGCTCTTCATGGGCGCGATGACCGGTCTGGTGATGGCGCAGGATCTGATGCTCATCTTCCTCTTCTGGGATCTGACCGCCATTGCGTCCTATTACCTGATCGGCTTCGATTCCCAAAAGCGAGAAGCTCGCGTGTCCGCCTTCATGGCGCTGACCGTGACGTGCATCACCGCGGTCGGCTTCCTGATCGGGGCGCTGATGCTCGATGCCGAATACGGCTCATTTCAGCTCCCTACGCTGATCGAGACGATCACGCCCAACTATGAATTCGATATCGCCATCGTGCTGATCGTCATCGCGGCACTCGCCAAGAGCGCGCAGGCGCCGCTGCATTTCTGGTTGCCGCGCGCGATGGCCGCGCCCACCCCGGTGTCGGCCTATCTGCATTCCGCGGCCATGGTGGCAGCCGGCGTCTTTTTGATCGGACGGTTCTACCCGCTGGTGGAGCTGCGGGCCTGGCTGCTCGACGCGCTGATCGTGGTGGGCATCGCCTCGATGCTCACTGGCGGCTTGCTGGCGCTCACCCGCGACAATATGAAACAGCTCCTGGCGTATTCTACGATTGCACAGTATGGATATATCGTAACGATGTTCGGCCTCGGGGGGAAAGCCGGGGTGTTCGGGGCGATGTTCGCGGTCATCGCACACGGACTCGGCAAGAGCGCGCTCTTTCTAACCGCCGGCGCCGTCACCGAAGCAACCGGCGCCAGAGAACTGTCCAATGTCGGTGGGTTGCGCCGCGCCATGCCGGTACTGGCGATCGCCAGCGGGCTGGCGGCGGCCTCGCTGGCGGCGATTCCCCTGACCATGGGCTTCTTCAAGGACGAGTATTTCTTCGAAGCCGCCGCGCATCACGGCCGGTTGACGCAGGTGATCGCGGTGGGCGCCGCGATGATGACTTTTTCCTATCTCACTCGTTTTTGGTGGGGGATCTTCGGCGGACCGATGATCGGCTCGGTGAAGCCGGTTCCCGTTCCCCTGGTCGCGCCGATTGCGGTGCTGGGTGCGATTTCGCTGATCGGCGGTCTCTGGCCGGAGCCGTTCGCCAGGGTCGCCTCGAATGCGGGCCAGGTCGCCCTGCGCAGCGACGATGCCCTCCACCCTGCCTATCATCTGAAATGGACGGTCGAAAACGCCATGGCGCTCTGCGCCATTGGCGGCGGTCTGCTCCTCTTCCTCAGCCGGCGATTCTGGCTCGAGCGGGTCGAGATCGTTTCCGACTTCGGAAAACGGGTCGGGCCCGAGCGGCTCTACCGCGGCAGTGTGCTCGAGCTGAACGAGATTTCGGATCGGATCCACTGGATCGAGGTGCGCGATCTGCGCAGCCGCGTGGCAACCGTGCTCGCCCCGGCTGCCCTGATGGTGGTGATCACCCTCATCTTCACGAATGCCGATAGCTCCTTCGAGGTCGGCCATGTGCGCCGGGACGATTGGCCGCTGATCATGATGCTGGCGGTCGTGGCGATCGCGGGTGTGGCCGCGGCGATCCCCCGCGATCATTTCTCGATGGCGCTGGCGCTCTCCGGGGTCGGTTTCGGGCTCTCGGTGGTGTTCGCGTTGCTGCGCGCGCCCGATGTGGCGTTGGTGGCGGTGCTGGTGGAAACCCTTTTCGGCGTGCTCTTCTTCGCCTTCCTTGGGTTGATCCCGCGCAATGTCGAACATGCCGATGTGGTGCCGTCCGACGAGCCACAGGAGGTCGGACACCGGCACCGGATGCGCGATTCCGTGCTGGCGACCTTTGGTGGGTTACTCGCCTTTCTGGTGGCCTGGGGCGTGCTCTCCCGGCCGGCGCCGGTCGATAGCATTTTCGAGGACTACATCGACCTCACCCCCAGCGCACACGGTGACGCCATCGTGACCGTGATCCTGGCCGATTTCCGCGGACTCGACACCATGGGCGAGATTACCGTGATCGGCATCGCCTTCCTGGGCATCGCCACCTTCATCCGCCGGAGACGCGTGCGATGAACAACGGTATGGCCCGCCAAGCCGCGCGCCTCCTCCTTCTTCCCACCTGGATGGTCGCGTTCGCCATCCTGATCAAGGGTTATTCCGACTCGGGCGACGGCTTCAGCGCCGGGGTGATCGCGGCGCTGGGCGTCATCATGCAATACGTGACCTACGGCACCGCCACCGCCGAGAAGCTGCGGCCGGTGCGGTATGCCCGCCAGATCGCGATGGCCGGGTTGCTCATTGCCCTGTCGGTCGCCTTTGTGCCGGCGCTGCGCGGTCAGCCGATCATGACCCACTATCCCGGACCCGATCGTCACGCCGTGCATCTCGGCTCGCTGGAGCTGACCACGCCGTTTCTCTTCGATATCGGGGTCTTTCTGCTGGTGATGGGCGTTTGCATCGGGGTCTTCGACCTGCTGGCCCATGCCACCCGGAGGGAGCGGTCGTGACCCTGATCGCTGCGCTCGCCGTCGGCATTCTCTTCGCGGCCGGATCGTATCTGCTGTTGCAGCACGATTTCATCAAGGTCGTGGGCGGCACGATGCTCATCTCGCATTCGGTCAATCTCTTCATCATGGTGTCGGGGCTTTCGCGCGGCACCGAGCCGATCTATCCGCTGGTTCCGGGCGAGAAGATCAGCGACCCGGTCGTGCAGGCGATGGTGCTGACCGCCATTGTCATCAGCTTCGGGGTCTCCGCGTTGCTGATCAGTCTGATCTACCGGGTCTATGTGGCGCATCGCTCGGTCGATATCGAGCATCTTTCCGATTTCGAGGAACGGCTGGTCCAGCTCGAAGAGCAGCAGGTTCCCCCCGAGCCGGGCATCGGGGTGCTCGAAGACCGGGAAGACGGCGATGACAGCACGCGGCAGGCGGCAGGCAGCACCCAGCCCGAAAGCGCAGGCGCGGGATGATGGGCGCGCGTCACCGGACTCCATCGTCGTCCCGACCGAAGTGGAGGGACCTCTCGTTGCCTGTAGCCACGCCTTCGGTGCGAACCACACCCCCTGTCATCCTGAGCAACGCGAAGGATCTCCTCGCCGCAGCGAGCTACACGATGAACCCCGTTTGTGGTGGAAGACCCGCGTCGCCGCATCCAAAGGGTGTCGGCCCAGGGGTTCAACCGTGGGATTCCGGGGCGCGAATTGGTGTTCCCGAGCGCCCGACGAGAGAGATTCTTCGCTTCGCTCAGAATGACAAAGGGGGAAACGAGCGATCGCAGGACGCGGAGATCCCTCGCTACGCCAAACGAGCGGGGAGGCGTGCATGCTGATCGTGCTCGGCCTCGGCATCCTCTGGTTCTCCGGCGTCGCGCTGGCGATTCTCGACGGCCGGCGCAAGCGCATCGGACTGATCGCGGTCGTCGCCCTGATCGCCGCGATCGTGGCCGTGGCGGCATTGGGCGCAAAGGTCCGCAGCGAGGGCCCGCAAACGATGGTGGCGGGCAACTGGCCGGCCGGGGTCGGGATCGGATTGACCGCCGATATGCTCGGCGTCACCTTTACGCTGCTGTCGCTGGGTGTGCTGCTGGCGGCGCTGATCTTCGAAGTCGCCAGCGGCGTGCGGTCGCAATCGTTCCCGGCGCTGGTGTTGCTGCTCGGCGCGGGTCTGACCGGCGTCTTCCTCACCGCCGACGCCTTCAATTTCTACGTCTTCTTCGAGATCGCCATGATCTCGTCCTACGTGCTGACCGGTTATGGTGACGAAGGACGCCAGCTCCGCTCGGCCACCATCTTCGCCATCGTGAATCTGCTCGGGTCGGCCTTTTTCCTGATGGGCATCGCCTCGCTCTATCACCAAACCGGCCGGCTCGATATGGCCGGCATTGCCGAGCGGGTGGCATTGCTCACGCCAGAATCGGTCATCCTGAGCGCGGTGCTCATCTTCACCGCCTTCGGCATCAAGCTCGGTATCTTCCCCTTCCACTTCTGGCTGCCTGCCGTCTATACCGGCACCCGCCCGGCGGTAGCCGCTATTCTGAGCGGAGCGGTCGCCAATATCGGCAGCTATGGGTTGCTGCGCTGGGGTGGCGGCATGTTGCCCGACGAGCTGCGCACTGCCGCGCCCATGTTCTTCGCGCTGGGGGTGATCTCGATCATCTACGGATCGCTGCAGGCGATCTCACGCCGGTCGGTCGCCGAAGTGGTGGCCTATTCCTCGATCGGGCAAGTCGGGTTCATCCTGGTCGCGCTGGCGATCGGCGGTCCGGCTGGTTTTGGCGCCGCGGTGCTCTTCGCTATCGTCAACTCCGTCAACAAAACGCTGCTCTTCCTCTCGGAAAATCTGCGCGGCTGGCTGGCGGGATTCGCGTTCGCCATCGGGGCGTTCAGCGTGGCCGGCGTCCCACCGGCCGGCGGCTACCTGGGGAAGGCGGGGCTCTTCCGGGTGGCGGCCGAGGAGGACAATTGGGTCGTCATCGCGCTGGTCGTGGTCGGCAGCGTCCTTTCCTTTGTGTACATGTTCCAGAGCTATCAGCGCCGGTTCATGACGCCGGAGGTGGCCGAATCGGCCAATGTCGTTCCCAGTCCGGCCGCGGTGCGCGCGGTGGTCGTCGTGCTGGCGGTGATCACACTGCTGATCGGCATCTGGCCGGAGCCGGTGCTCTGGGTGAGCGAGCAGGCCGGGCAGAGCTTTACGTTGGTAGCCCCATGATCCGCGTCGCCTTTGTGATTCTGCTGCTGACGGCGGTCTTTTGCCTGACGTTGGCGAGCTTCGCGCCGTGGGATATGGTCATCGGCGCCCTGCTCGGCACGCTCGTGCTGGCAGTCTTCCGCGGGGCGGTGCCGGCGATCCAGGGCTATCCCCCCAATGGGAACCTTGCCGTGCTCTCGCGTGCCATGCACTTCATTCCCTTCGTCGGCATCACGGTCTGGGAAATCCTGGTCGGCTCGGTGCGGGTGGCGCTGATCGTCATGGGGATCCGCAAGCTGGACCATCCCGGCATCGTGGCGGTGCCGATCGGGGAGCGGAGCAAATTCGGGGTAATGATTACCGGCATCACGACCTCGCTGGCCCCGGGCTCGATCGTGCTCGATGTCGATTGGGACCGCCACATGATGCTGGTGCATGTCATCGACGCCAGCGACCCCGACCAGGTCCGCGCCGATATGCAAGCACTCTACGACCGCTACCAACGGAAGGTGTTTCCGTAATGACTGGAGCATACGGAAATAGGAAATGGGAAATAGGAAATGGTGAGGTTGACGGACACGCTCCGGACTCTGGACCTCAGACTCCCAATCCAGGGCCGTTTGCCCGAACCCCTCAAGCCCAACTCCTGACTCTCCGTTCGTCTCAGGACTCCGGGCTCCGGACTCAGGACCCAATGGGAGGCACCCATGCATGAGATCGTCTTTCGAGCCGCGGCCCTCTGGATGGCGGTGTTGCTCTGCGTCAGCCTGCTGACCGTGGTGCGGGCGCGCTCGTCACTGGCGCGGGTGCTGGCGCTCGATATGGTCACGCTCCTGCTGGTCGCGTTGTTGATCCTCTATTCCGATGCCCGCAAGGTGGGCTACTACCTGGATGCGGCGCTGGTGCTCTCGCTGCTCTCGTTCCTGGCCACCATCGCCGCCGCGCGCTATCACAGCGAAGGAGAGATTTTCTGATGGGCGGCAATATCGGACCCTACATCGCCGATGCGCTGGTGGTGCTGGGCGTGTTCATCATGACCCTGGGCGTCATCGGCATCATGCGCATGCCGGACGTCTATACCAAGATGCACGCTGCCAGCAAAGCCGTCTTCCTCGGCACGATCGGCTTCGCGCTGGCGTCCATCGTCACCAACGAATGGGAGATTATTGCCCGGGTCATCCTGATCGCTGGTATTCTCATGATCACGACCCCGGTGGCCTCCCAGGTCATCGCGCGGGCGGCCGCGATCGAGCATGAGCTGATGCGCTCGCCCGGCGCAGTCGATGAATCGGTTTACGATCTCGTGTTGCGCGACGAGCTTGCCAATCTCTCGATCGAGCGGGGAGAATCCATGCGCGCGGTCATTCAGCAACGCAAGCATCAGAACGATATCGATTGGCAGCCCCGCCACCCGCATGTGCATTCGCATCTGGCGAACGACGAGGAGCAGGACACCACGCGATGACCGAACAACCCCCCAGCGAGCCACGCCAGCCTGGCGAGCAGCAACCGCAGCTCGTCCCAGTCGAGCGCAAACCGGAGCCGGACAAGCGCCCGGTATCGGTGCGTGCCAAAGAAACGGTCAATGCCGGTTACCGGGTGATCCGGTGGATCGTGCTGATCGTGCTGGTGGTCATCGCCACGATATTCATCATCAGCAACTTCGAGCGGGTGCAAGTCGATTGGGTCTTCCGCACCTCGGAGGTGCCGCTCTCGCTGATCATGATCGCCTTTCTGGCGATCGGATTGGTGATCGGCTGGTTGATCCACTGGTTTTCCATGCGTGCCCAGCGGCGGCGATAGCCCCGCGCGGCACAAACATCTCGGACCGTTGCTTGGTACGGAAGGCAAGATCATGAAGACACGCGGGAGTATGGCCGCTCTGCTGGCGGCGTCACTGACATTGGCATTGGTGTCGCTGACACTGGTGCTCGGTTCGTCGATGGGCGCGGTGGCGCAGGATGCCACTCCCGCGGCCGCGTCTCCAGTGGCCTCTCCCACGGCGGCGAGCGATTGCGCCACCCTCATGCAGATCGGCGCGCCGGACGATACCTGCCTGATTCTCATTCAGGCCTCCAGGGCCGCCGGTGATCTCGATCTCTATATCGATGGGCTCGAAGCCGTCCGCAATCTCAGCTTCACCAATGTCAGCGGCTATTTCGCCTTGCCGGCCGGCACGCACGATTTCGCCCTCGTTCCGGCGGGAGGCGCCCTCGCTAGCGCGGTCGTGACGGTCGATAACGCGCAGACCGAACCGGGAACGGCCTATGAGCTGGCCGTGATCGGACCGAGCGACGATCTGCAGCTCCTGGTCAATGCAGTCGATCTGGCTCCGCTGCCGCCCGGCGCGGAGGGCACGCCCCTGCAAAACACCCGCGTGCGCGCCATCCATGCCGTACCCGACGCCCCGGCGGTGAATGTCTCGGTCATCGGTGGCGATATTGCCGAGCGGATCTTCTCGGATGTCACCTATCCGCATGTCACCAGCTATGTCGAAAAAACCGCCGGGCTGTACCGCGTGTTGCTCGATGTGCCCGAAGCGGGGTTGCCGTCCATCGATCTGGGCGAATCGCTCTTCGATGGCGACACCGTCTATAGCGTCTACGCGGTCGGATCGATTGCGAATGGCGATCTCGATGCCATCGAGGTGGCGGTCGATCTCGTCACCGGCGCGGCCACCACCCGCAAGATTCCGCCGCTGCTGGTCTCCGAGGTGGCGCCGGTCAGCGATTTCGCCATCTATAGCGGCAATTGCGATCAGCTCAGCGGCGCAGTAGCCTTCGATCTTTCCGGTAGTGGCTATAACGGCGCCGGACCGGGCACCCTCGCGCCCTGGGGCGGTGGCGACGAAGCGGTTGGCGCGCTGGGCGCCGTGCCGGTGGACTACGGCGAAGGCACCCTGGACGATCTCAATTTCGGCCAGCTCCTCGGTGGCCGCGCGACCTCCGTCGTCATCCGCGATGCCGAGACCGGCGGCGTGGTGGCCTGCGGCGAGATCGGCGGGGTGGTGCAAAAGGCCGACAACTTCTGGCAGCACGACCGTCTCATCATCGGTCTGGAACCGGTCGGCGATTCCGGCGTCTCTGGCACTGCCACCTTCACCGAAGACACCGGGGTGCTAAACGACAAGATCAACATCTCGGTCGCCCTGGTCGGGGCCGGCGCATGGGCGCCCTACCCGGAGGGAACCCCGGTCGCGTCCTGACTGCCACCTACCGTCGTCACGCCGGGCCGCATCGGTCGTAGCGAAGGGCCACTGTGCCCTCCCGTGTCCGCAAGCTCACCCGGTCGTAGGAGCATGCACTCCGTGGCATGTTCTACGACCGGGTGAGTGATGCCTCAGCGGCGTAGTGCTGGACGCCTTGCCCTGCCGAAGGAGACATAATATCTTGGTGAAAACCAGGAAACTGCGCAAAGCTGAGTAACAATTCTTCGCAAACCCTGGTGAAACAGACGCCGCGAAAAAAACCGACGATTTCTGACACAAATCCCGAGGTTTTGCACTAGGTCGGTGTGGCGCCCGTCGCAGCATTGCCAATGCTGCTCATGGCATCGATGGAGGCGTTCGCCACAACGTCTCCCGCCCCCGAGGCGAACGGACTGGCAAGCGCCTCATAGGTTCCGGCGGCGTGCGCGGCGTCGTCCACCAGATACCCGACATACCCATTGGCATAGCCGAGCACCAATACCGGACCCGGCACA